>NZ_ATYB01000008.1:1200000-1524328 GCF_000427465.1 Sinorhizobium arboris LMG 14919 | reverse complement strand
GTCCTCGGTGTAACCGAGATTGTTCGACGGAATGACCGACTTTCCGACCCGGGTGAATTCGGTGCCGCGGTATTCGGCGATACGGCTGGGATCCATGGCATAGGCCAGGGCGCGGCGTACCCGAATGTCGTCGAACGGCGCATTCTTGGTATTGATGTGCAGCACGGTAAGTTCGGCTGGGTCGAAGATGTCCACGGTGGTTCCATCGACCGCCAGGGTGCGCTTCAGCCAGTTCGGATCGGCAAGTCCGGTGGCCGCGTCGACTTCACCGGCAAGGAAGGCTAGGTCCCGGGCAGCCGCGGCATTGAGGAAGCGATACGTTACCTTCGTCAACTTCGGAGCCCCGCGGAAATAGTCCTTATGGGCCGTGAAGTGCACGGCTACGCCAGGCTCGATCGAATCGAGTTGAAAGGGCCCGAATCCTACCGGACTGCGAGAGAAGCTCTCACCGCGTTCTTCGTAGGCCTTCTTGCTGATGATGAAGCCGCCGGCATAGTTCGCCAATGGGCCCAGCACGCTTGGAATGGCGTTCTTCAGCGTGATGCGCACGGTATAGGGATCAACAGCCTCGATCTTGTCGAAGGAGGCGTAGTCAGTGGCGAATGCCGAACGTTCGGGATCCGCCGCTTTCTGCAGGCTGAATACGACGTCCTCGGCGGTCACTTCGCCATAATTGTGATGAAATTGCACCCCCTTGCGCAGTTTGAAGGTCCAAACCAGCTTATCCGGGCTGGATTCCCAACTCTCGGCCAGGTCGGGCTCGATCCGGGCGGGGTCGGTTGTGCCGGGAGCGAAGCGGACCAGGCCGCCAAAGATCCAGGCCACCAGCGTGCGGTCAGTGGTGCTCGCCGAATAATGCGGATCGAGATTGCCGATGTCTGCAGCTGCGGCGCCGAGCGTGAGCTCCGTCTTCGCGGCGACCGCCGGCAGCGGAGCAAGCGCGCCGCCAGCCAAGATCGCAGCCAAAGCCAATGCTCTCGGGAACCTAAAATGCATCATTGCGCTACCTCCTTGATGAGCATGATGTTTCCTTTAATCGGATCGGACTGGCGACGGGGGTTCAGCGCAGAGAAAAGCGGCCCGAAACCATGGTCCAGTATCCCGTCGAGCGCCGGGAGAATGTCGTTCAGCCAAACGGAATCGATGCTCACGGCGCCGATCTTGCGGAATTTCTCCGCCACCTGATCGCGTGACATGGGGTTGGCAACGTCGCCCAGCGGATGAAGGACTGTGGCGGTCTGCGGACCGTCACCCTGATCGATGATCACGCGGCAGGGCGTCCTTTTGGGGAAAGACTCCGCGAAATCCTCATGCGCGACCAGCTCGATGCGGCCGGCGAGATCAAGCACGTCCGGATCGGTCAATCGGGCCGCATCGACAGGCTGAAGGGCCGATGGTCCGTACAGGGCAGCCAGGGCGCAGCTGAAATAAAAGCTGTACTGCCCGGCTTCGAGCGTCTTCGGCGCCCGCGAATTCGAGAGCTTCAGCCCTTGCGGGAACGTCTCTATTCGAAAACTGCGTATTGTCCTGCCGGGCTGGCGCAACTGCAGAACAGCGTCGATCGCAGCGTGCATGTACCGGCAGCAAGCATAGGGTTTGAGGTAACACTGCTGCAGCCACCAGCTTTGTCCGAGTCCGCCGGTCACGATTTCGCGGTCGAAATGCGAGGACCTGTCCAGAAGGTCGAGCGGCCCGGTCGCTCCGGCGCGCGCGCGATAGGCACCAGTCAGGCCCGCCGTTACGGCTGGGGGAATTACTTCCTTCACCGTGGTGCCTTGATACTTTGAACTGCCCGTCGGGAAACCTATGGGCCCCTCGGCGCCTGCAATGGCCATCGCATTTGCAAGCTGCTCGGCGGTCAAGCCCAGCAGGCGCCCGGCCGCGGCAGCAGCTCCGTAGCCCACCCAGCGGCCACTGCTGTAGGTATCGATGGTCGAGGTCGGACGAGACGAGGCCACACGCAGGGCGACATCATAGCCAAGTACGATTGCGCTTATGATCTGCTCGTCGCTCGAGCCAAGCGCCTGCCCCACGGCCAGAGCCGCGGGAATAACGCCCGCTCCGGCATGACCGGCAGCACCGCGGTGACCGTCGTCGATGTCAAGAGCACTCGCCGCCGCGGCATTAGCCATGGCCGCTCCGGCGGGCGACAGACTGATGTCGGTCAGCCAGATTGTGGCCGATCCGGGTCCGTATAGATCGACCGCGGCTGCACGTGCCGCCGCCGCAAGCGGTGAGTGCAAACCAGCGGCCGTCGCAGCCAACAGGTCGGCCAGGAGAAGTGAAGCAGCTTCACGCGCCTGTTCCTGTATATCTGCCGCAGAACAGCCGGCGACAAAGGCTGCAAGCTCTTCGATCGTGTGCAAGTCGATGAGTCCTTCTGGGTGGGTCAGGTTGCGCTGCGGATGAAGTGCCCATCGGAGGCCATGCTCCAGAGCGGGGCCGGCGCCTGGTACCGGAGAGGCTTGATGGGACTGCGCGGCTGGGTAACGTCCACGCCCTGTGGAGAACGCCGGCCGCGCTGGTCAGGGTGGGTGATCGGGATGGCCGCCAGCAAGCGCCTGGTATATTCGTGCCCCGGTCGGCCGACGACGTCCTCGGTCTTGCCGATCTCGACGATCTCCCCGAAATACATGACGGCCACGCGATCGCAGATCCGCTCCACCGCGGCCATATCGTGGCTGATGAACAGATAGGAGACGCCAAATTCCTTCTGCAGATCGATCATCAAGTCGATGATCTGAGCTTTGATCGCCACATCGAGCGCCGAGACCGCTTCGTCGGCTATGATGAGCTTCGGCGACATCGCCAGAGCGCGCGCGATGCAGATTCGCTGTCGCTGGCCGCCCGAAAACTCGTGCGGCAGGCTCGAGGCGCGCGCTGGATCCAGGCCGACCCGCTCCAACAGCCATTGCATCTTCTCGAAGGCTTCGGCGCCTTTGGCGAGCCCATGGACTTGCATAGGCTCGATAATTGCAGAGCCGATTGTCTGCCGGGCATCCAGCGAACCATAGGGATCCTGGAATATCATCTGCACATCGCGCCGCATTCGCGCGAGGCTCTGCGGGTCGTCATAGTCCACCCGCCGTCCAGAAACCCGGACATCGCCGGAAGCGATCGGAGCTAGGTTTATGATTGCCTTGCCGATCGTCGATTTGCCGGAGCCCGATTCCCCCACCAGACCAAGCGTCTTGCCCTTCGTTATGGCCAGGGATGCACGTTCGACCGCATGCACCATACCGGTCAGACGGCCGAAGAAACCGCTGCGGACCGGAAAGCGCACGGTGAGGTCGTTTACCTCGAGCACAGGCGTTTCGCGGGTGAACGACGCCGGCACGCCCTCCACCGGCCGAGCAGGAACGCTGAACTCGCTGAGTTTTCCCACGAGACTGGGAGCGGCCTCTATCAAACTGCGGGTATAGGCGTCTTTCGGGTTGGAAAAGACTTCATGGACAGTTCCGCTCTCGATTTCGCGGCCCCGACGCATGACCAGCACGTTGTCGGCCAACTCGGCCACAACACCCATGTCGTGCGTGATGAACAGGACCGCAGCGCCTGTCTCGCGCTGGAGGTCTTTCAACAGGGCCAGTGTCTGGGCCTGAACCGTCACATCAAGTGCCGTAGTTGGCTCGTCGGCGATGATCAGCGCCGGATCGCAAGACAGAGCCATGGCGATCATCACCCGCTGCCGCATTCCGCCGGAGAAGGTGTGTGGATATTGGTGCATCCGCGCTTCCGGGTCGGGGATGCGCACCTTCCGCAGCATGTCCAGTACGGCTTCCTTCAGCGCATTGCCGCTGAGCCCCTTATGAATGCGGATTACCTCGGCCAACTGGTCGCCCACGCGCTGGACCGGGTTCAGCGACGTCATCGGCTCCTGAAAGATCATGCTGATCCGCCCGCCGCGCACCCGACGCATTTCCGGTTCGGTCAGTGTCAGAAGGTCACGGTTATCAAGTATGATCGACCCTTCTGCTCGTGCGACGCGCTCGGGCAAAAGCCGCATTATCGCAAGCGAAGTCACGGATTTTCCGGAACCGGATTCTCCCACCAGCGCCAGAGTGCTCCCTGCGGCGATCTCGAAATTGAGATCGTGAACGACCGTCGTGCGGCCGAAGGAAACGCTGAGATGACGTACCGAGACGACAGGGTTCTTCTCCATCACGAGGCATCCTTCAGGCGGGGGTCGATAGCGTCGCGCAGGCCGTCACCGATCAGGTTGAATGCAAGGACCAGAAGCAGAATCGCTACGCTGGGGACGAGCGCGAGATGGAAGGAACTCAGGATGTTGTCGAAACCGTCGCGCACCATCCCGCCCCAGGTCGGGGTGGGCGGCGCCAGCCCCAACCCAATGAACGCTAAGGAGGCTTCGGTGCGTACGGCAGTGGCCATCCACAGCGAAGCCATGACCATCACCTCCGGCAAGATCGCCGGCATGATGTGCCTGAAGAGTATTCTCGGTCCTGAGAACCCCATCGCCCGACATGCCTGCACATACTCGCGGTCACGCTGTGTGATGACGCCGGCCCGGGCGATGCGAGCGAAGGCCGGTGTCGCCGTGAATGCGATTGCGATGACGATGTTGGTCAGCGTGGCGCCCATCAACGCAACGAGCGCGAGGCCGAGAATGAGCGAGGGGAAGGCCAGCACCACATCCATGATCTGCATGAAGATGATGTCGATGCGGCCGCCGACATAACCGGCGATCATGCCGATCAGCGTGCCGACCACCAGCGCAGTCAGAATGGCGAAGAAGCCGATGGTGAGCGAATAACGGGCGCCGTAGACGATCCGCGACCAGATGTCTCGACCGAACTGGTCTGCGCCCAGCCAGAACTGTGAGCCTGGCTCGGCCAACTGGTTCATGATGTTCTGACGTGCAGGATCGTGCGTCGCCAGTTGCGGCGCGAAGAATGCGGCGAGAACCAGCGCTACCACAATGGCTATGCCGATCCATGTCGAGGCGTTCAATTGTGCGGCAAAATCGCGAAACGCGCTTCTGCGCTTGATCGGTTGCGAGGGCGTGACGGTGGCGTCGGTCATTTGTACTGAACCCTCGGATCAAGAAAGCCATAGGTCAGGTCGGTCAGCAGGTTCACGACGACGACCATCAGCGTGTAGACGACAATCATGCCCTGAAGCAGCGTGTAGTCCCGCTGCGTCAGCGCAGTCAGGATCAGCTTGCCCAAGCCGGGCCGCGAGAACACGATCTCGGTCAGAACCGAATTGCCGATCAAAATGCCGAGATAGAGCCCAACGACCGTGGTGATGGGAATCATGCAGTTCCCGAGGGCATGCTTCCACACGACAGCGGCGGGGCTGGCGCCCTTGGCGCGCGCAGTGCGCACGAAATCCTGGTTGAGCACCTCCAGCATGGCTGAGCGGGTCACGCGCGTGATGTAAGCCATCATGATCAGCGCGAGCGCCAGCGTAGGCAGAGCCATTTGCCGAAGCCGGTCGCCTATTGTTTCGCCCGTGCCTGCGCTGATGACGGGAAACCAGCGGAACTGGATGGCAAAGACCATCAGCAGCACGATTGCCGCGACGAAGGCCGGCAACGAAAGGCCCAGCAGTGAGACGAACCGCAAAAAATAATCCGGGAGGCGATTGCGCTTTACGGCAGCCCAGACGCCGGCGGGGACGCCCAACAGCACCCCGAGCGCAAGCGCGGCGATTGTCAGTTCCATGGTGTACGGCAAGACCGTGAGTATTTCTTCCGAGACCGGACGCCCGGTCACCATTGACTTGCCGAGATCGCCTTGTACCGCTTGCAGGAGGAACTGGCCGTATTGCACGAGCACGGGCTGGTCGAGGCCAAGCCGCGCATGCAGAGCCGCGATGCTGGCGGGGCTTGCCTGATCTCCAAGAATGACCAGCGCCGGGTCTCCGGGCAGGACCCTCACGATCAGAAAAACCAAGGTAAGCACGCTAAACAGGGTCAGGACAGCAAACCCGAGGCGCTTGATCAGAAATGGCAGCATCCACTCGCCCTTCGTCAGACCCCGGACTGGATGGAGGCGCCTGACAAAAGCATATCCAGCCGACGCCTGCGCCGTATCGGGCACAGGAAACCGGTGAACGACAGCCTCCTCACCTGTCCGGAAAACTCCGTTTCCTTGCGGGCACGATGCTGGCTTTCGCCAAGCCTGTCAACAAATTCCTTTAATCGAGACAGATTTGAGAATAATGTTCCGATTATAAGAACAAAAGGAAAAGGTGGCATCATGTCGAGCAACGTCGCTTCCTCTCTCAACGCGGAGAGGGCGCTGGAGATACTGATTGTTCTCGGAGACGCCGGGTCGGAAGGACTGAGCTTGGCCGAAATCGCACGGAGAACGGGTTGCGCGAAATCGGCCGCTCACCGGAGCATTGCCGCGCTGCTGCAGAAGGGTTTCGCCGAGGCCGCAGGGCGCTACGGCCACTACCGTCTGGGTCCGGCAATAGAGATGCTGGCCAAACGACAGGAGCGGCTGGAATCCCAAATCCAACTGATCCGACCCGGCATGACTGAATTCGCCCGGCGCACCGGGTTCACGATTTATCTGATGGTGCAGGCAGGGGTCGATGCCGTTTGCGCCGAAATGGTCAGCCGCTCGACGCGGAGGCAGTTCACGATGGGCGTGGGCGCGCGCGTGCCCATGGGCGTAGCCGCAGGAAGCGTGGCCCTGCTCTCGATGTTGCCAGAGGAGAACGCGGCCCAGATTATCGCCGCCAATTCAGAGCGTTACACAACTCACCCATCGCTGCGACACGTTGATTCCGGCGTCGTAGCAGAACTCGTGAGCCAGGCGCGCTGTCGCGGCTATGCGGTCAATATGGGGTATTATTTGCCCGGCGAAGGTGGCATCGGCTTGCCGATCCCACGCCGTAGCCAATACGAAGTGAATGTTGCCGTTTCGTTCAACGCGCCGCTCGAGTTGATGAATGATGCCTGGATCGCGGAGATAGTAGAGAACCTGCGGGAATGCCTCGGCGCTACGCTGCTGCATTCGTAAGGGCAAAAACATGCCGCAGATCAAAGCGTTATAGCGATCTTTGCACATCTGACAGGACGCGCGGCGCTGTAACCGAGTCGATCCGACGCTCGCCCGCCCGGGCCGGGTTGCCTGAAGGAGGTTACGCTGCGAGCGCTCCTAACAAAAGGGGACCACCGCGATCGCGGGCGGGCCCCTTTCAGTTCTTCCAAGGCTCCTCATGTCCCGAGGACTCCTCGGCCCCGATCCGACTTTCAAAGCCTCCTCAAAAACCCATCCGGCGCAACGGTCACCATCAATTTGTTCTGAACCGACCGGTCGATCTCGAATTCAGGATGGGACTTCAAATACGCATGCACCGCCGTCTTCGGATTGTCGCCGACGTCCCAGGGGCGGTCGTCGAAGAAGCCCGCGGGCATCTCCTCGACCAGCGTATCGAAGACCACGCAGTAGCAGCCGGCCGTCACGAGCGGCGCATAGGCCTCGAGTTCGGCAAGCACATGCGCGTGGGTATGCATGGAATCGAGGCATAGCATGACCCGCTTGTAGCCGACCGAGGCCTCACGCACCTGCGCCACGATGTCCGGGTCGATGGACGATCCCTGGAACATCTGGATGCGGCTCGCCATCGGATGACTTTCGATCGCCGCGCGGTTGTGGGCGCGGATGTCGATGTCGATGCCGATGACCTTGCGCCTGGACCGGCTGGGGTCGAAGGAAACGCCCGCCTCGATCGCGTCGCACATGTCGAGCATTGCGAGCAGCGAGGCGCTCATAATCAGCGAGCCGCCATGGGCGATGCCCGTCTCGATCACCAGATCCGGCCGTGTCGCCCAGATCATCTCCTGCATCGCCACCATATCCTGCGGATACTGGATGATCGGGCGCCCGAGCCAGTCGAAGTTATAAACGTAGCGCTTCGCCATCGAAGCTTCGCGCCATTGGTTCGAGAGCGCCTGGAAATCGCCGTCGCAGCCGTAGCCGTCGATAGCGGCCGCCCGCTCGCTGCGGAATTGTTCGATAGGGTCCATGTCAGATCCTGCTTCTTGTGGTTGGCCGCGGGTGGGAACCGGATTCCGATTCTCCCTCGCCCAGGATTTCTGCGATGCGCTCTAGCACAGGTGCTGCGGCAAAAGCGAATTCGTCCTTAATCCGATCGGTTGAGATCGGCGCGAATGAGACGGTCGGCGCATCCTCATCCACCGCAACGGAGCACTTCGCCCGGGACTGGATGGCGGCGCACCACTCCGCGTGGCTCGTCTGACGGCCGCTTGCGACGTTGTAGACGGAATGGCGGCCTTCCTGTGCGATCCGCAGGAGGACGTCCACGGCGTCGTCGATCCATATATAGTCCTTGCTCGAAGCAAGTGCGGTCCGAAGCTGAATCTGGCCGTTGCCCGCCTCGCGGCACAGCGCGCCGAGGAACGTGTCCGACTTCGCCTCGCCAGGTCCGACGACATTCGACAGCCGGGCGACCCGCACCGTCTTGCGGCCGGAGGCGAGACAGATCGCCTCCCCCGTCAATTTGGAGAGATTGTAGAGATCCGAAGGATCGAGAGGCGTGGCCGAGAGCCGGGCATCCTCGCGCGTGTCCTCGCTGCCGGCGTAGACCCTGGTGGACGAGAGATAGAGGAAGGATGAAAACGCATTCTCGCGCAGGAGCCTGGCTGCGAGCGAGACATGCGCTTCGATCGTATCGAACGGCCGGGTCCGGAAATCGGCCGTAAGCCCGATGGCATAGATGACATGGCCGAGATCCTGACCGGCCGCAGGCACGTCGCCGCGGGAGGGAACATGCACCTCGGCACCGCGAGCGCGCAATCGGCGGACGAGATTGCTTCCGATGAAGCCGGATCCCCCGAAAACCGTGAACATCACGACCTTGTCCCCAGGCGCCTGAGCGGGTTTCCGCCCCATATGGTATAGGCTTCGACCTCGCCGCGCACGATGGATCCGGCAGCAATGACACAGCCCTTGCGCAACAGGGCGCCGTCCAGGATCACCGAGTTCGCCCCGATCCAGACATCGTCCTCGATGACAATGCCGCCGCGGCTCGGCAGGAAACCCTGTTCCCGGATCAGCTTATCCCGCTCGCGGTAGGCGTGATTGACCGGAGCGAAGGTGCAATTGGCGGCGATCAGCACATTGTCGGCGATGCTTATGCCATTGCCGGTATAGAAGACGCAGCCGCTGTTGATATAGCAGAACCGGCCGACCGTGAGATCGCCGGCACCGCCCGCCGGTTTGATCTTGACGAAGCTGTCGATGACCGATGCTTCCGCGACGACGATCCGCGTCCCACGCACGGAATCCTCGATGTCGCAGAGCGGGCTGATCTTAGCCGAGGGGTGCACCTCGATCATGATGACTCCGATATTTCCAACGCCCGGATTTCACCGGCACCTGAGGACTGCCTCAGTTCCCTCTTTTCCAGTTAGTGCTTGCCGCGTCAACGCCGGATCGTGCAAGAAGCATCGGTCGGAAAATGCTGTCTCGAGGAATTCATGCCGCGCTTCAATCGTCTCCCTACGCCTCTCGCCGGCCTTGCGGTCATAGAGCGAAAGCAAGCCGGCGACGAACGCGGCTTCTTTTCACGCTTCTTCTGCCGCGACGAATTGCGCGACTTCGGCATCGACGGAGCGATCGCGCAGATCAACCACACCCTGACGCGAGCGAAGGGTACGATCCGCGGCCTGCACTTCCAGCGGCCGCCCCACGATGAGGCGAAGTTCGTTTCGTGCCTGGCGGGCGCGGTATTCGACGTCGCAGTCGATATCCGGCCTGATTCACCCACGTATCTGCAATGGCATGGTGAGATCCTGAGCGCCGAGAATGCCCGCTCGATGATGATCCCCGGCGGGTTCGCCCACGGCTTCCAGACGCTGAGCGAGAATTGCGAACTCGTCTACCTGCACGACAAAGCCTACGCGCCGGAAGCGGAAGGCGGGCTCAATCCGCTCGATCCGCGGCTTGCCATTGCCTGGCCGCTCGAAGTGACCCAGATGTCGGAGCGCGATCGCGCCTTCGCCCCCATCTCCGCTTGAGGACGGATCCGGAGCGGCGGTGCTTCACCCGAGTGCTATGGAATCGTCGACGATGACGACGGGCCGGCCGCGGGAGCAGGCCTCGACCCGCGCCTCGACGCGGTAGACGGATTTCAGCATGTCGGCAGTGACGACCGTGTGCGTCGCGCCGCTTGCGACGACCGAGCCGCCGCTGATCACGATGGTATCTTCGCAATAGCGAAGCGCATGATTCAGGTCATGCAGTGCAATCAGCACCGCCATGCCGGATTGAGCGGCGAGGCGCTTCATGAAGCCGAGCACCTCGATCTGGCGGAAAAGGTCGAGCGCCGAAGTCGGCTCGTCCATCAGCAGGATCTCCGGCTTGCGCACGAGCGCCTGTGCGATCGAAACGAGCTGGCGCTGTCCCCCGGAGAGCTCGCCGAGGCCGCGGAAGGCCAGATCATTGATCTTGAGCGCCGCGAGCACGCGATCGATCTCTGCCAGTTCGCCGTCCTTCACCTTCCAGCCCGAGCCCTGTTTGGCGGAAAGGAGGACAGACTCATAGACGGTCAGGACGGCATTCGCGCCGGTGTCCTGCGGCATGTAGCAGATCGCTTCCGGCCCCTTTGCCGTATCGGAGAGGTGGACGAGGCCGGGACCGGCGGCAAGCCCGGCGATCCGCTTGAACAGTGTCGACTTTCCGGCCGCGTTCGGGCCGATGACGGCGGTTAGCTGCCCGCCTTTCAGAGTACCGGTATTGATATCGGAGAGAACGACGCGCCGGCCATAGGTGGCACCGACATCCTTGAGGGCGAGGCTTACCATGCGCGCTTCCTGTTGGTGAAGATCAGCACGAAGAAGAAGGGGACGCCGACGAGCGCGGTGATGATGCCGATCGGCAGCACCGCACCGGGGATGATCATCTTGCTGACGACCGAGGTGACGGAGAGCAGCAGAGCGCCGCAAAGCACGGAGGCGGGCAGGAAGAAGCGCTGGTCTTCGCCGACGAGCATGCGGGCGATATGCGGCCCGACGAGGCCGACAAAACCGATCGTGCCGACGAAGGAAACCGGGATCGCCGCAAGCAGGCTGACCGTCAGCATCGTTTCGAGCCTGAGCCGCCGGACATTGATGCCGAAACTTGCCGCCTTGTCGTCGCCGAGGCGCAGCGCGGTCAGTGCCCAGGCGCGGCGCGCGAAGACCGGCACCGCAATGAGCAGCACGGCGCCGGTAACCCAGACCTTCGGCCAGGTTGCTTTGGTGAGGCTTCCCATGGTCCAGAACACGACCGCCGCCAGCGCCTGTTCGGAAGCAAGGTATTCGAGCAGCGACAGCGCCGCATTGAAGGTGAAGACGAGCGCGATGCCGAGCAGGACGATCGTCTCGACGGTGACGCCACGCATCGTGGACGCGAAATGGATGAAGAGCGCCGCCACCATCGCCATCAGGAAAGCGTTGACCGGCACCATGTACTGAACCGCGACCGGGAACACGGCGACGCCTGCGACGAGCCCCAGCGCTGCGCCGAAGCCGGCCGCGGCCGAAATGCCGAGCGTGAAAGGGCTCGCCAGCGGATTGGCCAAGATCGTCTGCATCTGCGCGCCGGCCAGAGACAGCGAGGCGCCGACAGTCACCGCCATCAGGGCGATCGGCATGCGTATGTCCCAGATCACGACGCGAAGCTGGTCGCCTGCGGTCTCGGCATCGAACAACGCCGTCAGGACATCGGAAAGCGGATAATTGGCGGGGCCGAGCGCCATGTCGACGGCGACCGAGACAAACAGTGCGACAACAAGAGCCGACAACATGACGAGCCGGCGAAAGACGAGGGCGCGATAACGCCCGCGCCCCTCGATGCCTGCTATTTCCTCGGCGATTGCGGCCATCATTCCTCTCCGTCGTTCAGCGAGACGAAATAGCCCGGCCGGTAGGAGACCGGAAGAAATTTCTGGTGAAATTCACGGAAGGTCCGGTCCGGATCGATATCCGCAAAAAGATCCGGATGAAACCATTTGGCGAATTGCTGGATCGGAACAAACTCGTAGGGCGCTCCGTAGAACTGATGCCAGGCGGCATGCACCCTGCCCGCCTTCACCGCCTCGAGCGTCGTAAAAGCGGGCCGCTGCATCAGGCCATTCAGCCTCTCCCGAGCTGCTGCCGGATCAGCGCCGCGTCCGACGCTCACGAACTGGTTCAGGTCGGACTCTGCCGACCAGTTGCTGCCGGTGACGATCACATGATCCGGATTTGCCACCACGAGCTGCTCGGGATTGAGATCGCCGAAGGTGGTCGTGAACACGTCGGAACCGATATTGTGGCCGCCGGCCTTTTCTACCATTTCGCCGAAATTCGCCGGACCGAAGGTGCGGCAGCACACCGTTTCGCCAGTGATCCCCGGCGAACGCTCGATGAAGACCTTGGGCCGCTCGACCGCGCCGGCCTTGGCCAGGCGCTCGGTGACGACGGCGATCTGCGCACGGCGATACTCTATGAACTCGCTCGCCCTCGCCTGCGCGCCGAAGAGCTGGCCCAGGATTTCGACGGACTTCTCGCTGTTCTTCGCCGGGTCCACGCGGAAGTCGAGAAAGACGACGGCGATGCCGGCGGCGGCCGCCTTCTCGATGAAGCCCGACTCTTCGACCGCGTCTTCGGCTTCGAGATTGAGCGTCAGCACATCGGGCTTAAGAGCAATCGCCGCTTCGAGGCTGAAATCGCCGCTTGGAATGTAGCCGAACCGGGGGAGCTTATCGATCTCCGGGAAGCGCTCCACGTAACCGGCATAGGAGTCCGGATCCTTCTTGATGAGGTCGTCGCGCCAACCGACGACGGTGTCGAAGACGTGTTCGCCCTTGAGCGCTGCCGCGACATGGATCTGACGCGCCTCCCCGAGCAGGATCCGCCTGGCAGGGAGCTCGACCTCGATCTTACGCCCGGTAACGTCGGTGACTTCGGCTGCGATCGCAGGCCCAGCGGCCACAACGAGAGCGACAAGCGCAGGAAGGACGTTTTTCAGAACCCGCATTCGAACCTCGCGAACAGAAGATCGGAGGGCTTTCGCCCTCCGACCGGAGCCTTATTGGCTGGCATTCAGGGAAACGAAATAGCCGCTCTTGTACGGCAACGGCAGGAAACGCTCGTGCAGTTCCTTGAACGTCGCCTCCGGATCGAGATCTTTGAAGAGATCCGGGTGGAGCCACTTTGCCATCTGCTGAATGGCGACGAACTGATAGGGATTGTTGTAGAACTGGTGCCAGATGGCATGCACGTTGCCGTCCTTGACCGCTTTCACGCCGGTGAAAGCCGGCCGCTTGGTCAGGCCTTCGAGCTTGCGCCGGGCTTCCTTCTCGTCCGCGCCATAGCCGACGCCGACCCAGGCCCCGCCGGGCACATAGCCTTCCCAGTTGCCCCCCGTGATGATGATCTGGTCCGGATCGGAAGCGATGACCTGCTCCGGATTGACCGTCCCGAAGGTGCCGGGAATGATCTCCTTCGCCATGTTCACGCCGCCTGCGAATTCGACCATCTTGCCGAAGTTCTCGTTGCCGAAGGACATGCAGCAGTCATCCGAATAACCGCCGGCGCGCTCCATGAAGACGAGCGGCTTTTTCGGATCGGCCTTGGCGAGGACATCGGTCACCTTGGCGATGCTGTCGGCGCGGAAGCGGATGAATTCCTCGGCCTTGTCCTCCTTGCCGAAGAGCTTGCCGATGAGGCGCATGCTCGGTTCGGTATTTTCCATCGGCTTTTCGCGGAAATCGACATAGACGAGCGGGATGCCGACCTTTTCGAGCTTCTCGATATAGCCCGCCTCCTCCGTCGCCGTTTTGGCGTCGACATTCATCAGCATGACGTCGGGCTTCAGTGCCACCGCCTGCTCGATGTCGAAGGTTCCGTCCTTCATCCCGCCGAAGGCCGGCAGCTTGGCAATGTCGGGATACTTCTCGAGGTAGGCGGCGTAGGTTTCCGGGTCGGCCTTGGCGAGATCGTCGCGCCAGCCGACGACGCGCTTGAACGGTTCGTCCTTGTCGAGAGCGCCGACGAAATAGATCTGGCGCCCCTCTCCGAGGATCACATGCTCGACCGGCACGTTGACCTCAACCTCGCGACCGGTGACGTCAGTCACCTTCACGGCGTCGGCGAACGCGGCGCTCGAAACAAGCACGTAGAAACCCGCAGCGGCAGCGGCCACCTTGTTGAAAAACCTCATCGTTCCCTGCTCCTTCGAAATTCGGTGCGTTCTAATATTTCATGACTTTACCAGTCAACATATATCTTTTAGAACGCTTCCAAACAGAAGAGACCGGGACCGAAAATGAGCGACGTGGCATCGCGGCCGAACTATGATCTTCGCGACGAAATCAAAGCTTACTGGTCGAAACGCGCTGCCACTTTCGATCTCTCTCCCGGTCACGAGATTTTTTCCGAAGAGGAACGCGCCGCCTGGCATCGGCTCATCCTGCGCCATCTCGGAGAAGGAGCCGGACGCCCGGCACTCGACCTTGCGAGCGGAACCGGGGTGGTCTCGCACCTCCTCGACGACCTCGGCTTCCGGGTAACCGGCATCGACTGGGCCGAACCGATGCTCGAACGCGCGCGGCAAAAGGCGAAGACCCGTGGGCGCGATATTTCCTTTCACATGGGTGACGCGGAAAATACGATGGAGCCGGACGACCATTATGACGTGGTCGTCAACAGGCATCTGGTATGGACGCTGGTCGATCCGGCTACAGCCTTCAGGGAATGGCTTCGCGTGCTCAAGCCCGGCGGCAGGTTGCTGATCGTCGATGGCGATTTCGTCAACGCGACCCGGCTCGAACGGATCTTTTCCGCGCTCAACGCCTGGGGCCAGCGTGCCGGGCTTCTCAGACCCGAGCCGCCGTCTCAGCCCAAGGAGATGCTGGAGACGCATCGCAGCATTCTTGCCCGCGTCCACTTCTCGCAAGGCGCGCGCGCCGATGCCGTCGTCGCGCTGCTGCAAGGTGCGGGCTTCACCGACATAACCGTCGATACCGATCTCGGAGAGATACACCGGATGCAGGCGAAGAACTGGAGTCTGCTCAAGGGCCTCGCTCGGAGAAGCCAGCATCGCTTTGCGATCCGCGCAAGCAAACCGGTGGCCTGAAGTTCACTGCTCACGGCTGAGATTGGCGGCGTCGGTCACGTACTAGGTTGCCCCTTGAAACAGGCCGCCGCAGTTTCCATTTCTCAGCGACTACCCGTCATCGAGAGCCAGCGCGCGGATCACTCCGCCGGCGTGCGCATCTCCGGGTCGAAGGGCGCTCCCCGAAAGGGTCGAGCGCCCTTTTCAATTGCATATGCCTTTCCGCCACATCCGCTGCGAGCCACAAAGCTGCCGCGTAATGGTCAGCAAATTGCCCCCTCGTCGCCGCACCGAGCACCTTTGGGGGCTACATGCTCCCCGAGTCGCTTGCGTCGTTCTTTTCGAAGGCGGAGCGAATGAGCAAGGCGGTATTGCTGCCGATCAAGTCATGCACGTCATGGAGGACAGAACATGATTACTCGCTACACACTCGTTGCATCGCTGACCGTTGCAGCTTCCAGCTTGATGCTTCTCAGCCCGGCTTCGGCACTCGAACTCGCACAGGCGCAACAGACGCAGCCGACACAGACCCAACCCGACGCCAGCGGCACGAGCACCCCGATCAGCGAACAAAAGATCGAAGCCTTCGCAGTCGCCTATCTTCAGGTCGACAAAGTAAGGCAGGAATACTCCACGAAAATCGACGCGACCACCGACGAGGCCGCGAAGGCAAAGCTCCAGAACGAAGCCAGTCAGGAAATGGTCAAGGCCGTGGAGACTTCGCCGAACATGTCGGTGGAGGAATACACGACGATCCTGAAGGCCGCGCAGAGCGACCCGGCGCTCGCCCAGAAGGTCCAGGAAAAGCTCCAGACGTCGACGCCGCAGCAGCCGCAGCCGCAGTAATCGCGCGAAGGTTTTCCCTCCGGAATTGAGCAACTTCAAAGACCCGGATCGTTCCACCGTCCAGCGAAACGATCCGGGCTCTTCAGCCGACGAGCCAGAAAAGCACCGCGGCTATTACAACGAACAGCCCCACGGCAGCGAGGAAGCGCACGGTACCGGCACTCGTATTGTCGCCGAGAACCCGGTTCCAGTATTCGCCGCCAGTGGCGTCGTCCGCCTCGATGCCCGTTTCTGCGGTCGCGGGCTCCGTTGCGGCCCTTCCGCCACCGGAGCCGTAATTGCGTGGCTGCGGCTGTGGCGGGTCCGGGCGCGCCCGATCCGCCTCGCCGAGATACGGCGCACCACTTCCTGCATCGCCCGCATCGGCGACGTGATCATCGGGCTCCGTATCGGGGGCGAGACCAGCCCGGCTCGGTATGCTTTCGTGCTTTACCGCCATGGTGGGCTCCCGTGCTCGAAGTGAGAAAGGGGGCGCCAACGCGCCCCCCAGTGTCGAACGACGCCTCGGTCAGCCGCTTCGATGGGACTGGTTGTGTGCCCCGCCGGGCTCTGTCACGCCCTTCAGGCCGGTGCCGGCCATTTGCGGCTGTTCACGCGCGGCGTCGGCAAGCGATACGATGCCGACCAACCGTTTGTCATGGTTTACCACGGGCAGCCGTCGAACCTGGATGTCGCCCATGTTACGCGCGACATCGTCCACCTCGTCGTCGTCGAAGCAGTATTTCACGTCCGTGGTCATGATGTCGGCGACCCTTGCCTGGGGGTCCATACCGTCTGCGACACCGCGGACCACGATGTCTCTGTCCGTTATCATGCCGATCAGGCGGTCGCTGTCCCCGACCGGCATGAAACCGATATCGTTCTCCGCCATCTGCCGCGCGACAGCCGTTATCGTGTCGTTTGGGCTTGCGAGATGAACGTCTCTGGTCATGATCTCCGATACACGCATTTGAATTCTCCTTCACGTTGCATAGGCGGCTCGGGGAAACCGATACCGCCGTGGCGGCCGCTCAGCGCTCGCTGCCCGGGCGAGCAGCCGAATCTGCTTCCGGGGAAGCAACTGCCTCAGTCTCCGCCGCGGTCTGCTTCTCGCGCTTGCTCCCGTTGGTCTGCCCGTTGGTCTGCCCGTCGCTCTGTCCTTGCATTTCCCGGGCCGCCTGCTCCCAATGGCGCTGATGCTGACCGTCGGGCCGGCCCTCCTGCTCCCAGATCGCATAGGCTCTGCGCCTGATGAGCTCTTCCCGTTCGCTGTCCCTGTCCCTTATCTCGTCCATGTCCCTGACCTCGCCGCTGAACTCCGTTGATGGCGAATTTCAAACGGCGCCACCGCCCATTTGTTCCGATCGCTCTTCCACCCGTGCGGAGGCCTTCATATGTGCTTTGGCGGCTCCGGATTTTCGTCCGGATTAGGCACCGGAACTTCGTCCGGCAGACGGTCCGGATCGGGTTCCTCGATCGGCGTTTCGGGATACCACGGGGGCAACTCCGGCGGCGGCGGCTCCGGCACTGGCTCCGGCTGACGCGGGTTCGGCATTTTCGTCTCCCTTGAACAGGCGGGGCGAACCCCTCATTCGAGAAAATCCCGACCGCGCGCAATTGTTCCGCTGCCGGTGCCGGGAACAAGGCGAGGCGCGGAACCCTTTGGGTGGATCGCGGGTTTGGCCCAGCATCAGCAAAAGCAAAAGCCAGGAGAGATTCCATGCCCAGACATCCGGACTATGGCAGATACGATCCCTACGGGCGCCGCGATTGGGCGCGCCGCGATTGGGAGAACGAACGCCACCGCGACCCTTATGGTTCCGAGCGCCATCGCGCCCGGTCGCGCAGCCGTTTCGATGAAGATGTCGAGCCTCGCGGCGCCGACTACGAGAGCTCGATGTCCTGGCCGACCGGGGGCTACCGCGGCGAAAGCCAAGGCTGGAGCGGCGACGACTACGACCGGAGGGGTCGCGAACGTTATTTCAGGGACTATCATGGTCCCGGCTATGGCTATCGCGGCGAAGAACGCTACCGCGGCTATGGAGGCTACGGCGAAACGCGGGATTATGGCCGCCGCGAGCGCGATTTCCTCGACCGCGCGGGCGACGAGGTGGCTTCCTGGTTCGGTGACGAAGATGCCGAGCGCAGGCGCGAGATGGACCGGCACCGCGGCAAGGGTCCGAAAGGCTACCGGCGGACCGACGGTCGAATCCAGGAAGATGTCAGCGATCGCCTGAGCGACGACGGCGCTCTCGACGCCTCCAACATTGAGGTGAGCGTGGCGAACGGCGAGGTACAGCTCAATGGATCGGTAAGCTCGAAATGGGCAAAACGCCGTGCCGAGGATTGTGCCGAAGACGTATCGGGGGTCACAAATGTGCAAAACAATCTGCGCATAGAGACGGCGGATACCACCACGATCCAGCAGAACCCCAACCTCACCGATCTCAGTTGAGCCCGCGAACGGGACGCTCGCGCAAAGGCTTGCGCGGCGTCCTTCAACGGGAGACGCAAGGCTTGGCCTTCGTCTAGTGTGAGCGGGAAACGCTGACTCCAACAGTCGGCCCGGCCGGCGGCCTTTCCTTCCGGCGCGCCGCGCGCGCAAGAAAGCTCAGCAGGCGCTGCTCCTCCAGGCGCAATTCGCTGTCCGCCCGCCCCCGCGCCTGAAGCTGACGTGCGGAGATCGTGGCCGATTTATCGGCAAGGGCCAGCACATCCGGATGAATATAGCTGCTCCGGCTGATGGCGGGCGTGTTGTGAAGAACGGATGCAGCAGCTTCGCTCATCTGTTTGATCGTCGGCCATTCGCCCTTTTCGATCGAGGTCCGTGCCACCGTGAACGCCGCCAGTGTGCCGGCCCAGGTCCGGAACGTCTTTGCCGAAATGGCTGTGCCGGCGATATCCGTGAGATACCGGTTGAGCCGGCCGGAATCGACCGGCCGCAGCGCGTCGTTTTCATCCTTCCAGACGAAAAGCTGTCTGCCCGGCAGGTCGGCGATCTCTTCGAGCAGCCGCTGCAACTTGGGACGGCGGAGTCGTCGCTGAACGCGCTTGCCGCCTTTTCCGGTGAATTTAAGCTCTATGAAGCCATCCCCCAGTCTGAGGTGACGTTTCAGAAGGGTCGTCGCCCCATAGCTTCCGTTGGCCTGCACATAGGCCTGGTTGCCAGTACGCAGATGGGCTTCGTCCAGCAATGCCACGAGCGCCGCGAGCACGGTTTGCATGTTCTCCACGTCGCCCTGCATATGGCGCCGTACGGTACGGCGTATCTTCGGCAACGCCTTGCCGAATTCCACCAGTTGCGCGAACTTGTCGGCGCTCCTGAGAGCCTGCCATTCGCTGTGATACCGATATTGTTTTCGGCCGCGCGCATCGTAACCCGTGGCCTGAAGATGACCGCGCTCGTCCAGGCAGATCCAGACGTTCTCATAGGCGGGTGGAAGGCCTAGCGACGCTATACGGCTCTTGACCGACGGATCGGTGACCGTTGAGCCGTCCGGCATGCGATAGACGAAGCCCTGGCCGCGCCTTTGCCGCCGAATGCCCGGCTCGCTGTCGCTGACATAGACGAGGCCCGTTAGCTCCGATGAAAAGCCGGCGTCCGACGGATTCCACAGACCGTTCGCGGTCGCGGCAGGCGGACATTCGAGCACGTCGACCGACGTAGCTCTAGCCATTGCCCCCCTCCTGCGGAATGAAGGCGACGACGCTCTGCGCCGGGATGGTCTCGCGGCTCACGCTTGCGCGCGTGCCGAATTGATCTTGGGCTGCCGTGTCGAGCACGCGTAGCCAGCGCGTGGTTCCGTTCGCGTGAGGAAGGACTATCTCGCAATCTCCGCCGGCATTGAGTACGAGGACGATCTCGCCGGCTGGCGGAGCCTCGCTCTGCGCTACACGGCAGATATAGGCGCAGATCAGCCGAAGCTCACCATCGTGCCAGGCGTCCTCGTCCATGGCACTGCCATCCGCCTTGTACCAGGCGATCTCGACGCGTCCACTCTCGTCGGGCTTCCCGTCGAGGAACCGTTCCTGGCGCAGGACAGGACATTCCTTGCGAAAGGCGAAGAGCTTGCGGCAGAAATCCAGAAAGCCATCATCCGCTCCGCTCCAGTCGAGCCAGCCGATCTCGTTATCCTGGCAATAGGCGTTGTTGTTACCCCGCTGGCTGTTGCCCAGCTCGTCGCCGCCGAGCACCATCGGCACGCCCTGGCTGACCATCAGAGTGGCGAGCATGGCCGCTCGCCGCCGTCTGCGGGCCTCGTCTATCTCCCTGTTGTCGGTCGGGCCTTCGGCGCCCATGTTGTCGGAATGATTGTCCGAGTGGCCGTCGCGATTCGCCTCGCCGTTCGCTTCGTTGTGCTTTTCGCCATAGGAGACCGTGTCCATCAGGGTGAAGCCGTCATGGGCGCTGACCAGATTGATCGACGAGGTCGCAGCACGATCCGAGTGCCTGAACTGCACCGGTGAGCCGACAATGCGCTCGGCAAGTACCGGAATCATGCCCGCATCTCCCTTCCAGAAACGCCGGACGTCGTCACGGAACTGATCGTTCCACTCGCGAAACGGCGGCGGAAAACCGCCGAGCTGATAACCGCCCTCGCCGACGTCCCAGGGCTCGGCGATCAGCTTCACGCCTGCCAGGATAGGATCCTGCCGGATCGCGTCGAAGAAGCCGCCTTCGCGATCGAATTCCATGTATTCGCGGCCGAGCGTGCTTGCGAGGTCGAAGCGGAAGCCATCGATGTGCATCACGCCCACCCAGTAGCGCAGGCTGTCGAGCACCATGCGCAACACCAGGGGATGGGCAACGTTGAGCGTGTTGCCGGTGCCGGTCGTGTCGTAGGTGTGGCGCGGCTTCTCCGGCGACTGGCGGTAATAGCTGAAGTTGTCGAGGCCGCGGAAGCTCAGGGTCGGCCCGCGTTCCGAGCCCTCGGCAGTATGGTTGTAGACCACATCCATCAGAACTTCGATGCCGGCGGCATGAAACCGCTTCACCATCGTCTTGAATTCGGTGATGTGGTCGCCCTTCAGATAGCGCCTGTGGGGCGCGAAGAAACCGAGCGTCTGATACCCCCAATAGTTTCTGAGATTCCGCTCCACCAGGTAGCGGTCGTCGAGGAAATATTGGACGGGCAACAGTTCGATCGCAGAAACGCCGAGCTTCATAAGGTGCTCGATGATCGGATCGCTTGCCATGCCAAGGAATGTGCCGCGCAACTCGTCCGGCACGCCGGGATGTGTCATGGTCATGCCGCGGACATGCGCTTCGTAGATGATTGTTTCCGTCCAGGGACGGCGGATCGCTTCTTCGCCCGCCCAATCGAAAGTAGGGTCCTGAACGACGCCCTTCACCATGAAGGGGGCACTGTCGCGCTCGTCGAAGGAAAGATCGCCCTCAGCGCTGCCGATCGTGTACCCGAAGAGCGCATCGTCCCAGATGAGTTCGCCCGCGACCAGCTTGGCGTAGGGATCGAGCAGCAGCTTGTTCGGATTGAAACGGTGGCCATTGTGCGGATCGTAAGGTCCGTGGGCGCGATAGCCGTAGAGCGTGCCGGGGCCGATACCCTCGATGTAACCCGACCAGATATCGCCCTCGCGTTTCGGCAGCGGCATGCGCGCTGTTTCGTCTCGCCCGTCTTCGGAAAACAGACAAAGCTCGATCTTTTCCGCATGAGCCGAGAAGACGGCGAAATGCGTCCCCTGCCCGGTGTATTCTGCCCCGAGTTCGGGTTTCATGAAATCGAGTTCGGAAAAAGCCAGAGTCATTCAGTCGCGCCCTCTACCGCCTTGCCCAGCAGCTTTGATGCAACGCAACGGGCAGGCATTTGTTCCTCTTGTGACGCAGGTGCCCCGGGGAACTTTCCCGCCCCGCGCCAGTTCCTCGCCTTTCAGCCGAGGGACATATCCGATGCGAGCAGGTTCGACGCGTACGTGTTTCAGAGAGAGTTGGGGCGCGAATTTCATCGACGGCGATATCTGCCGCTTCCGGTTGTGGGCTCCCGACGAGCGGAGCGTCGACCTCGTCCTCAGCGGAACCGCGCATGAGATGCGGCCGCTCGATGAAGGCTGGTTCGAAATCGCGCTCGAGGCGAAAGCGGGCGAGAGCTATTGCTTCCGGCTTGCCGATGGAACCGAGGTGGCCGATCCCGCCTCGTCGGCCCAGGAGCGTGACGCCTCGGGCCCCTCGATCCTCGTCGATCAGGCGTCATATCGATGGCAGACCTCCTCCTGGCGCGGCAGGCCCTGGGAAGAGGCGGTCATTTCGGAGCTGCATATCGGCTGCTTCACGCGGGAGGGCACATTTCGCGCCGCAATCGAGCGCTTGCCGCATCTGGCAGGGGCCGGGATCACCGCGATCGAGATCATGCCCGTCGCGCAATTCCCCGGCGCGCGGGGCTGGGGCTACGACGGCGTGCTGCACTATGCGCCGCACAATGCCTACGGGAAGCCGGATGACCTGAAGGCGCTTGTCGATGCGGCCCATTCGCTCGGTCTGACGGTCCTGCTGGACGTGGTCTATAACCACTTCGGGCCGGAGGGAAATTATCTTTCCCGATATGCGAGTCGCTTCTTCAACAAAGACCGCCCGACACCCTGGGGCGCGTCGATCGCCTTCGAAGAGGAAGCCGTCCGGCGGTATTTCATCGAGAACGCGCTCTACTGGCTCGGCGATTTCCGTTTCGACGGATTGCGCCTCGATGCGACCGAACAGATCCGTGATACGAGCAAGCCGCATTTTCTGGTCGCGCTGGAGCGCGAAGTACGGGAAACATTCGCCGACCGCCGGATTCATCTGGTGGTGGAAGACGCGTACCGCCGCAGAAGCCTTCTGCAGCGTGACGCGAGCGGCGCGCGCATGCTCTTCGACGCGGCATGGAACGACGACCTCCACAACGCTCTGCATGTCGTGGTGACCGGCGAAACCAAGGGCCACTATCGTCCCTTCACCGACGACTCCTGGGGCAAGATCCGCAACGCGCTGTCCGAAGGCTTTGCCGTGTCCGCAAAGGAGGATAATTTCTCCCCTGAAGGGAGCCGCGCCCGCGTACCACCGCAAGGCCGGGTGAATTTCCTCCAGAACCACGACCAGATCGGCAACCGCGCCTTCGGCGAGCGGCTTGCCTCGCTCGTGAAGGAGGACAGCCTACGGGTGCTCACAGCCATGCACATGCTCGCGCCGCAAATACCGCTCCTCTTCATGGGTGAGGAGTACGGCGAGACGCAGCCCTTCTGTTTCTTCTCGGACTATCAGGGGAAAATCGCCGAGGCAATTCGGCTCGGACGGCGGGACGAGGCCGAAAATTTTGGAGGCATTCCGCAGGACAAGACCGTCGACGACCTGCCCGACCCGCTCGATCCGGAGGTCTTTGCCGGCTCGAAGCTGCGCTGGAGCCGCGCGGCAAGCCCGGCCGGCGAGCGGCATCTTGCCCTTATGCGCGAACTCGCAGAGATCCGGCAACGGCACATCGTGCCGCTCATTACCGCCACCGCCGTCCCGGAATGCCGGGCATTCGAGACAGAGGACGGGACCGTCGCCGTCGACTGGCAGTTCGAGGAGGCCTGCCTGGAATTGCGCGTCAACCTTTCGCAGGAGACGCACCCCATTCCCGCAATCCGCGGTCAGCCCATCTTTATGAGCGAGACGTCCGGCGGCGGGGCAGCTAACGGCAGCGAACTGGCCGGCCCGGCTATCCTCGTCGCGATTGCACGGTGAAGTGCTCGCGGACGGAACATGCATTGTGCCGAACGGTTAGATGTCGGCGGCAGCAAGTACACGGAGTGAGGAAAGATCTTCGACGAATGATGCAGAAACAACCCGCGCAACTCGGCCCGGCTCTTGCGGGCGAACACGCCGAGGCACCGACGATTGCCTCTCTGCGGCAGCGCGCCGAGGGTTGCGAACGCTGCGACCTCTACAAGAACGCAACGCAACTGGTCTTCGGCGAGGGCCCGGTCGACGCCCGTGTCGTGCTCGTCGGCGAACAGCCGGGTGATCGGGAGGACCTTGCCGGGCGCCCCTTCGTTGGGCCTGCGGGGCGTATCCTCGACGAATGCCTGCACGAAGCCGGCATCGACCGATTGGACTGCTATTTGACCAATGCCGTCAAGCACTTCAAATTCGAACAGCGCGGCAAGCGCCGGCTGCATTCGCGGCCGAATGCCGGGGAGATCCAGGCTTGCGCCTGGTGGCTCGGCGCGGAACTCGAAGAACTCCGCCCCGAGATCGTCGTCGCGCTGGGGGCCACGGCGCTGATGTCCCTGCTCGGGCGGGGTGTTGGCGTCACGAAAAACCGGGGCGAGCTTCTGGCAGCGCCCGGAGGCTTCTCGGTGCTCGTAACCATCCATCCCTCCTATCTCCTGAGAATCCGCGGCAGAGCCGACCCCGAAGCGGAGCGCGCCCGTTTCGTCAACGATCTCGCCAAGGTGGCGGCTCGAATCGATTGATCGTCAGGACTGCCGGTCGAGTTCCGGGTAGTGGCGGAAGACGCAGGCTTCATTGAAGGCAAGCCGCCGCTGCGACGCGAGATAGCGGCGAATTCTTGGCAGTGCGCGAACGGCATCGTGCAAGGCGACCAGGCCGGGAATATTTGCTTCGTAGGCCTCCATGGCCCTGGGAAAGGCGTAGCGCAAACCTTCGATCACTTGAAACAGCGAGAGGTCCACATAACTCAGCCGATCGCCGACCATGTACCGTTGGCTACTCGAATTCTGCGCGAGCACGCGTTCGAAATAGCCGAGGAACACCGGCAGGCGCTCGGAGAGGAAATCGGCCGACCGCCTCAGCGCTTCCGGCTTCTGGTCCTCGTAATAAAGCGACACGGCGATGGGATGATACGTATCGTGAATCTCCGCGACAAAATCGGTGATCGTCAGCTGCAGGCCGTTGGCAACGGTGCGAAGTCCCTCGTCCTCGGGCGCAAGGCCGAGCCTCGGCCCGAGGTAGAAAAGGATGTTGGCGACGTGAGATATGACGAGGCTGCCGTCGACGAGGAACGGGGGAGCGAAGGGAGCAGCGGCGCCGCCGGGCTCCTTCATCAGCTTCAGCATTTCATTCGTGCCCCCTGGCTCGCGGGCGATGTCGATGTAATCCGCGCCGGCCTCCTCGAGCGCGAGCCGCACGAATTCGCCGCGCCCGGGAATACTATCCCAGTAATAGAGCTTGTATGGCATGATGGCCCCCTTCTTTGTCGGCATTCATTTTGGTTCGCGGCCGAAGTCTTTTCTGAGCTCGTTCTTCGCCCTTTCGAGCACGTCCCTCTGGCTGCGGCTCAAACCACCGCCCGCCCGGTTGATATAAAACGTCAGCATCGACATGGCAGAGCGGAACGGATTTGACTTGCGGCGATCGCTCTTCTCTGCCGACTGCTTCAACGACTGCGCAATCTCCTCGGGTTTCTCGGACTTGAAGATTCCAGGCTCGAGGTCCAGCGCATCGCTGTGTTCGGTCACCTCCTGCGACCATTTCTTTTTGTTCTTGTGCTTTTTGCCCATCATCCTTGCTCCCATGTCCGCAGAAAGGCTGCGACCTAGAGCATCTCCGCAATTCCGAACGGAAAACCGCTGCGCACTTTTCCTGGAATTGCGCTGGCCCTTTTTGTCTGCCGCAATTCCGGACGGAAAACCGCTGCGCACTTTTCCTGGAATTGCTCCACTTCCTGAATCGGCACTGTGGGAGGAAACATACGGCAGCGGAATTCGTTCCGATTCGGCGGCCAAACAGAACACCTGCCGAGGAGAAAACGATGAAGATCGAAGAGCTCATGTTCGCCGAAAGCGGCGGCGTACCGAACAACCCGCGCCTGCCGGTTCTCGTCTATCGTCAAGCGATCGACGTCACCGGTGATACGGCGGCACGGATCGAGGAACGTTTCCGCGCGAACGGTTGGCGTGGCCTCTGGCGCGATGGCGTTTTTGCCCATCACCATTACCATTGCGGCGCGCATGAGGTTTTGGGGATTGCCGAGGGCCGGGCGCGACTTCTGATCGGCGGGCCGGACGGTCAGGAGATCGAGGTCGCAGCAGGCGACGTCATTCTCCTTCCGGCCGGGACCGGTCACCGCCGGAAGGAGGCGAGCGGCGATTTTCTGGTCGTCGGCGGCTATCCGCCGGGTCAGGACGCCGACATTCAGAGCAGCCCCGCGACCGCCGATCACCGCAAAGCGATCGACTCGGTACCGCTGCCGCGCTTCGATCCCGTCCTCGGCGCGGAGGGGCCTGCCGTCACGGTCTGGCAACCCGCGTCCCATGCGAAGCGCGGGCCTGACGAATGACAGCTCCACCGGAAGCGGCCGAAATCGTCGCAGGCGTCAGCGCAGCCATACGGGCAGATCGGCGGCCGTCCGGGCCCCCGCTGTCCGCTCCTTCAGGCCGAGCGTCTCCCAGGCGAACTTCTGGGCCGCTGCCTGCGCCATTTCCTTGGTCTCGTAGATGTCCGGCAGCACATACGCCCTGCGGCCACACGACAGGAGCGCCCTGTGGCTCAACAGATCGTAGTGAAGCTCAAGGTATTCTTCGGAATGCATGAAATCCTCCCACTGGCGGGAAGGAAACGACGGCCGTCGCGGGAAGTTCCATGTAGCTCCCTCAAATACGTGAATAGAAGAACTCTGGCGGAACATCGGCCGCGGTCCGGAGTTGATGACGCTTACGGGAGGTAAGCCATGAACACGAACAAGCTTGGAGAACCGCGCCCGGCGGTTGACGCGCGTCCGCTGGATCCACCGAGCGTCGACGAGCCGATCGATGCATGGGAGGGAGGTCGGAAGAGCGCACCGGGGATCGGAAACCAACTCGGCGAACTGCGCGAGCGGATCGCTCGGCTTCAGGCCGAAATCGATACGATCGCGACCGAGACCCACACGGCCGTCGGTACGGTGCCGGACAGGCTCGAGACGGCGAGAGACGTGGTCGCCGAGAAGCGGCACGAGATCAAGCGTTTGACGGCGCGTCTCGAGGAGATCGAGCAATCGCTTGACGACGGCGCCCTCTAGGGCACTTCCAGAGAACCTGCGTAAGGTCTTCCGTGCGGAGGCGCATCGTTTCGAAGGCGTTTCACTGTTTCAATGAAACAGTCAAACGCTCCAGACTAGAATACGGTCATCCAGACGCCGCGCCAGAAAAGCGAATTGGGGTCGTCGAGGCGTTCACAATCGTCCGTCGCGGGCCTCGTGATCTTTGCAGGGACCGGCTTTCGGCCGGTAACGGGCGGGACGGAGTCTTCCTGGCCTTCCCTCGCGGGCTTCGGCTTTTTGATGATAAGCATCGCGAGATCCTTTCCGCCGCATGGCGTTGACGGCCTCAAATGCTCTTTCGTCTTCCTCCGATACCGCTCTTCGGTTCAGTGCCGGTGGATGAATTTACAGAAGCGGCTGGTCTGCCCGTCGTCGGTCATGTCCTGATGGAGGAAGGCCAGATTCTCCTGTTCGAAAATCTTGAAGAACTCATCCCAGGAAATCTTCTCCAGCGTGTCTTCGGGTTTGCCGAAATCGACGCGAAGGAGACCTCCACCGCCCTCGGTCGCGCCCTTGACGCGCGCCGGCTGCCCCTCGCGGGCTTCTATCCAATTGCGGATCGTGTCGTGGTCGATCGTCGTCATCGCAGCGGTCATCGCAAGCTCCATGAACTGGCATTGCCGGTGGCGACTCCGGATCCGAAGCGCCATCTCCAGCGGCAGGGAACGGCAGTGTGCCCTCATCCGCCCTAGCTGTGTAAATCGATCGCCGCGCTGATTGTTCCGCCTCAGCGCCGCACGCGGTCGCTTGGCTCCGAGATGGCTGCCTCGTCCTCGGGCGGCTCCCAGCCGAATATGCTGCGCCCGCCGAGACGTGGGGAATCCCTGAATTCGCCCGCGACGATCTCCTTGAGGTCCGGGCCGGTGACGTAGCGCTCCAGCCGGCGCGACTGCTCATCGAGCCGCTTCAGCGCCGCAAGCTCTTCCTCGCGCCCAAGCCGGCCCTTGCTGACCGCGGACTTCATGATCCTGATCGTCTCGTCATAGACCTTCAACGGCACCGGGAAGGGATGGCGGTCCTTGCCGCCATGGGCGAGCGAAAAGCGGGCAGGATCCGAGAACCTGCATGGCGTACCGTGCACCACCTCGGCGACCATCGCCAGTGCCTTGACGGTCCGCGCACCAACTCCGGGCACCAGGAGCAGATCCTTGAAATCCTCCGGACCGCGGTCGGCGGCGGCGGCGAAGTTGCCGTGAAGGCGCCGGAGATTGACGTCGCTTTCGCGAACGTCGTGATGCGCGGGCATGAAGAGATGCGGCAGCAGCGGCTGTGCCGGCGCCGCCGTTGGAGCGGTGCGCGACTCGATCGAGGCGACTTCGCGCAAGAGCCCGTCGGGCCCGAGCGAATGAAGGAGATCGAGTTGTGCAATCCGCGAGGCAGCGGCGCGTCTGTCGGCAAGATTGACGATCTCGCCCTGCCCCCGGCCTTCGATTGCGCTATGCGGCGCGTCCACGAAGCTTGTCAGGCCCTCCGACAGCCAGTGATAGCGTCGCGCCTGCCGCCGGTCGCCGTTCATGCCCTGTTGTACGACCACCCACCTGGCGTCGTCCGTAACGATGAAGCCATGCAGATACAGATCGAAGCCGTCCTGGACGGCAGCGCTGTCGACCTTGGCGACGAGGCGGCTCGCCTCCGCCAGTGCACCGCCATCGAAACCGACGCGATCGCCGATCGTCATGAGCTCTCCCGGCGTCTTGCGGGAGTGCTGCCCCCGGCCGCCGCAGACATGGATGCCCAACTCGCCGGCAAGCGGGGCAAGGCCGCGTTTCAGCGCACCGATGACGCTCGTGGTGATCCCGGACGAATGCCAGTCCATGCCCATGACGGCACCGAAAGACTGGAACCAGAAAGGATGGGCAAGCCGCCTTAGAAACTCGTCGCGTCCGTAATGATGAACGACTGCTTCGGTGACCAGCGCGCCGAGGCGCGTCATGCGGTCGCCGAGCCATCGCGGCACGCGCCCGCCATGCAGCGGGAGATCCGCATTGCCTGCTCTTTGAGCCATAGTGTTTCCGTTCGTGCCCGCCGACTGAATCGCCGTTTCGGCGCCGCGTCTAGTCCTTAACATAGAGGATTTTAGAGAACGAAGCGAAAAGCGCGGCCGACAGGCGCCGTCCCGCGCGAAGCGTGCCCTCGATCGTCGACCGAAACCAGGAACGCGATCGACACCAACAGGTCAAGACGCGGGATGCGGGCGGAAAACTGCGCACACTTTTCCGTCCCGCTCCGGCGCGGTCATCCGGCGTCGGCGGATGAGGGACGCCGCGCAAGGCAATCCGCCAGCCGGAGGCGATGGGAGCACCGCAATGCGAGCGCGAACAGCCCTCTCATTGCGGCCCGCCTCCTCCGGCGGCCGCCTTCGATCGCGACCCTCCGATATAACGTCGCCTGCCCTAGCCGACGAACATCTGGCGCAAGCGAGCAAACAGGCCTGGCTGTTTCTCGACAAGCATTGCGCGGATGTGGCGGGCGGCGGTCGATGCGCTGACCGTCGCGCCGAAATGGCAATAGCAGATGACCTTATGTAATTGCTCGTCGCTCAGCTCGAAGAAACGTTTCGCCTCACCGTAACTGTCGTTCTCCATCCCGGCGGTCCGGAAAACCGGATCTTCGAAAGCGACGGAGATCGGTGAACCGTCGCCGCGCATGGCCGCGCGGACTCTCGCCGGCTGATACTCCGTCTCGTGCAGCGTCGAAAGGCGTCTGTGAGGATCACGCTCGAGGAGCTCCGCCCAACGCTCAAGGCGCTCCTTGCGCGATAACGTCCGTCGCGGAAAGTCCTGCTTGACCTCGGCGACGCCTTGTAACTGCTCGATTGCTTGGTGCTTCATTGCGACCTCCTACTCTAACGATAGTTGGTCCCCCATTTTCCACTTGCAGCGCGCTGCCCTGTCGATCCAGGGTCAGGAACACGGAGCAAATCGAAGTGCTACACCGACCTTCGCGGGTCTAACCACGCGCCGCGCTGCAGCCCGAATAAGCCTGACTCCAACCGGTCGCGAAGTCCAATCACGAAAATAGATCATGCCAATTTTGGCACATGCCGGTGTACGCGGCGGCAGTCGTCCTCACCCCTTGACGGCACCGGACGTCAGCCCCGCCACGATCCTGCGCTGGAAGATCAGGACGAGAACGAGCAGCGGCAGTGTCACCGTGACGGACGCGGCCATGATCTGGCCGAACGGATATTCATAGCGGCTGCTGCCGGTCAGAAGCCCGATCGCGACGGGAACCGTCCGGTTTTCGTCGGTCAGGATGAAGGTGAGAGCAAAGAGGAATTCGTTCCACGCAAGGATGAACGACAATAGACCGGTGCTGGCAATGGCAGGCCCCATCAGAGGCAGCAGCACATGGGTGAGGATGCGCAGCCGCGAACACCCGTCGACGAGCGCCGCCTCCTCCAGTTCCCTGGGCAGATCACGGATGAAACTCGTCAATATCCATGTCGTAAACGGCAAAGTAAGAATGAGATAGGAGACGATCAGCGCCGAGGGCCGGTTGTAGAGACCGAGCCATCCGATCACCTCGAACATCCCCGAAAGCACCACCACTTGCGGGAAGACAGAGATCATGAGAACGGCGATCAGAACGATTCGGCCCGGCGGGAAATGCAGGCGCCCGAGCGCGTAAGCGGCAAGAATGCCGATGACGAGAGAGATCGCCGTACTGACCAGGGCGACCACGCCGGAGTTCACGAGGGCGCCCATGAATACCGGATTGTTGAACAGCTGACGGTAGTTGCTGAAATCGAGAGCGGGCATGAGGGTGAACTGGTAGAGCGCCTGCCCCGTCTTGGTCGAGGAAACGATCGCCCAGTAATAGGGGAAAAGCATGTAGAGGAGGACGGCCGCGACACCCGCATAGAGCCCCGCCGTCTTGAGGCGGCGCAAGGTCCGGTAGGTTGCGTTCGAATAGCGTCTCGTGGCGGCTGCGCTCGCGGTCATCGGCACCCCCTTCAATCCGTCGCCCGATCGAGGCGCAGCAGCCCGACGATGACGATGGCGATCAGTCCGATGATCATGAATACCCAGGTGGAAGCTGCGGCTCCGAGGCCGAGGTCCTGGAAGCTGATGAGCTGGTCGCGCGCATAGATCGACATCGTCATGGTGTTTTCGTTGTTGGCCGCCAGCACGTAGCTCAAGTCGAACATGCGAAGTGCGTCGAGCGTACGAAAGAGTATCGCGACCCCGATCGCCGGTGTCGCCAGCGGCAAGGTTATGGACCAGAAGCGCTTCCAGTGCGGCACCCCGGAGACGTCCGCTGCCTCGTAGATTTCCTCGGGGATCAGTTGCAGGCCGGCAAGAATGAGAAGCACCATGAACGGCGTCGTCACCCAGACATCGATGAAGATCACCGTCCCAAGGATCAACGAAGGATCGGCCGTCCAGGCGATGCCCTTTTCGACGACCCCCAATGTGACGAGAAGCTTGTTGATCAGGCCGAACTGATCGTTGAGCATCCATTCCCAGATCCGCGCCGAGACGACCATCGGCATCGCCCAGGGGATGAGGATCGCCGCCCGCACGATGCCACGGCCGAGGAAGGCGCGGTGCAGAAGCAACGCGATTGCAAGTCCGAGAAACGTCTCGAGCGCCACGGATACCAGTGTGAAGACGAGCGTGTTCCTGACCGCACCCCAGAACACCGGATCTTCGGCGACGGTCACGAAGTTCTCGAAGCCCACGAACCCGTAATCCGAAGGGGCGTCGAGATACGCATCGGTGAAGGAGAAGAAAACGCTGCGGGCGAGCGGCCATATCGCCACCGCGACGAGCGTCAGCAGCAACGGAAACAGGAAGATCCATGCGGTGCGGCGCTGTTGGCGCTCCATCCGGCGTTGGGCGTTCATGACGAGACTCCAAGGGCCAGCGGAACGCTCGCACGGTGGTCGATGCGCCGGCCGTCCTCCCCGAAGAGGTAGAGGCTTTCCGGCTGCCAGCTCAGGCCGACGGGATCACAGGGGGCGATTCGCGGAGGACTTCCCGTCGAGCGAACAGTCCAGACCAGAGTCTCGGTGAGCCGCACATAGCAGACATATTCATAGCCGAGGTCCTCCATCCGCTCGAAGGTCCCGCGGATCGCGCCTTTCGTGTCGGCAGCGACAAGCTTCAAAGCCTCCGGCCGCAAGCCGATTTCCGCAGGCCTTCCATCGGCCGCAACAAGTTCGGCCGCATAGGCAAAACCGCCAGCACTCCTAAGAATCGGAGCGGCCGGACCGGTCGCCTCGAGCGGGGCAAAATTCATTCTCGGGCTCCCGAGGAAGCCGGCGACGAAGCGATTTTCCGGGCGGTCGTATAGCTCGCGCGGCCGCCCCACCTGCTCGATCTGCCCGTGGTTGAGAATGACGATCCGGTCGGCGAGCGTCATCGCTTCCGTCTGGTCATGAGTGACATAGACCATCGTCGTCTTGACGTCGCCGTGCAGCTTGGCGATCTCGAAGCGCATTTCCATGCGCAAGTCCGCATCGAGATTGGAAAGCGGCTCGTCGAAGAGGAAGACTTCCGGTTGGCCGACCAGCGCGCGCCCGATCGCCACACGTTGCCGCTGGCCCCCGGAAAGCTGGCGCGGCCGACGCTCGAGCAGGTGGTCGATCTTCAGCATGTCCGCGACCTTGGCGACACGGCGCCGGATTTCGTCCTTGCCGAGCCGCGCCGTTTCCAGCGCAAAGCCGATGTTTCGCGCCACATTCATATGCGGGTAGAGCGCGTAGGACTGGAAGACGAAGGCAAGCCCGCGTTTCGACGCCGGCACGTCCGTCACCTGCTCGCCGCCGATGAAGACGTCGCCGCCGGAAACCGGCACGAGACCGGCGATCAGTCGCAGAAGCGTCGACTTTCCGCAACCGGATGGGCCGACGAAGACGACGAACTCCCCGTCCTCGATCTCGAGATCGATGGAGCGGATCACGTCATAGGTGCCGAAGGTCTTGCTGACATTCTTCAGGGAGACCGAAGCCATTCCGTTTCCTTCCAGACCTTCTCGCGGCAGCGCGTCCAACGCAGCCGGGTCGATGAGGCGCCCCCTGCCGGGGCGAGGGCGCCGCTCTCGTCATTTCGCCTTCACGTCGCGCTCGAGGCGGCGCTCGAGATCGGCGAGTTCCTTCGCGACATCGTCCTTGCCGGAGATGATGTCGTGAACGGCCCGGTAGAAGGTGCGGGAGATACGGTTATAATTCTTGCCTGTCGCAGCCGATGGACGTGCTACCGATTCCTCGAAGGCGGTTTTCGCCATGCCGAGGAACGGGATCTTCGCCAGCACGTCGGCGTCCTCGTACAGCGCCTCGACGGTTGGATTGTAGCCGCCTTCGATCGCACGCATCTTCTGGTCTTCCGCGCCGACCATATAGCGCAGCAGCTCAGCGGCAAGCTCCGGCTTCTTGGAATATTTGGAAACGCCGAGATAGGCCGTGCCGAGCGCGCCGCTCGACTTCTGCCCTTCCGCACCGACGGGAAGCGCACTCACCCCGACCTTGCCGACAAGCTTGCCACCCTCGGCCTGCGAGGTTCCCCAGACATAGGGCCAGTTGCGGTGGAAGACGGCATTACCGCTCTCGAAGAGGGCGCGCGAGTTTTCCTCGTCATAATTCAAGACCCCCTCGGGCGAGATCGTACCGATCCAGCCGCGGGCGCGGGTCAGCGCCGCCTCCGTCTGCGGATTGTTGATCGTCACCTCACCGTCGTCGGAAAGAATGGTGCCGCCGCCGGCCGAGGCGATCCACTCCAGGGCATCGCAGGTCAGGCCCTCATAGCTCCTGCCCTGCCAGGAATAGCCCCAGATGTCCGGGCTGCCGGCCTTGCGCTCCGCGTCCTGGATCTCCTTGGCTGTCGCCGTCAGCTCGTCCCAGGTCTTCGGCGGCTGCTTGCCGTATTTCTCCAGAAGGTCCTTGCGATAGAACATGAGGCCCGTGTCGATGTAGAAGGGCATCGACAGGAGCTTGCCGTCGAGGCGCGCCGCATCGGCGGCAGAGGCGAAATGCGCCGTCACCTCGTTCTCGGGTACGAGAGAGGTCAGATCGAGGAGATGATCCTTGAACATACCGAGCCAGATGACGTCGATATAGAGGACGTCCATGTCGGACGACTGGGCCGCGAACAGTTGCTGATAGATCGGGATGGCGTCGTCGAGGTTCTGCGGCATCCGGTTGAGCTTCACCTCGTGCCCGGTTTCTTTCGTCCAATTCTGGACGGCCTTCTCGCAAAGTTCGTAATCGGTCGCCGAACAGAACATCGACACGGTATCCGCTTTTGCGGGGAAGGCCGATGCAGCGGCGATGACGGTCATGCCTGCCAGTGTTTTCAACATATGCTTCATGTTCGTTCCCTCATTTGTTCTCTTGTGAACGCAAGCTATATCGCGGCCTCCCGCCGCCGATATTTCGTCAGATCCTCTTTGAAAGGCAGGTTGCGGCCGCCATACCCCGTCACTGCCAGCGAGCCGCAGATCACGCCGAGCTCGATCGCGCCCTCGATGGCGGGTTCGGTCAGCAGCCCGTGAACGAAGCCGGCATTGAAACAGTCGCCTGCGCCCGTGGTATCGAAGACCTCGACGGCAAGCGCCGGCACACGGGTCGTTCGACCCTTGGATGAGGCGATCGCTCCATCCGCTCCGCACTTGATCACGACGGTCGGACAGAAGCGGGCGAGCGACGACAGCGCAGTTTCCACGTCCTCCTCGCCCGTCAGGGCCATCGCCTCCAATGCGTTCGGCAGAAAGACGTCGATCCGTCCCAGCATCTCCTCCATTCCGGGCGTAGACAGCCGGTAGTCGACATGCTGGCAGTCGGAACAGACGGTGATCCCGAGTTCGCGTGCCGCCTCGATCAGGCGCCGCCGCTCTTCGTCCAGCGAAAACCCCTGCAGAAGGAGTATGCGCGGCCTGAGCCGCGCCAGATCTTCCGGCGCAGGCAGGGGATCCGGCTCTTCGGCGTAGCTGATGAAACCGCGATCATGCGCGAAGGAAAAGGCTGCACTCACGCGGCGCAGCGGTCTGTCGAGATGGATGAAGAGGCTATCGTCGATATTCTCGCTGCGGGCTTGCTCGACGATCATGCGACTGAAGATGTCAGTGCCGAATTGGCACCACCACCCGGCACTCGTTCCCAGGCGCGCCAACGCCAGCGCCGTCGAATAGGCGGCACCTGGAACGCACTCGAACTCCTCCGCCCAGAGGTCGGCGCTGATCTTCGGAATTTCCGGGAGCCCGCGGAAGATCAGGTCGAAGTAATACTCTCCGACCACCATCACGTCGTAACGGGAACCAGAGCCGGCGTCGTTCACGACCATTCCCCCGCGAATTCAGCGTGTGCAGCCAGATATTCATCGACCAGAGGCACGGCGCGCGAATAGGAAAGCACCAGGGGATGGGCCATGAGTGCCTGTACCGCAAGATCGCGGCTGCGTTGCCTGATGGCCCGTACGGCCAGTCGCTCGTAGCGCTTCACATTATGGACGAGCTGCGCCTGCGTTTCCGGCATCGCACCGACCTGCAGCGGTCGGATGCCTTCCCCGTCGGCGACACAGCTCACCTCGACGACATCATCGTCCAGCAAGCCTTCTATTGCGCCATTGTTGCGCACGTTCAGGCCGCTGTAGCAGGGTTTGCCGGTCTGCAGCGCATCTACCAGATTGAGAGCGACGCCGGCATAGCCCTCGCCCTCCTCGCCCGCCTCCCCGGCGGCGAGGCTCCCGGCCAGCCGGTCGGCCTCTTCCATACTGGGGGCGTCGGCCAGCGCGTAATGCATATAGGTGGCATTTCGACGCCGTTCGTAGGCGTAATAGGCCGCGAGCGCCCCATCAGCATCAGCCTCCATATCCATGGCGCCGAGCCGGGTGATCAGTGCCGCATTCAGGTCCTTGACCTCCTCGCCGCGCGTGCGCGCATCGGCATTGAGCGCCTCTACCGCCTTCTCCGCATAATAGTAGTAATAGAGATATTCGTTGATCCAGTTGCGCTGGCTTCTGATGAGGCTCGCATCGAACATGCGCTGCGAGGTGGAGCGAAGAAAGCGATCGTCATCGAGCAGAGATTGAAGGACTTCCTTGCCGCCGATCGTCGCACGCCTGGTGAAGGACAGATGGTTGAGGCCATAGACTTCGCACCGAACGTCGTTTTGCTGCACCTTGTGCCAACGCGCCAGCGCCTCCTGCGCACCGTTCGCGCCATCGCAGATGCCAACGGTACGATGATAGCCCGCGTCTTGGAGCGCCTGAGTTACGAGCCCCGCCGGATTGGTGAAGTTGAACAGCCAGGCATCCGGACTGACTTTCTTCAGGATCTCGGCATATTGCAGTATGACCGGAATGCTGCGAAGCGCCATGGCGAAGCCGCCGGGACCGGTCGTTTCCTGGCCGAGCACCCCATGGGCCAGCGCGATGCGTTCGTCCTTGATGCGCCCATCCTCGTTACCGGGGCGAACCGTGGTAACGACGTAGCTCGCTCCGTCGAGGGCGCGTTCGGCGTCCACCGCCATAGTGATCCGGACCGGGGACTGCATGCGCCGGGCCAGTTCCTGGCTTACGCGCCCGAAGAGCTCGAGCTTCCGCTCATTGATATCCTGCAGGCAGATCTCGGTCAGGCCGCTTCTTTCCGCTCGCCGGAGCGCCGAACCGACAAAAAGGGGTGCCCGGACTCCGCCGCCGCCGATCAAGGTCAGTTTCATTCTTTACTCCGCCGTTCCCATCGTGGTATCGCTACTGGATATAACCAGTTATGTCAATTCAATGCGGATACCGCTTTCGATGTCCACCGCCGTGACCACGGGACGTGAGCGGCGCCTGCCGGCGGACCGATAAGCGCTCGGCACTTGTCTTCGGTCCGGGCAGGTGCAATGCAGAGAACATCCGGAAACTGGCGGCTGAAACAAAGAACATGGCAAGAGAAGCAAACCTCCCGGACGAAAGCCCGATCGACCGCAACCATCCGGATGCGCTTTACGCGCAACTGCGCAACCTGTTGAGAGGCATGATCGATCGGCGCGAACTCGCGGTAAACGACAAGCTTCCCTCTGAGCGGGAGCTCGTGGCCACCTACGGCGTCAGTCGCATCACCGTGCGCCAGGCGATCAAGGAACTCGAAAATCTCGGCTATCTGCAAACGAGGCCCGGAAAGGGTATCTACGTAGCCGAGCCCACACCGGTTTACGAACTGGAAGTGGTTCGCAGCTTCACGCAGACGGCCCATGCGAACAATCGCAAGCCCGGCATGCGGCTCCTCAGGGCGGAGATTGTCCGGGCCGATGCGGAGGTCGCAAGACCGCTTTCACTGCCGACCGGCGCCGAAGTGATCTTTCTGGAAAGGCTACGCCTCCTCGACGACGTGCCGGTGGTCGTGCAGCGTGATTGGTTCTCAGCCTCGCTCACGCCCGGCATTCTCGACATCGACTGGACGGTCGAGAACAGGTCGCTTTACGGCGAATTCGAGAACCGCTACGGCATCGCCCCGACGCGAGGGCAGTCGACATTGAGCGCGAGGCTTGCATCCGAGCTCGAAGCGGCGCTGCTCCAACTCGAGCGGCCCGCAGCCGTCCTGACCCTCGATCAGATCGCCTATGACAATCACAACCGTACCGTAAACATCAGCGCCGCGGCCTATCATCCGACCCGCTATCCGCTTTCGCTGACGCAGTCGCACCGGCGTTTTTAGAGCGGGAAACGTATCGGACTGCAATCTCTCCGCTCCCTCATTTCCGTGCTTGTCACAGAGACGAGGAGATCGAACAAGCCGCGGCGGGTATCCCTGATCTCAACAGCCTGAACGCACTTCCAGGAAAAGTTTAATTGCCGCGCCGCACCCGCCTCAATCCTCGCGGAAGGCATGCCGCATCTGGTCGGTAAGGGGCTTGGTCAGATAGGAGATCACCGTCCGGTCGGCGATCTTGATGAACACCTCGGCCGGCATGCCCGGATAGAGCGAAAGGCCCTTAAGCTTTGCTAGGCTCTCCGCTTTCGGACGGATGCGCAGCGGATAGTAGCTGGCGCCGGTGCGCTCGTCCGTGACGAGGTCCGGAGCGACGGTCACGACTTCCGCTTCGACTTCGGGGGTGGTGCGCTGATTGAAGGCGCTGAAGCGGATTTCGACCGGTTGGCCGACTCGGATCTGGTCGATGTCATGGGTCGCTACCTTCGCCTCGACGGTCAGGTCGTCGGCCTCCGGCACGACGAGCATCAATGTTTCCCCCGGATTGACGACGCCGTTGATCGTGTGGACCGCGAGCTGGTAGATGCGCCCGGGAAGCGGCGCAGTGATGTCGAGGCGCCGCAGCTGGTCGGTCGCGGCCGTACGGCGCTCCTCGTATTCGGCGATCTTCGCCTCGACGTCCGTCAGCTCCTTGGAGATCTCGGTGCGCCGGTCCTCGTCGAGCTGCAGGATCTGCAGGTCGATCTCGCTCGACTTGCCGCGGGCCTGGGCCCGGGCGGCGATGTGCCGGCCGCGCCCGCCCTCCAGCTCGGCCCGCTGGCGCTTCAGCGTCGTCAGCCGCTGCATCGGCACGAGCCCCTGCCCGAAAAGCGAGTCGACCCCCGTCAGCTCCTCTGCAATCAGGTTCAGCGCATCTTCTATCGCGTTCAACTGGACCGTCAGCCCCTCGATCTCGTCGGCGAGCTGCGCCTTGCGCGATTCGAGCTGGCCCTTCATGCCCAAAAGCGCCGAGCGGCGGCTCGTAAAGAGCCTCTGCTCGCCCTCGACGAGCTTCGCCGCCGCCGTGCCAGGGACGAACTCAGCGAGATCCTCTTCGATTTCGAAGGATGCGGCGCCGATCCGCTCGGCCTGCAGCCGGGCGCGGCGGGCATAGAACTGTGCCAGCGTGCTTTCGATGATCGCCAGATTGGCCCGGACCGTCGTGCCGTCGAGTCGGATCAGCACCTGGCCCGCCTCGACCCGATCGCCTTCCTTGACGAGAAGTTCGCCGACGATGCCGCCGGTCAGGTGCTGGACTTTCTTGACATTGTCATCGACGACGACGACACCGCCGGCAACGATCGCGCTCGACAGTTCCGTCGTCGCCGCCCAGCCGCCGACGCCGGCAACGAGGGCGAGTGCAAGGACGCAGACACCAGCCAGGTGGCGGGAGAGCGACCGGCGTGCTGCGGATTTCGGCTGCGGGCCGACGCTCATTGCTTCGCCTCCTGCCCCTCTGCAACGACTTTCAGAGAATTTTGCCGTTCCACCTGCTGCGGGCGCAGAACCTTGCCGAGAACTTCCTCCTTCGGCCCGAATGCCTGCATGCGCCCGTCGCTCATCATCAGCACCAGATCGGCGCTTGCGAGCGCGCTCGGCCGGTGGGCGACGACGACGACGATGCCCCCGCGGCTGCGTACGCTCATGATCGCTTCACTGAGCGCCTGCTCGCCCTCTGCATCGAGATTGGAATTAGGCTCGTCGAGAACGACGAGGAAAGGATCGCCGTAGAGGGCTCTCGCCAGGGCCACGCGTTGACGCTGGCCGGCCGAGAGCGTCATGCCGCCGTCGCCGATCTCGGTGTCATAGCCGTTCGGAAGGCGAAGGATGAGATCGTTGACGCGGGCCGCCTTGGCGGCCGCGACAATCGCCTCCGGCGTCGCGTCTTCGGCAAAGCGGCAGATGTTCTGCGCTATCGTCCCGGCGAACAGTTCCACGTCCTGCGGCAGGTAGCCGATATGCTTGCCGAGGGCGTCGACGTCCCACTGGTCGAGCGCCGCGCCGTCGAGCCGGACGGAACCCCGATAGGCGGGCCAGATGCCGAGGATGGCACGCGCGAGCGACGACTTCCCCGAAGCGCTCGGGCCGATAACGCCCACGGCACTTCCCGCACGGACGGAAAAGCTCACATCCGAGATGATGAGGCGCTGCGCCGCCGGGGGACCGCTTGCCAGCCCTTCCACGGTGAGGCGTTCGCGCGGGCTCGGAAGCTGAAGCGGCTCATCGGCTTCAGGCAGTGCCTTCAGCAACTCCTTGAGTCGTTGCCAGCTCTGACGCGCCGCGACGAGACCGCGCCAGTTTCCGATCGCGAGTTCCACGGGCGCGAGAGCCCGGGCGGTGAGGATCGAGCCGGCAATGATGATGCCGGGCGAAGCCTCGCCCCTTATCACCAGCACCGCGCCGGCCGCCAGCACGCCCGATTGCAGCGCCATGCGGAAGACCTTCGACAGCGCGCCGTAACCGTTGCCGATGTCGGAGGTGCGCCGGTTTTCCTCGCGGAATTCCGCATTGCGGTGCTGCCACAATGCCGTCAGCCGCCCGGACATGCCCATGGCATGCACCACCTCGGCATTGCGCTGAGAGGCCTGCGCGAAAGCGTTGCGGAGACCTCCGGCCTCCGATGCTTTCTTCGCAGGCGCCAGCGTACCGCGGTTGGTGAGATAGGTGAGCAACGTCAGGATCAACCCCCCGACGACCGCAACCAATCCGATGACCGGGTGAAAGAGGAAACAGATAAGAATGTAGAAAGGCAGCCACGGCAGGTCGAAGAGCGCGGCCGGGCCGGCGCCCGACAGAAAAGACCGGACCTGATCGAAGTCGCGCAGCGCCTGAAGTCCATCTCCCTGCATCCTGAGCTTCAACGGCGCCTTGACGATGGCCCGGTAGATACGTCCGCTCAGGCTCTCGTCGAGGGCGCCGGCGATTCGCACCATCATCCGTCCGCGAATGAGTTCGAAGGCTCCCTGAAAGGCATAAAGCAGCAGCGCGAGAAGAGAGAGGGCAATCAGCGACGGGATGCTGCGGCTCGGCAGTATCCGGTCGTAGATTTCGAGCATGAAGAACGAACCGGTGAGATAAAGAATGTTGACGAGCGCACTGGCGACGCCCACGCCGATAAAGGCCGTCCGGCAATCACGCAGGGCGGAGGCTGGGTCAATATTCCTGCCCTTGGATGTAGCCATGAACTCAGGCACCGGCTGATATCTCGTTATCGGGTCGCAAGCGCATAGGGATGCTCCTCTCCTGCTCCGCCGTCGAACACCGGAGCCATCCGCATCGACGGCTTTCTGTTCCGTTGCCTGGCTCGTGCAGGCTCATCCTTCGAAAAGATCGCAAGGAGAAGTTGTTCCCCCGAAATACCATGATTTACGCTAATCTTGCCTCCTTGACCACCAGTCACTGCGAAACCGGCGCCTCGCGGCTCGGCAACTTCTCTGCTTTCCAAACCCACGAACAAACTCCGGCTGAACGGGCGGCCGGTTTCCGGAGGTCGCCGCCCATCAGTCCATTGCCGCGCCGGCCTCCGGCGGGGGCGCGGGCTCGGCCGCCGCTGCCCAGGCGCAGCCGTCGATGCTGCCGCCCTTCCCCCACGTCGCAGCGAGGCTCATCAGTTCTTCCATTTCCCGCCGAAGCCGATGCCATGCCAGGATGTCCTCCGCGTGCGGCGCATTCCTGCGCGGGTCATAGAAGCGGTCGATCTCGTCGCCAGCACTCCTGCGGGCGGCCTCGAGCCGCCCCTTCAAGGCGCTCGCCTCCTCCTTCAGCGAAAAATAGCGGCGCATTACCGCAAGCAGGGCAAGATCGTTCGGACTGGCGTTCAAGAGCATTCCTCCGCGTCATTTCTTCAACCGGCAGCGCAAGGGATCGAGGCCGGCAGGGGGCGGCTCCAATTGCCTAGGATTTTGGCAGTTTTCCGGCAGCGCGGAGAAAATGCGAAGCACGACAACAGGAACGACCCGGCGGAAACATCCGCCGGGTCGTTCAATGTCCTGACAGATCCTTCGGCCGGATTGGCCGAAGGCGCTGTTCTGGTTCAGGCCTCGGCGCGCCTCTGCCCGCGCGTATCGTCCTCAACCTGCTCCATCTCCCGCCTGTTGTGCCGGATGGAAGACCAGAGCGAAAGGCCGATGAGGCCAGCACCCCCGAGGCCGGTAATAACCTCGGGAATGTGGAAGAGCGTTTGGAAATACATGACCACGGAAAGGATCAGGATGGCGTAGAAAGCGCCGTGCTCCAGATAGCGGTATTCACTGAGCGTTCCCTTTTCGACCAGCATGATCGTCATGGAGCGGACGTACATCGCTCCGATACCCAACCCGATGGCGATGACGAAAAGGTTCTGGGTCAAGGCGAAGGCGCCGATGACCCCGTCGAAGGAGAAGCTGGCGTCGAGCACTTCCAGATAGAGAAAAGCGCCGAAGCCCCCCTTCGCCGCAGCGCTCATCGTCTGCTGCGAGGCGTCGAGCAGGCCGCCCACCACCTCGACGGCCAGGAAGGTGAGGAGACCGTAGACGCAGGCATGAACGAAGACCACGGCTTCTTCCGCTTCGAGCAGCTTCGAAAAGCCGAGTATGAGCGCAAGCACGAAGGCGATCTCCACGCCCTTGATGGTCGCAAAGCGGGCCATCCGGCTCTCCAGCCATGCGATCCAGTGTATGTCCTTCTCATGGTCGAAGAAATAGGTCAGGCCGACCATCATCAGGAACGTACCGCCGAAGGCGGCGATCGGCAGATGCGCCTCGTGCATGATCCGGGAATATTCCTCCGGCCGGGTCGCCGCGAGCACGACGGCATCGATCGGACCGATACTTGCGGCGATGACCACGATCAGCAGCGGAAAGACGATACGCATGCCGAAAACGGCGATGATGATGCCCCAGGTCAGGAAGCGCTGTTGCCAGACCGGGGTCATATCCTTGAGCTTGTTGGCATTGACGATCGCGTTGTCGAAGGACAGCGAGATTTCGAGGACGGCGAGCACGGTGCAGATGAAGAACACCGTCATCATTCCGCCGAGGGTGCCGGTCGACTGCCAACCCAGCCAGGCGCCAAGCAGAAGTCCGCCGGCCGTGACGATGAACGCCCATTTGAAGTAACCGAGGGATGTTGCCTGTGATCTGATTCCGGTCATGGGCGAATCTCCCCTCCACGCACCGTGGAAGCGTTAGAAAAGGGGAGATGTACGGAGATAAAAAAACGCATAGCCGTACTGGCACATGCGTAAGGCATGAGAGCAGTTTTCATGGTAGCTATATATCCGCCGGCGTGATTTGCTGGCGGTACCGACATCACGAGAGCGCCGTAAACTCTCGCCAGAGGGGCCCGGCACCAATGTTCATCCCGAATTCCGATGTCCAAGAACGGGACGCCTCTTACTTAGCGATGCCGCGCCTTGCGTCAAGGGGTAGCCGCATGCTCGCGGCGGAACCAAAAGCCCCTCTCCCCAGTTTCATTTCCAACCGGCAACAACCCGCGAGGCTGAGCGTCATGCATTGTTTCTGGTGGGATAAGAGCGTCGAATTGGAACTCGGAGCCGAGGGCAAATACCACGACGTGAAAAGCACGCGCGAGGCCGTCGAATGCCTGTTGCAGCGCTGGCCGCGCCGGGACGGACCGGCGCTGGCGGCAGCCAAGCGCGTGTGCCTTCAGGCTCTGGAAGGCAAAGTTAAAACCGAAAGGGCCCGCAGGGCCTTCATAAAGGCAGCGGAAGAGGCGCATATTTCGATCCGTAGCCATTAGACTGCAGCGTTGGGCGTCTTACCGGGCGCGCAAGAGGTCGCTGTAGCGCTTTGTTCTGCCTGCATGTTTTCGCCCTTTTAATGGACACATGCGGTAAGACGTGTTGGACCGGATAGTTTCGGAGCGGATGCGGCGCCGCACCGGGCGGCTCGGAGTGGGCGAGGAGGAGCGATGTACGAGATTCCCTGGAGCAAGCCCGTCAATATCAACATGCTCGACGGCAGATGCCGCACGGTTGTCGGCCCGCTCGACGCGATGCATTGTCTGCGAAGCGAATGGCCGGTGCGGGGCGGCGCCTATTACGGCTGCGCCATACGTGCCTGCGATGCGGCGCTCAGGCGCAGAAAGAAGCCCGAAGACGCACGGGCCGCCTTTATTGCCGCTTTGCGGGAGGCCTTCCTGACGGTCGTGCCACTGCAGGAGGAAGGTCATGGACCCCGGCCCCTGGAATGAATGCGTCCCGGTGCGGATGCCCGACGATCAGAAGATCCACATGGTGTCGAACACCCGCCAAGCGGTCGAGTTGCTGACCAAGCGGTGGCCGGTCAATCGCGGCAAGGCTTACCAGGCGGCAATCGATATCTGTCTGGCAGTGCTCGAACGCGACTCCCCCGCCTATGTCGCGCGGGCAGCCTTCGTCGCTGCGGCGAAAGAGGCGCAGGTCAATGTCGTGAGTTGAACCCTGGCCTCGCATGGCCGGGGCCATGGCGCGCCAGGACCCGCGCACGCGCGCCCGCGATGAAGCCGGTCCGGGGAACACCGAGATTGGAAACGGCGGCAAGGTCTGTCCATCTGCCCGGTGGGCGCCTGAAGGGAACTCTTCGCCCGCCAGCGTGTTGATCAGCGGATCAACAAACGTGGGATGCGCAATGCCGAAGGCCAATGGTTTCAGCAAGTTTTCAAGCGCGGTGGCGGAATATTCCGGGCGCCCCGCTGTTTTCGTTCTGGCCCTTGTGTCTGTCGTGTTGTGGGGCCTCACAGGACCGATCTTCGGCTTCTCTCAGACGTGGCAACTCGTCGTCAATACCGGCACGACGATCATCACCTTCCTGATGGTCTTCGTCCTTCAGAATACCCAGAATCGGGACGGCCGGGCGCTTCAGGCGAAGCTCGACGAGCTCATCCTCACGAGCTCGGCGGAAAACCGATATGTCGGAATCGAAAAACTGGACGAGAAAGAGTTGAAGCGCCTCGCCGAGATCCTCCAGCAGCACGCGCATGACGAAGACGATAACGCGCTTCGAGAGAAGGTCTCTAACGTCATGGGTCGGCGCCCGCGACCCGGAAGTTAAGCGGCGGAACCAAAACACGCCGCATCCGTTTGCCTGACGAACCGCGGGCAACCGCAGAGACGATGCGGCGCAATAAGGCGCCGCAGCGCGAGCGAGGAGGCGCACTTATGCATCTCGTTGGTACACAGGTTATTCCCGAACAGGGCGGAAAAGCCGGTTTCACCGTCGAATTCGTTGGCGAAGGCGGCGAGATCGTCTCCGTTTCCATGCGCAACGACGCGGCCGCAAACCTCAACCGGCTCAATGCCGTCGAAAAGGCGCAGGCCGTCATGCGCGAGCTCGCAAGCGCCGATTGCAACGCGATCGAGGAGTCGCAGGATAGCTCGAAAATCCGCCGCAGCGCACGCGGCGCGAAGGACACGGATGAAATGGAAAGACAGCTCGACGAGGGTCTAGAGGACACGTTTCCCGCCAGCGATCCCGTATCCGTTACCGTTTCCACCATTCCGACCGACCGCGCGAAGAACGGCAAGCCATGAGGCTGAAATCGCCCGTTGCCTTGATCACCGGTGCCGGGTCCGGCATTGGCCGAGCCACCGCGCTTGCGCTCGCCGAAGACGGAGTGAAAGTGGGCGCGCTCGGGCGCACCCGCACGGAGGTGGAGGAAGTCGCCGACGAGATCGTACGGGCGGGAGGTCAAGCCATCGCGCTCGAGGCGGACGTCTCCGACGAGCTCCAGATGCGCAATGCAGTCAGGGACCTTGTAGATAGATTCGGGCAACTCGATATCGTCGTCGCCAATGCCGGGATCAACGGGGTCTGGGCTCCGATCGACGACCTGAAGCCTTTCGAATGGGACGAGACGATCGCCGTCAATCTGCGCGGCACTTTCCTCACCCTGCACTTGACCGTTCCCCACCTGAAACGACGGGGAAGCGGCGCCATCGTGATCGTTTCGTCGATCAACGGTACCCGGACTTTCACGACACCGGGCGCCACGGCCTATACCGCCACGAAGGCGGCACAGGTCGCGATCGTCCAGCAACTGGCGCTGGAGCTCGGCAAGCACCACATCCGCGTCAACGCGGTTTGCCCCGGTGAGATCGAGACGAACATCAGCGACAACACCAAGCTGCGCCACGAAAACGAGACGGCAATCCCCGTCGAATGGCCGGAGGGGCAGGTGCCTATCAACGACGGCCAGCCTGGGCGGAGCGAAGACGTGGCGGAGGTCATCCGTTTCCTGACGTCCGAGCGCGCCCGGCACGTGACGGGGAGCCCCGTCTGGATCGACGGTGGCCAGGGCCTGCTGCGATAGCCCCTGGAGATATTTGGACGCTGGCGCTGCCCTGCCTAAACCGTCACAGGCGATCGGCAAGACCAAGCCGGTGAAGCGAGACAATCCTGGTCCGCCTTCGACGGGTCAGATCCTGGACCGGTGCGGTGAAACAATCCAGCCAGTCGGACAGGAAGGGCCCCGCCGGGGCGGCGGAGCCCGATATTTTGTTCGTTATCGTTGAGGAGCGTGTGGATCCGTAGGGGCTTTGCGGAGAGGGAACTTGTCCACACGATCCGACTGCCAAACCGTGTCCCGGCCCGATTGTTCCCGAGGCACCGCACAATGTTGTTCGCGCCGGGGTTTTTCTCGGGCCGAAGCGACAACCTCCGGCGACAGGCAGGCGATCGCGGCGAATGATTCGTTAACCATCTAGCCGATAGACGTGGCTGGTGACGAACGTAAGGTGATTCGATGGCAGCTGAGTTTGGCGAACGAACCATGGTCCGGGGCGGCGAAGTGGTCGCGTTTCCCTTGGCAGCGCGCGCGGGCGATGTCGACCGCTGCGCACGCGAACTGGACCGGATACACGGGGCTGCTGCCATCCACTACTGGAAGAGCGAATGCCGGAGGCTCGCCCAGCAGCTTTCCGCATTGGGCCTTCGCGAGGAAGAGATCCGCAACGAGGTCCTCTCGTTCCAGGCCGAAGTCCAGATCGCAATCGCCGAACGCTATCGGCCTGCAGCCCGAAACCGCTCCGACAGCCGTCCGTGACGGTCTGATCTCCAGCAGCTTCCGCCCCGGACCGGGTCGGTCACCCGGTCCAGCAGTGTACGCTGAACTGCGCTTCCTCAGCAGCCTTGATGAAAGCGGCGCGGGCGGCATCGGGCTCGTCATGCCCTTCGATTACGCGCTCGCACGCGGCAAAGGCTTCGCGCTTTGCGTCTCCGTCGGCAATCGGCCAATGGTTCTTGAGGCAAAGAAACGCATCGCGGGTGCTTTGCACCCTCAGGACGCGGCTTCCCCCTTCCAGAATTACCGCTTCGCTCCAAAGACGGTCCTGCGTCAGCATGTCGACATTCCTTCAAGCCGGGTATCTGCAGGGGCAGGTCGGTTGATTCCCTCGAGAACGAGACCGCCAAGTTCCGGGTTGACCCTGCTGATATCCGCAAGAGCTACGATGCCGGCTGCATGCCGCTTCCCGTTGACGACGACAAGACGACGGATCCGCAGATCGTGCATCTTCTGCGCGGCAAGCAGGAGACTGTCGTCCTCCTCGCAGGATTCTGCGGCCACCGTCATGAACTCGAACACGGCGGTCGAACTGGACAGACCCTGAGCGACGACGGACGTGACTATGTCCCGATCCGTGACGATGCCGAGGATCGTTCCAACGCCCGGCGCCTCGACCGGCAACGCACCGACGCCCGTCTCGGCCATCAGCCGGGCGACGGATTGCGCGGTGTCGGTGGGGGAAACGGTGAAAACCTGCCGGGACATCACGTCCCGAACACGGACCACCTTGTCCTCATGGCCGGCCATCGATGAGCCTCCCGTTGATCGAGGCCGGAACTGTCACTTCATCCGTCGCCTGCTTCTTGAGAGTGAGGTCGACCCGGTAAGGGACAATAACCTGAGGTTGCCAGGTATTCCGCCCAGATTTCTTCGGATTTGGATTTTCAGGCGGCCGGGCAAATTTCGGACGCTTCTGTTTCAGTCGAACGCGCACGATACGCTCCCTTCTCTTGCGTGGACATGCGGGGGCTGAAAACGCAGCCTTTGGGTTAACGCACGAAAGGCAGAAGGGGTTCCGGTCTAATCGCACCGGCAGACGTCTCAAAGCGGTTCGGGGTCCAGATCCGTCCGCGCCTTCGCATCCTGCAGGATGGACGCGATTTCCGTCGTCATGGCGTTCTGCCTGGCAAAGGCTTCCGACGGTACGACGCCGGGGTCTTCTTCATGATCCTGAACAATCGGGACCTCTTCCAGGGCACGGTTGATCTCCGACCAGATATCCTTATGGCGGTAAAGCGCGGAAAGGACGGCAACAAGGATCTCCCGTTGCGCCGCCAGTCGAAACTCTATGCTTTGGTTTTCCATGTTGCCCCCAAGGGCTGGCGTGGCGGCGCGGACCGCCACGCTCGTTCAGGGGATAGAGGCGCAGGATGCGGCCAGGGAAACATACAGTTCCAAACGCTACTGCAGGATCTCCACAACCGTGTGCGTCTTCGGATTCACGACAACGCGCTGATCATTGACGATTGCGTAGGCAAAATCGGGCTGGTCCGGAATCGTGTGGATCTCCACCGTTTCGGGAATCGGCTGCCCGACGACAATCTCACCTTCGTAGGCGACAGAAGGCGTACTCTGCTCCAATACATAAGTTCTTACTTCGCTGGGCAGCACGACTGCCGTCTGCGCGACTGCCGTTGAACCGATCGTCAAAAGCAGGGCAGCAGTCATAGAGGCAATTCTCTTCATGGAGTTCTCCTTCCACTCAACCTCGTGATGTCCCTAGACCACTCAAACTGGTGATGCCGCTTTTGGTTCCCGCGGCAGAGCGGCGAAGCCGCCGGTCCGCCTCCTGCATAAGGCCTGCCTCCTGCATAAATCGCCGCACGATCAGGTGCCGGATTCAAGCGGAGCCGGGAAATATCCCCCGGCTCTTAGGAACCAAAGAGCCGGAAAGGCATTTCCTAACGTCACCTAGTGAAATCTTCATAGGCAGAAGGGCAATATTCGACATGCCTGCTATCGGCGGTCACGCATCGCAACAATCACCGCTGCTTGAGGAGCAAGTCGTCGATCTGATTCCCGCTCTGCGGGCGTTCGCTCGAACGTTCACGTCAGCGTCGTTCGAGGCCGACGACCTCGTACAGGAGACATTGCTCCGGGCGCTGAGAAGCATCGAACAGTTCGAGCCCGGCACGAGCCTGAAGTCCTGGCTGTTCACGATCATGCGCAATGCGTTTCGCACGCAGTACAAGATCCGCACGCGCGAAAGCCCGGGCAGCACCAATTGCGCCGAATTGCCGATCCCGACCGCGCCGTCGCAGGAGTGGTCCGTTCTCAACGGCGAGTTACGCAGCGCGCTTGGGGCTCTATCACCAGAGCACCGCGAAGTCCTCGTGCTCGTTGCCGGATTCGGGATGAGCTATAAGGAAGCCGCTGACATATGTGACTGCGCGATCGGTACGATCAAGAGCCGGCTCAGCCGGGCACGCGACGAACTGACGGCGCAAATGCATGGAAATCCGCTCAACTGAACCCACGGGCGCATCCATGTCAGCCGACCGGGTGCCGCGGTCAGCGCTTCCGCTCGTCAAGGGCTTTCTGCAGCTCCCGGGCCAGTTCGAGAAGTCGCTCTGGTACCGCTTCCTTGCGCATCTTCTCGACAAGCGATGCAATCCGCTCGTCAACGGCTTTCTCCGCGTCCACATCCGCGGAAGCCCTGCTATCGTTCATTCGCCCGTCCTTAATCACGACCCGGATCTCGCTACAGAATATTGTTCCCGCTTGGCGCTGTAAATCATCAAAACGGCGGGCGTGAAGGGACTACAGCCATCGTAAGCTGAAACATTCTTCCGACCGTGAAGGTAAACCGGAAACATTATACCTCGGGCCCGGAATACCGTGGGGCGGCGCGTTCGGCAAGCGGTGCCGCGACAGCCGCGTCACTTGTCCGAGACGTGTTCCTTCTTGCCCTTGCGCTTTGTCGAGGCCATTTCCTTCAGCTCCTTCTCGGTCATGGACTCTTCCATGCCTCGAGAGGCGCCCTTGAGTTCGCTCTTCTTCTTCTCGCCTCGTTTGGCGGCAAGAGCCGCGCCAGCGGCCTTCTGCTGCGCCTTCGACTTTGCAGGCATGGCTCCTTTCTCCTTTCGGTGCTTGGCACTCACGGCGATGGGGAAACCGTTTGCTCCCGTACCGTGCGTCGCTGCCGGAACCGGCGAGACCCGATTATGTTCCGCCGCCACTGCCCACTCGCAACCGATTGCGGCCGGCAAGCGGAAGCCAGGGCGCCCGACCCTTGGGAAACCGAATCTCAGGTGAACACGTAGACGGCCAACATCGAGCCCGGCGGGGCTGCCGCCGTTGCGGCGTGGCTTGCGTCTTTACGGTGTCCTACTCGTTGTTGATCTCGAGGGTTTTGCTGAAGATGAGAGCCAGAATCGTGCAAAGGGCCCCGGAGAGGAGATAATACCCCGCGAAAGCGAGCCCGAAGCGGCTGGTCAAGCCGAGTGCCACCAGCGGCGCAAAGCCGGCGCCGATCAGCCAGGACAGGTCCGAGGTGAGTGCCGCTCCCGTATAGCGGTAGGCCTGGCCGAAGCGCGATGCGACGGCTCCGGCGGCCTGGCCGAAGGAGAGGCCGAGAATCGTGAAGCCGACGATCACGAACACGTCGCGACCGGCGGCGCCCGCCTGCAGCAGCAACGGGGCGACGAAGCTGAAAATCGCGATCAGCACGGCGCAAATTCCCAGGTGATTGCGGCGGCCGACGCGATCGGCAATGAGCCCCGAAGCGACGATGGCGAGAATGGCGCAGACCGCCCCGACGAACTGCACCATCAGGAACGAACTTGCGCCATGATCCGTGTAGATCTCCACCCAGCTGAGCGGAAACACGGTCACCAGATGGAAGAGAGCGAAGCTGGCAAGAGGCACGAAGGCGCCGACCAGGACGTTGCCTCCATTTACCTTGAGCACTTCCGTAACCCGGGCTGCCTGAAGCTCGTGAAGGTCGAGCAGGGTTCCGAATTCCTTCGTCATGACAAGCCGCAGGCGGGTAAACAGCGCAACGACATTGATCGCAAAGGCCACGAAGAACGGGTACCGCCAGCCCCAGGTGAGAAAATCCTCTTCCGAGACCGAAACGAGGAAATAGGCAAAAAGAGCGCTGGCGAGCATGAAACCTAAGGGCGCGCCCAGCTGCGGAATCATCGCGTACCAGCCGCGGTGGCGTTGCGGCGCGTTCAGGGCGAGAAGCGAGGCGAGCCCGTCCCAGGCGCCGCCAAGCGCAAATCCCTGCCCGAGGCGGAAGACGGCAAGCAGCAGGATGGACCAGGCGCCGAGCGTCGCATAGCCCGGCAGGAAGGCAATCGAGGCGGTCGAACCGCCGAGGATGAACAGAGCGATTGTCAGCTTGACGCCGCGTCCGTAAGTCCGGTCGATGGCCATGAAGACCAGCGAACCGATCGGCCTTGCCACGAAGGCGAGCGCGAAAATGGCGAAGGAGTAGAGCGTGGCTGTGAGCCGATCGGGCGCGAACGGAAAGAAAAGCTGCGGAAACACGACGACCGAGGCGATGCCATATACGAAGAAATCGAAGAATTCAGCTGCACGGCCGATGACGACGCCGATGGCGATGTTCCCGGGAGATACGGGCGTGTCGTCGTGAATGCGCCGCGCATCGCGCTCCATCGAAGAGGACGACGGCCCCAGGGACTGTTGCATTGCAGTGCTCATCAAACGCCTCCCGCGCACGGGCCGAGAATGCGCGGTGTTCCGCCGCACCCGCTCGAACTCTCAAGATGAGAGCGCAAGGCTCCCTTGGAGGGATCTTGACCAATCAACCGCTCATATCAAGGGGAGAAACGCGAAATAATGCGTTTCACGTCCTCCTTGTCTGCGGGATGCTGCACCGCGAAACACCTGCGGCGGATTGCTGCAGTGCGACCATCGACCTCATACCTTTCCCGTCCACTCTACTTTAGTCGCAGAGCCGTCGAAACAAATAGAGCTTCGAGCCGTGCCAGAACTGTTGAAGTTTTCCCGCCGCCTCGCCGTTTTGCCGCTGTTTCTCCTGATGGCGGGATGCGACATGGTGGTGATGTCGCCCTCCGGCGATATCGCTGCGCAGCAACGGGACCTGATCGTCATATCGACGATCCTCATGCTGCTGATCATCGTCCCGGTCGTTTTCCTGACGCTTTTCTTCGCCTGGCGCTACCGGCGGTCGAACACGAGCGCGGCCTACGATCCGGATTGGCACCATTCGACGGCACTCGAGGTGGTCATCTGGTCGGCACCGCTTGCGATCATCATCGCGCTCGGAGCGATCACCTGGATCAGCACGCATAAGCTCGACCCCTATCGCCCGCTCGACCGGCTGGATGCGGAAAGGGCGATACCTGCGGACGCCAAGCCGCTCACCGTCGAGGTCGTGGCGCTCGACTGGAAATGGCTGTTCTTCTATCCCGACCTCGGTGTCGCGACGGTCAACGAGCTCGCAGCGCCCGTCGACGTGCCGATCCATTTCAAGATCACCGCCTCCTCGGTGATGAACTCCTTCTACATTCCGGCGCTCGCAGGCCAGATCTATGCGATGCCGGGCATGGAAACGAAGCTCCACGCGGTGATCAACAAACCGGGCGAATATGAAGGCTTCTCGGCCAATTACAGCGGCGACGGCTTCTCCCACATGCGCTTCAAGTTCCACGGGCTCGACCGGCAGGGCTTCGACGAATGGGTGGCGCGGGTGAAGGCGCAGGGAACCGCGCTCAACCGTGACGCCTATCTGAAGCTCGAAAAGCCGAGCGAAAGGGAGCCGGTCCGCTATTACGCCGCGGTCGAGGACGGCTTGTATCGGTCGATCCTCAATCTATGCGTCACGCCCGGCAAGATGTGCATGCAGGAAATGATGCACATCGACATGATGGGCGGCGCCGGCAAGGAAAGCACCGGGAACCGGGAAAAGCTGGAATACGACAACAGACATTCCCTGGTGGAAGGCGCACCGGCCGCAACCCACCCAGCGACGGGCACGCCCGCCCGCAGCCAGCAGGAGCCGCAGGGCACCGGCGGCGCCGAGGCGCCTATGCGGCACGATACGCCCGCGGGAGGGCACGAGGGGCATTCGATGCCGGGCATGAATCACGACGGCGATCCGGCACCGCCGCAGCTCAACCATTGAACACGGCGCCTTGCGCTGACGATTGAACAGGTTTCCCATGTTCTCCGATCCAGATTTTCTGAAGCTCATCTTCGGCCGGCTGACCCTCGATGCGATCCCCTATCACGAGCCGATCCTCGTCGTGACCTTTCTTGCCGTCGCACTCGGCGGCATCGCGCTGATCGGGCTCATCACCTATTACCGCTTCTGGGGGACGCTCTGGCGCGACTGGCTGACGAGCGTCGACCACAAGAAGATCGGCATCATGTACATCATCCTGGCGCTGGTGATGCTGCTGCGCGGGTTTTCCGACGCGATCATGATGCGCCTGCAGCAGGCGATGGCCTTCGGCGGTTCGGAAGGCTACCTGCCGCCGCATCATTATGACCAGGTCTTCACCGCACATGGCGTCATCATGATCTTGTTCATGGCGATGCCTTTCGTGACGGGGCTGATGAACTTCGTCGTGCCGCTGCAGATCGGCGCGCGCGACGTCTCCTTCCCCTTCCTCAACAATTTCAGCTTCTGGATGACGGCGGCCGGCGCGGTCATCATCATGCTGTCGCTCTTCGTCGGCGAGTTCGCGCGGACGGGATGGCTTGCCTATCCGCCGCTGTCCGGCGCGGACTACAGCCCCGGCGTGGGCGTCGACTATTATATCTGGGGCCTGCAGATAGCCGGCATCGGAACGACGCTGTCCGGCATCAATCTGATCGCCACGATCGTAAAGATGCGCGCCCCCGGCATGACTATGATGAAGATGCCGGTCTTCACCTGGACGTCGCTCTGCACCAACGTGCTGATCGTCGCCACCTTCCCGGTGCTGACCGCGACGCTGGCGCTGCTTTCGCTCGACCGCTATGCCGGCACGAACTTCTTCACCAACGATCTCGGCGGCAATCCGATGATGTATGTCAACCTCATCTGGATCTGGGGTCATCCGGAGGTCTATATCCTGATCCTGCCGGCCTTCGGCATTTTCTCGGAGGTGGTCGCGACCTTCTGCGGCAAGCGGCTCTTCGGCTATGCTTCGATGGTCTATGCGACTGTCGTCATCACCATCCTCTCCTATATCGTCTGGCTTCACCACTTCTTCACCATGGGTTCGGGTGCCAGCGTCAATGCCTTCTTCGGCATCACCACGATGATCATATCGATCCCGACCGGGGCGAAGATGTTCAACTGGCTCTTCACCATGTATCGCGGCCGCATTCGCTACGAGGTGCCTATGCTCTGGACGATCGGTTTCATGGTGACCTTCGTCCTCGGCGGCATGACGGGCGTTCTGCTCGCCGTTCCGCCGGCCGATTTCGTGCTGCACAATTCGCTGTTCCTCATCGCCCACTTCCATAACGTCATCATCGGCGGCGTGGTCTTCGGCCTGATGGCGGGCGTCGTCTACTGGTTCCCGAAGGCCTTCGGATTCAGGCTCGATCCGTTCTGGGGCAAGATGTCCTTCTGGTTCTGGCTGACGGGCTTCTATTTCGCCTTCATGCCGCTCTACGTGCTCGGCCTCATGGGTGTCACGCGTCGCGTCAGCCAGTTCGAGGATCCGTCGCTGCAGATCTGGTTCGTCATCGCCGCCTTCGGCGCCTTCCTGATCGCGCTCGGCATCCTGTCGATGCTGATCCAGCTCGTCGTCAGCTTCGTGAGGCGCGAAGAGCTGCGCGACGTGACCGGCGACCCCTGGGACGGCCGCACGCTCGAATGGTCGACCTCCTCGCCACCACCGGATTATAACTTCGCCTTCACGCCGCTCGTCCACGATCAGGATTCCTGGTGGGACATGAAGAAGCGCGGCCACAGCCGTCCGCTTACCGGCTTCAAGCCCATCCACATGCCGAAGAACACCGGCACCGGCGTCATCCTCGGGGCGATCAGCGTCGTCTTCGCCTTCGCCATGGTCTGGTACATGTGGTGGCTGGTGATCCTCTCCTTCGTCACCATGGTGGCGATCGCCATCGGCCACACCTTCAACTATGACCGAGATTTCCACATTCCCGCAAACGTCGTCGCCGACACAGAGGGCAAGCGGACTGAAGAGCTTGCCGCCGAGGTGCAAGCATGACCGAGTTCCATACCGACCGCGCGCTTGATGAGGGACAGGCGCCGACCTTCTATCTGAAGGAGGAGCATCACCCCGAAGGGAGCACGATGCTCGGCTTCTGGCTCTACCTGATGAGCGACTGCCTGATTTTCGCGGTACTCTTTGCCACCCATGCGGTTCTCGGGCGCAACTATGCCGCAGGTCCCTCGCCCGCCGATCTCTTCGACCTGCCGCTCGTCGCAGTGAACACGTCGATGCTGCTGTTCTCCTCGATCACCTATGGCTTCGCCATGCTGGCGATGGAACGCTACGAGAAGAAAGCGACGCTCGCCTGGATGGCGGTCACCGCACTCTTCGGCATCGCCTTCGTCGGGCTCGAGCTCTACGAATTCGCGCATCTGATCCATGAAGGCGCCGGACCGCAGCGCAGCGCCTTCCTCTCCTCCTTCTTCACGCTCGTCGGCACGCACGGCCTGCACGTGACCGCCGGCATTGTCTGGATGTTCGTGCTGATGGCGCAGGTCGCAAAACACGGCCTCATACCTGAAAACAAGCGCCGGCTCATGTGCCTTTCGATGTTCTGGCACTTCCTCGACGTCGTCTGGATCGGCGTCTTTTCCTTCGTCTATCTGATGGGAGTTCTCGGATGAGCACGCACGCCCCTTCGCATGAGGACGCCTTCGAGGCCCATCACGGCCACAGCCATGGGCACGACGCCGGCCACGCCACGCTGAAGAGCTACGTCACGGGTTTCGTCCTCTCCGTCATTCTCACCGCCATTCCTTTCTGGCTGGTGATGGCCGACGTGCTCGACAGCGCGATGCTCACTGCGGCGATAATCATGGCGCTCGGCGCCGTCCAGATCGTCGTCCACATGATCTTCTTCCTGCACATGAACACCCGCTCCGAGGGCGGCTGGACGATGATGGCGCTGATCTTCACGATCCTTCTCGTCGCCATCGCGCTTTCCGGCTCTCTCTGGGTCATGCATCATCTGAACGCGAACATGATGCCGATGAGCCCGGAAATGATGATGAACATGCCGTGAATTGGAACTTCGCCCCTCACCCTAACCGTCCCCCCGCTAAGCGGGGAGACGGTGGCGGCAGCCGGAGGAGGGGCGTAACCCGTTGAGTTTTTGACGGCTTCGCCATGATAGAGTCTCAAGTCGAATCCGCACCCCGACAGCCCTCCCGGCTCTCACTTGCGATCCTCAGCATCCTCGGCCTCCTGCTCATCTCGGCTTTTGCGGCGCTCGGCACGTGGCAAGTCAAGCGCCTCTCCTGGAAGCTCGACCTGATCGCCCGTGTCGAGGAGCGCGTCCACGCAGCACCCGTGCCTGTGCCGCCCCGCAACGACTGGCCAAACGTCAATGCCGCGCAAGACGAATACCGGCACGTCACTCTCCAGGGCCGCTTCCTCCACGAGAAAGAAACGCTGATCTATGCCGCAACCGAACGCGGCCCCGGCTATTGGGTCATGACGCCCCTTGCGGCTGCCGACGGGACGACCGTGCTCGTGAACCGCGGCTTCGTCCCGACGGAGAGGCGTGAGGCATCGACGCGGCGGGAAGGCCAGATCGAAGGCACAACGATCGTCACCGGCCTCATGCGCATGGACGAACCGAACGGCTCGCTCCTCCAGTCGAACAGGCCCCGGGAAAACCGCTGGTATTCGCGCGACGTGAGCGCGATCGCGGCGGTGCGGGGCCTCTCCGAGGTTGCGCCCTATTTCGTCGACGCGGATGCTGGCCTGAATCCGGGCGGGCTTCCCGTCGGCGGACTGACGCGCGTCGTCTTCCCCAACAATCACCTCTTCTATGCCCTCACCTGGTACGGTCTCGCGGCAATGACGGCGGGTATGCTGGTGATCTTGTGGAGGTCGGTCAGGAAATCGGACCCGGCGCGGCGTAACGGCCGCGCCGGCGCCGATATCAATTGACGGAATTGAGCGTCATGGACGTGCCGGCGGCTGCGACGTTGAGGCCGAGCTGGCCGGTGACGCTGACCGTCTGCAGGTGGATCGAACCGGAAGTGCCGCCGACGAGCACATTGGCGCCCACACCCGCGCCGAGGGTCGCCTCGGCGCTCGCGCCCTTGTAGATGCCGCTCAGAGAGCCGTGATGATAGCCCGCCGTCGGCGCGAATACGGCCCAGATCAAACGGCTGCGCATCGTGAAGCCGACATCCACGCCGAGCTTGCGAATTTCGCCCGTATAGCGATCCTCGATCACGTCGCCGCCCAGCGACCGGAAAGCGCATTCGACTTCCTTGGACGATCCGAGCACGTAGCCTGCGCCGCCGCCGATATCGCACTCCAGATAGCCGATCTTCACCCCGCCGCGCGCATCCTGCACCGCGGGGGGCGCCGGTTCCGGATAGGTGAGATCGGCGGCATCGGCGCCTCCAGCAGCAAGGGCGATCGAGACCGCCGAAAGCGCCATGGCGAAAGTCATTTTCATGCATCTTCTCCTTGTCGAACCGTTACGGGCAGGAATTCCGGCCAGTCGTCCGAAATAAATTCAGCGATGACAGCGCCCGCGGAAGAAGGTCCCGCGGCTATGTCTGCCACTCAGGCGGGCTCACGGTTTCGTTGCATTGAGACAATTCGGAGGCAGGTTCGGCAACAACTTACTTTTGCGAAGCGGTGTTGCCTTTCGGCCAAAGCTGGGGCGTGCGCGTTACAGCCGCGCGTCCTGGCGACGCGCAAGGGTCGCAACGGAACGAATTCGCCGCACCTGTCAGCCGCCGTTGACGAGATTGAGGATGAGTTGGTGAATATTGCCGCCGTCGCTGAGTTCGGCTTTGTCGAACTCGCGGCTTTTCTGTCTTTGCCTGCGAGAGAGCTCGCCGAGCCGCTTCGTCATCTCGGATTTGATCTTGCGGCATTCGGGATCTCCGGTGACCGTGAGGCCCACGGTTGCCGCTTCGATGCCGCTCACCATCTCCTTGATGAAATCGCCATGTACGAGCTCGTGCTTTTTCACACCTGTTATGAAGGCCTGCCAGTGCGTTTCGGTATCCGCCGGAAGGGGCCCTGCGGGCTTCGGCAGCGTGTAGGTGATGATGAGCTTCGGCAACGCCGAGGCGAGCACGCAGGCGCCGTCGCGCTCCTCATATTTCCGCCTCCAGGTAAGTTCGAAGCTCGTATGCGCAATCGCACGCCCGAGACCGCCCACCTGCGGTCCGCGTTCCCCGATGGAAGCGTAGAGCTCCGGTCCGGTCCGCCCGGTTACCGTGTAGGTTTTGACCCTTTCCACCGCCTGCCACTCCGCCCGGGCGGCCGCCGGCGCGTGCAGCAGCAAGGCCAGCAGCAAACAGATCCGACCGCTCGCTCCCAAGCTGCCCCTCCGAAAATCAGTCATCTAACGCGTGCGGAACCTAACGGGAATGAGTCCGGCTTTCAATCGTCACCATCCGCCGGCGTCACGATCTGCCTGGCTGCTCCGGCGGATCAGACGCTGCTCAACAGAAGACTGGTCTCGCTGTTGGCAACGCCGTCGATCATGCGCACCTCGCGCAAGATCCGGTCGAATTCGGAAAGGTTCGCCGCCCGGATATTGGCAACGAGATCCCAGTTGCCGTTGGTCGTATGCAGCGTATAGATCTCGGGCATGCCGCGCAGTCTGCGGATCACCTGCGTCGTCGACTTCCCCACGACTTCGATCATCATCACCGCATGGACGGTGTTGACGTCGTAATCCTCCCTGACGCGCACCGTGAAGCCGAGCAGGGTCCCCGTCTCCAGCAGGCGGTCCAGGCGGTTCTGCACCGTGCCGCGCGCCACGCCGAGCGCATCGGAAAGCTTCGAAAGCGACGCCCGGCCGTCCGCGCGAAGATGTGCGATAATCCTTCGGTCGAGATCGTCAGGCGTGTATTTCGCAATGACCGCATCGTCGGCTGCCGATCTGCTCATATGTACAATCCGGCTGACAGAATTGCTTAATTCGATGGTGGAAATAGCACATGTTTGCGCTTTCGACCAGCGGGCGCGTTCGCTACCCTGTTTGGGAAACCAGAAACAGCGAGTCCAGCGCCGCGAAGAGGAAACCCCTATGCTCTCTCTGCTTCCGTCAGCCAAGGCCATGGTGCCCTTCGTCAGTGTCGACAACATGATGCGGCTCGTCCATCACCTCGGCATCGAGACGGTTCTGGCGGAACTCACGGATGCGATCGAGGCCGATTTCCGCCGATGGGAGAGTTTCGACAAGACCCCCCGCGTCGCCAGCCACTCGCGCGAGGGCGTGATCGAACTGATGCCGACCTCCGACGGCAGGGTCTACAGCTTCAAATACGTCAACGGTCATCCGAAGAACATCACCGAAGGGCTGCAGACCGTGACTGCATTCGGGCTTCTCGCCGAGGTTTCGACCGGTTATCCGGTGCTGCTGACGGAGATGACCATCCTGACGGCCCTCAGGACCGCAGCGACCTCGGCAATGGCTGCGCGCCATCTGGCACCGAAGGGGGCGCGCACGATGGCGATGATCGGCAACGGCGCCCAGGCAGAGTTCCAGGCGCTGGCGATGAAGGCGGTCTGCGGCATCGACACCGTGCGCCTCTACGACATCGATCCCCGGGCGACCGGGAAAGCCGCCCGCAACCTCGAGGGGTCGGGTCTCAGAATCATATCCTGCCGGTCCGCGCAGGAGGCGATCGAAGGCGCAGACGTCATCACCACCTGCACTGCCGACAAGCAGTTTGCCACGATCCTGACCGACAACATGGTAGGGACCGGCGTCCACATCAATGCGATCGGCGGCGACTGCCCGGGCAAGACGGAACTGCACCGTGACATCCTCGAGCGCTCGGATGTCTTCGTCGAATATCCGCCGCAGACCCGCGTCGAGGGCGAGATCCAGCAGATGGCGCCGGACTTTCCGGTGACCGAACTCTGGAAGGTCGTCACCGGCGAGGTGCAGGGCCGGCGCGACGCGCGCCAGATCACCCTGTTCGACAGCGTCGGCTTCGCGATCGAAGATTTTTCGGCGCTCCGCTACGTGCGCGACCGTCTATCCGGCACCGATTTCTATCAGGATCTCGACATGATCGCCGATCCCGACGACCCGCGCGACCTGTTCGGCATGCTGCTGCGGTCCAGATAAGCACGCCGCCGTCACACGGGGCTCATCGGCCCCGCAGGCGCAATATCGCCTTGCGAGCCTCTGCGGCAAGGGGATGGCCGGGGTGGCGGCGGATAAAGCGCTCATACGCTTCCCCGGTATTTTCCGCCTTTACGGCCTCGAATTCCGCTCGCACGGCTCGTTCGTAGTCGGGGGGCTTTTGCATTTCCGTTCCGCTCGCCTCCGTCGCGCCGGACGGCAGAGCCGGAGACATCGCCAGGAAGGTTAAGGCAAGCAGCTGCGCCGTTCTGCGAAGTTCCACGAACCGACTCCGGATTTATCGTTCCGCTTATTTTTGTATAAGCCTTGCCTGTGATAGCAACTGAACTGTTGTCTCAAAAATCACGCGAAACGTAAATGAGCGGTACCGGCAAGTCACTTAAATTCGTCAAAGCAACCGGCAACATCGTCGCCGATACGCTATTCACCGGCTACGCCTGGTCGGGAACGATTACCTATTCTTTCCCGAAGTGGAGCGGAAGCTACGCCTATGGCTGGGAAAAATACTGGGGCTTTGCTTCCGTCTCGACGGCTCAGACGAAAGCCGCATTGTTCGCCATGGAGCAGTCCTTCGGTTCGTCCGCCGATGACGGCTTTTCCGTCGAAGGCTTCACGAATGCCGTCTTCAAGCAGGGCAGCGCCGGCACCGCCACCATCCGCCTGGCCCAGACGGCGCTGGCGGAGACCGCCTATGCCTATTTCCCCGAGGCCAGTGCCGCCGGCGGAGACGTCTGGTTCGGTACGGCCTTCGCCGGCACGGCGGACGATCTTCGCAAGCCGGTGGCCGGCAATTACGCATGGCAGACCCACCTGCACGAAATCGGCCATGCGCTCGGCCTGAAGCACAGCCACGAAGTGGACGGCTACGGTGCCGCGCCCGCCAAATACGACTCGATCGAATATTCGGTTATGTCCTACAGAAGTTTTGTCGGCGACGCCGTCGGGGGCTCGTACACCTACGAACAGTTCGGCGCGCCGCAGACCTTCATGATGGCCGACATCGCCGCGCTGCAGGCAATCTACGGCGCCGATTTCACGACCAATGGCGGCAACACCGTCTATAAATGGACTCCCGGCAGCGGCGTCACTTTCGTCAATGGCGCGGCCGCCATCACGCCGGGCGACAACCGCATTTTCGCCACCATATGGGACGGCGGCGGCAACGACACCTACGACCTCAGCGCCTATAAAACTGCGCTCAAGATCGATCTGAGGCCGGGCAAGGCTTCGACCTTCAGCATCGACCAGCTCGCCTGGCTCGGCGGCGGCCCGAACGACGGGTTTTCCAGCGGCAATGTCTTCAATGCGCTGCTTTTCCGCGGCGACGCGCGCTCGTTGATCGAAAACGTCAAGGGGGGCTCGGCCGGGGACTCGATCATGGGAAATCAGGCGGCGAACACGCTTTGGGGCTACGGCGGCGGCGACCTGCTGAACGGCGACGCCGGCAACGACGTCCTCTATGGCGGCGCCGGTTCCGACCGGCTCTATGGCGGGATAGGCAACGACAAACTCTTCGGCGAAGCCGGCAACGACCTGCTCTATGCCGGCTCGGGTGCGGACCGCCTGACCGGGGGCAGCGGAGCCGACCGAATCGTGTTCAAGGCGCTTTCGGATACGACCGTCGCGCGCTCCGGGCGCGATACCATTTTCGATTTCACGGCGAAGGCCGACAGGATCGACCTCGCCACGATAGATGCCAATACCTCGCTTGCCGGCGACCAGGCGTTTGCCTTCGTCGGCACCGCCGCTTTCAGCGGGAAGAAGGGCGAACTGCGCTATAGCAGGGAAGCCTCCGACACCTATGTCTACGGCGACGTCAACGGCGACAGGAAGGCGGACTTCGCGATACATCTCGACGATGCCGTGACCATGCAGAAAGGCTATTTCATACTGTAGCCGCCGGCGCATGCATCCCTTCCGTTCGGCAATTCCTAAGGGGGGCATAAAGAACAGGAGCAATTTCAAGTTGCGCGAATTTGAGGCGTGACTTGGATCGAGGAAAGTGCTGTGATCCCGCATCACTCACTGCCTGGTCCCGGTTGGCCAGCATCGCTTCGAGGGAGCATTGCATGCGCGTTTGGAGAATTCTGGCCGCGGCCCTTTCATGCGGGGTGGTCGCGACGACCGGCCTTATGGTGGCAACGGCACATGCGCAGCAGCCCCCTCCGGCCGTCACGGTGGCGCCGGCCGAGATCATGGACCTGCGCGAGAGCGTCGATCTGACCGGCAAGGTCGTTGCGGTGCAGAAGGTCGACATTCGCGCCCGTGTGTCCGGCTTCCTCGAAAAGGTCAATTTCGAGGATGGGCAGAACGTCTCGGCCGGAGCCTTGCTTTACCAGGTGGAAGACGGCGCCTATCGCGCCGCGCTGCAGGAAATCGAGGGTTCGATCGCTGCAGCGGAGGCTCAGCGCGACCTCGCCGTGCTGGAGCGTGACCGGGCCCAGCGCCTCATTGCCACCAACACGGTTGCCCAGGCGACGCTCGACACCGCGAATGCGCAGCTGAAAAAGGCCGAAGCCGATATCCTGCGCCTCAAGGGCAGCAGACAGAACGCCGAACTCAATCTTTCCTACACGAAGATCATCGCGCCCTTCGACGGCGTGGTCGGCCTGACCACGGTCGACGTCGGCGCCCTCGTCACACCGGACAGCGGGCCGCTCGTGACGCTGACGCGTCTCGATCCGATCTATGTCGAGTTTCCCGTCGCGACGTCCCTTTATTTCTCCTATCGCGAGCGCGTCGAAAAGGGTGAGATCTCCGGCGGCGCCCATGTCAGCATCACGCTTCCTAACGGCACCGATTACCCGCAGCAAGGCACGATAGACTTCGTCGCAAGCACCGTCTCGCAAGGCACCGACACCGTTACGGTCCGCGCCGAGTTTCCCAATCCCGGCGGGATCCTTCTCGACGGCACGCTCGTCCGGATCATTCTGCAACAGTCCGATCCGCAGGACGTGCTGGCCGTACCGCAACAGGCGGTTCAGCGCGACCAGCAGGGCGCCTTCGTCATGGTGGTCGACGCCAATTCCAAGGTGGAACTTCGTCGCGTCGAGGTAAGCCGCTCCAGCCGCGGCCAAGCCGTCGTAGCCAAGGGGCTGAAGGAGGGCGAGAACGTCATAACGGAGGGCGTGGGCAAGGTGCGGCCGGGAATCGTGGTTGACGCCGTAGCCGCAACGACCACGGGTGGCTGAGCCGATGATCTCCGAAATCTTCATCGATCGCCCGCGCTTTGCCGCGGTCATTTCCATCGTGCTCACGCTCGCGGGCCTGATCGCCCTGACGAGGCTGCCGGTCGCGCAGTTTCCCGACATCGTCCCGCCGCAGGTCAGCGTGACGGCAAGCTATCCGGGCGCAGGCGCGGACGTGGTCGAGGCGACGGTCGCTCAACCGATCGAGAGCAAGGTCGTCGGCGTCGACAACATGCTCTACATGAAATCGACCAGCGGCGCCGACGGGACTTACTCGCTGACGGTTACCTTTGCGGTCGGCACCGACCCGGACATCGCCACGGTCAATGTGCAGAACCGCGTCGCGCTTGCCGAACCCGTACTGCCGGCCGAAGTGAAGCAGAGTGGCGTGAGTGTCCAGAAGAAATCCTCTTCGCTGATGCAGGTGATCGCCATTCATGGCGAGAATGACGAGTTCGACAATCTGTTTCTCTCGAACTACGCGACGATCAACGTGCTCGACACGATAAAGCGCGTACCGGGAGTCGGCGATGCAGCGCTGTTCGGCGCTCAGGACTATTCGATGCGGATCGTCCTGGACATCGACCGCCTGACCAATCTCGGGCTGACGCCGACGGACGTGATCAACGCCCTGAAGACGCAGAACGTCCAGGCTGCGATCGGCCGCGTCGGCGCACAGCCGATGACGGACGACCCGCTTTTCCAGTTGAACATCCAGACCCAGGGCCGGCTGACGGATCCCGCTCAATTCGAGAACGTCGTTCTGAGAGCCGAGGCGGACGGCTCCTTCGTTCGCATTCGCGACGTCGCGCGCGTCGAGCTGGGTTCGGTGAGCTCGGACTCCGTCGCCCGCATCAACGGCAAGCCGGTGGCAATGATCGGCACCTATCAGGCGCCGGGCGCCAATGCGCTCGCCGCCACGGAGGGCGTACAACAGGCGATGGACCGCCTCGCCGCGGCATTCCCCGAGGGCCTCACCTACACCATCTCCTACGATACATCCGATTTCGTGCAGGCGAGTGTGGAGAACGTCGAGCACACGCTGTTCGAGGCCTTCGCGCTCGTCATCATCGTCGTCTTCCTCTTCCTCGGCAACTGGCGTGCCACGCTCATTCCGCTGATCGCCGTCCCGGTCGCCCTCGTCGGCACCTTCGCCGTCATACTGGCGATGGGCTTTTCGCTGAACACGGTTTCGCTTCTGGCGCTGGTGCTCGCGATCGGCATCGTCGTCGACGATGCCATCGTGGTGGTGGAAAACGTCGAGCGGGTGATGGAGGAAAACCCCGGCATGAACGCGGCGCAGGCGGCGCGTCTCGCAATGGGCGAAATCACCGGGGCGATCGTCGCGATCACGCTCGTCCTTCTTTCGGTCTTCGTGCCGGTCGCCTTCATTCCGGGCCTGAGCGGACAGCTCTTCCAGCAATTCGCCGTCGCCGTTTCGGTATCGATGGTCATATCGGCGATCAACGCGTTGACCCTCAGCCCGGCGCTTTGCGCAATCCTCCTGAAACCGCATCACGGCCCAAAGCGCGGCATCCTCGGCTGGATCTCGCGCGGCATCGATCGCACCCGCAACGGCTATGCCCATGTCGCCGGAGGCATCGCGCGCAGAGCCGTTATCGGCGTCATCCTTCTCGCCATAGCGATCGGCGCCAGCGGCTGGCTGTTCCGGATCGTTCCCACCGGCTTCCTGCCGAGCGAGGACCAGGGTGCTTTCTTCACCGAAATCCGACTTCCGGAAGGCGCCTCCTTCAACCGGACGGACGCCGTGGTGCGCGAGGTCGAAACCATGCTCGGCGGCATCGAGGGCGTGGCGAACGTCACCACCGTGACCGGCTACAGTTTCCTGGACGGCATCGCCAAATCGAGCAGCGCCTTCGCCATTGTCACGATGAAGCCCTTCGCCGAACGCCAGGCCGAATCCGCCTCGGTCAACACCGCGATCGGCACCGTGATGGCCAAGGGCGCGGCCATCCGAAATGCCCAGATCTTCGCCTTCAACCTGCCGCCGATCATCGGTCTCGGCACGGGCTCGGGCTTCGAATATCAGCTGCTTGACCTGCAGGGCCGATCACCGGCGGAGCTTGCCGCGACGGCGGGCGGGCTGATGGTGGCGGCCAATCAGAACCCAGAGCTCGGGCCGACCTTCAGCACCTATTCGGCGAGTTCGCCGCAGCTCTATCTCGATCTCGACCGCGATCGTCTGCAGGCGCTCGGAGTCTCCGTAAGCGATCTTTTCGCGACCCTGCAGGGCACGCTCGGATCCTATTACGTCAACGACTTCAATCTTTTCGGCCGGAGCTGGAGAGTCACGATGCAGGCGGCCGAGGCGGACCGGGATGCGGTCGATGACATCTCCCGGCTGCATGTACGCAACGCTTCGGGCGAGATGGTGCCCGTAGCCTCGGTCGCGCGCGTGGACTACATCGTTGGGCCGCAGTCGATCGTGCGCTACAACAATTACCGCTCGATCACACTCAACGGACAGCCGGCGCCCGGCGTCTCCTCGGGCGAGGCGCTGGCAGCAATGGAACAGGTCTCCGCCGCGACGCTGCCGCCGGGCTACAGCTTCGAGTGGACGGGAACGGCGCTGCAGGAGCTCGAGGCCGCCGGTCAGACGACGGTGATCCTGGCATTGGCCGTGCTCTTTGCCTATCTCTTCCTCGTGGCGCTTTACGAAAGCTGGACGATCCCGATACCGGTTCTGCTTTCGGTGTCCGTCGGCGTCGCCGGCGCGCTCGTCGCTGTGCTGATCGCCGGTCTCTCCTTCGACATCTATGCCCAGATCGGCCTCGTCGTATTGATCGCGCTCGCGTCCAAGAACGCGATCCTGATCGTCGAATTCGCAAAATTCCAGCGGGAAAGAGGCGTCCCCATCGCCGATGCCGCGGTCGAGGGCGCGCGCACCCGTTTCCGCGCGGTGATGATGACGAGCTTCGCCTTCATCGTCGGGCTGATCCCGCTCGTCACGGCCGAGGGCGCCGGCATGCTCAGCCGCCGCGCGGTCGGCACGGGCGTCGCCGGCGGCATGCTCGCGGCTTCGCTCCTCGGGATCTTCATCATTCCGGCGCTCTATGTCGTTTTCCAGTGGCTGCGCGAGCGGGGCCACAAGCTCGCCGGTCTGTCGCCGCACGCGGCCGGCGAGGCGCCGCATGCCGCAGCGAAGAGCCCCGAAAGTCTCGAGCCCGCCGGCGACGAGCGGGCACAACCCGTCGGACAAGATCGGAACCTCCCCGGCTGAACCTACATCTCCACAAGAAAATAGGGGGTCGGTCCGTAGGGCGTGTCGTTCGAGAGACGGAAGGCAACGCGTCCGCTGCCGCTGTCGACCGGCGGATAGACGGTGCCGTCGAGGCCGACCGGCGACACGCTCCACTTGGCAGCGGTTCGCGACAGTTCGAGATCGACATAGCCCTTTCGGATTCTCACCGGCAGCGCGCCGAAATCTTCGATCACTTTCTCTTCGCTGTCGCGAAAGACCATGCCGGTGTTCTGCGCATCGGTTGCAAAGATCAAGAGCAGGCGCCGGCTTTCCGAAAGAGTGCCGTCAGCATCGACGGCCGAAAGCGCCACGAGCCCGTTCCCGTCCGCCCTTCGGATGCGCATGAAACCGAGATCGATCGGTTCGCGCAGAGAGGAGAAGGCGGCAGCTTCCGTGGCGGGCGTCGAGACGCGGAGCTGTCCCGCCCGGCGATCGAGAACAATCTGTCCTGTATCGCTCTCGTATAATCCGTTTGCGATGTCCGTGCGGTTTTCAGCCGCAACCGCACCTTCACCGCGGAGTGCAGCAAGGATCGTTTCGGCGGTCTGGTCACGTGGTTGCGCGACACCGGTTTCCCCATCGAAGCTGTCTATGGAACGCACGCCGATGCGCCCGACAAGCGCCAGATCCGTCAGCCGTTCCGGCTCGCGGGCCTGTATGTCCTCTCCGAGATCCGCCTCTCCACGAACGGCGAAGGGGATTGTGATCGCAGAGGTCGCAACATCGCCGCGCCGGAAGACGAGTGCGCCGAGCGTCTCGCCGGCGCGTGCCACGGGGTCGAGCGCGATTGCGTAGGGGAGCATCGCCCTCTTGTGCGCAAAGGGTTCGCCATAGGCGAGTACGATCGGTCCGTGGCCGTGGCGGCAAAGTACGTCCCAGCCCTGGAGCGCGGCGTAAGCCGGCATCGCCAGCCCCGCCTCGTAACGATAGCGGTTCCAGAAGAGATGATCGTATTCGCTGACGATGAAAGGCTTTCCAAGCCACCGCGCTGCGGCGATCATGCGCATGTAGTTGGCGCCGTCGGCAAGCGAACTCGCCTGCGTCAGCGCGCTGCCCGGCGAATAGCCGCCGACCCAATCGTGATAGGTGTTCATCGTCACGGCGTCGAGATCACGCCGGCTAAGCGCGGTCTGCACCGTCGGCCAATTGTTGTAGGTGCTGATCAGCCCGCGATAGCCGAGATCGCGCAAAACCTTGCTCATGCGCGCGGCGGAGGCGCGCTCGATCTCGACGAAGAAGGCCTGAAGATCGCGCATCCGCGGACCATCGGCGTAGCGGTTGGCCGGAAGCTTCACCGAACCCGCTTCGAGCCGCTCGTCGCCGCCGAGATCCCCCCAGACACGTGCGAGCGCTTCCGTCGATCCGTAGCGCGCCGAAAGCCAGCGGTTGAACGGATCCGCCAGCGCCTCGTCATAGGCCGGCCTGTCGGGCCGCTCATGCACGACGCTGTCGAATTCGACGCCGTTTTCATTGGCAAGAATTACGAGTGCGAGCGCGTCGTCGTGGAGGGTTGCGGTCCCCGTATAGGGATTGACGCTCGCGAGGAACTTCTCCTGCAGCTTGCGCCAGTGCGCAAAGGCATCTTCGTCGAGATGCAGCCGGAGCTTGAGATCGCCGCTTGCATCCCATCGGTCGTCGTGGCCGCCATAGGCGCCGCGCGGAGACGAGAGCCCGTCAATGATCCAATAGATTCCGTTGCGCTTCAGCGCCGCCAGCAGATAATGGATCCGATCCAGCGTCTCCGGATCGAAATCGAAATCCTTCTGCCTGCCGAACATCAGGCTCGCATCGACAAAATGCAGCCGGGCGATATTGTATCCGTGCATCGCAAGCTGGCGTGCGTAGCGGTCGGCGCTGCCATGGTCCGGGAAGCCACCCGAAGCCGGGCTCCAGGCGAGCGACGCGCATAGCATTCTGACCGGCTGTTCCGGCGCCCCGGCAAAGGCCAGCCGGCCATCCGGACCTGCAACGAGGCGACGATCCGCATCGATCGAAGCGTTCGGCAGAAGGGACGAGAAATCAAGCGGACTGCCGGTGCGGACTTCCAGCGAGACCTCGCGAACCGGCACCCATTCGGACGCACTTGCGGCCGGGGCAAGCCACGTGCAAAGCAACGCCGCGACGAGCGATCGTCTCCTCATGCGGTTTTTCCGAGGGCCGGTTCCCCTGGAGAAGATTTCCCGAGAGGAGGTTTTCCGAGGATCGTGCTTTCGATCGGCTCGGCAGGCAGCCGCCGGCTTCGCAGGAATCCAACAGGAAGGGCGGCCGCATGGAAGAACCAGGCGACGACCGTATAGAGGCCCATGCTGAGGCCGCCCTTTCGGAAGCTGACCGCGAGAACGGCGACGGCGAAACTCGCGCAGACGGCGGCGAGGGCCAGGAGCGTATCAGGCACCAGCAGGATCAGGCCGAGGCAGGCCAGCCACCAGAGATAGACGAGAGCCCAGAGCTTCAGCTCCGGCAGTTCCTGCAGGAGCTGAAAGAAATATGGCTTGCCGAGAGAAGCGCGCAGGAGCTCGCCGATCCCATAGAGATATTTGGTCTTCCAGCGGCGAACGAGCAGCCGGTAGGAATTTTCCGTATGGCCGAAGTGCTGGACGAAACGGCGGTCGAGCCGGTAAAGTCCCCAGCCGGCACTTCTGAGGCGAATGCCGAGATCGAATTCCTCGTAGCCGTGCAGGTTCCGATCGGAGAGGTAGCCGACGTCTTCGATGGCACTGCGCCTGTAGAGCCCGCCGCCATTCATGCGATCGATCGGACCCGTCCGGTTCTCGGGCGCATTGCGGCTGACGCGGCGCGCGAATTCGAGATTCGAGATATGCATCTCCTCCACATGTCCGGTAACCCCCGCCATGGTCCGATGGTCGGCCAGGAAGCGGACGGCGTCTCTGAGGAAGGCAGCGTCGAGCAGCATGTCGCCGTCGATGAGACAAACGTAATCATGGCGGGAATGCTGGAAGCCGAGCTGCGGGCCGATGCCGCAGCTCGGTCGCGCGGGCGGGGCGATCTGGGCGATGACGACGGGGTATCGCGAGGCGATATCGACCGTGCGGTCGGAGGAGCCGCTATCGGCGATGATAACCTCGCCGCCCGTGTGCGTGAGTGCTGCAAGCGCGCTCTCGATCGTCGCGGCAATCCGTTTCTCTTCATTCAATGTCTTGATGATGATGGATACGGTCAAGAGGGCCTCCGGAATCGCGTGGCGAATGTCTACCCGCGGTGATTTGCGCTTTGGCTTGTGCCTGCGGGTCCAGGCTGAAATCGTTGCCAAAGGCGGATAAGCAGCCAGCCGGTGGCGACGCCGCAGCTGGCACCGGCCATTTTGACCGAAAGGTCGATCAACCGCGCATGGCGGTCGGCGGCAAGCATCTGGGTGAGTTCCAACCCGCCCGCCGCCGCGAGCATGGCCGCCAGAACGGCGAGCACGTGTCTTGGATAGGCGAGCGCGAACATGAGACCCGTAAGGCCGAATGCGCCGAACCGTTCGAGCTGCACCGAACCGCCCATGTGCGGGCGCAGGTCGAGCGGAGTGAGCGTGGAGTAGGCGATGATGCCAAGAAGCGACCACGCGAGGACGGAGGCGCCGCGCCTGAGATTCATTTTGTCACCGCCCGATAGACTTCAAGCGTTTTCAGCGCCACGCTCGACCAGCTATAGGCAGCCTCGACGCGCGCGGTTTGCGCCAGCGCTTCCTGTTCGTCGGGGGGACTGGCGATCTTTTCGGCGATGGCGGACGCAAGGGCATCGATATTGCCCAGAGGAAAATAGTCGCCGGCGGGCAGGCCGAGCTGCCGGTTGGCCACGATGTCGCTTGCCAGGACCGGGAGACCATAGGCCATCGCCTCCAGAAGCGCGATCGGCATACCTTCGTGGCTCGACGGCAGGACGAAGAGCGCAGCATTGGCGAAGAGTTCCGCAAGGCGGTCGCCGGTCTGGAACCCTGTCAGGACGACGCCCGGCACGCGGCTCGCGAGCGTCCTTACTTCCTCCTCGTAAGCGTTTACGAATTCCGCCCCACCCGCGAGTACGAGATCGAATCCGCAATTTTCGAGCTTTGCATATGCCCGGATAAGATCAATCTGCCGCTTTTCCGGAACCAGGCGCGCCGCAAGCAGGATATAACGCCGCCGCGTCAGACCGAATTCGCCGAGAATACCGGTTGCCTGGTCACAGCGCGAAACCGCGACACCATTCGGCACCAGAGCAACCGGCACGCGATAGCGTTCGCCCATCGTCTCGACGATCTCCCTGGAGATCGCTATCCGGCCTTGAGCGAGCCGCATGCCCATGCGTTCGCCGGTTCGCAACATGCTCTTGGCAAAGCCACCCCATTTCTGCCGATCGTAGTCGTAGCCATGGTGGGTGACGACGACGTTGAGGCGCATCAGCCGGGCGAGCGGCACCAGGAGCGCCGGGCCGACGGCATGGATGTGCAGGATATCCGGGCGCCGCAGCGCCGCGATGCATACGCCCAGAAAGGTGTGGACGATAGCCTCGAGCGCCATCATACGCGGAGACCAGAGGGGAGTGACCCGGATTCCATTCCAGAAATGCGGCGCGCGACCCGGAAGATAGCGCCGGCGCCCGACGACTTCGACTTCCCAGCCATGCGCGGTCAGCCGGCCTGCGAGCATCTCCACGTGCTTTTCGACGCCGCCCTGTACGTTCGGAATGCCACGAAGCCCGAGCATCATGACCCGGCGGCGGTCGGCTGGCATTTCACGACAAAAGCCCGCAGGCACACTTGCCGTTGCGCCGCTCGACGTTGCCGAGGCGTTCGGCCCTGCCGAAGGACGATCTCGGGAAATTCCCGATCTTCTGCTCATGGTGTTGCGCCCCAGCGATAACCCAGTTCGCATCTTTTACGAGCAGAGCACCTACCATCCCGGTAAGAAGGTCATTAAAATCGTAGAGATCTGACCGATAATCAGACGGTGGCAGACGACAGTTGCGAAGTGGCCTGGACGGACGCATGCCTGTGCTCCTCACAGGCATCCAGCAGTGCCGCGTCACCGGAATGAGGATCGGAGGAGAAGCCTCAGGTTACGCCGATCGCCCCATAAAGATCGAGCGTCCTCTCGCGGTAGGCGGCGGCGGAGAATTCGCTCGCGACCCAGGACCGGCCGGCCGCCCCCATGCGGGCGCGTTCTGCCGGCGAAAGTGCCGCCATTTCGCGCAACGCTCTGGCGAGGTCGCCGGCGTCCCCCGGAGCCGCCAGCAATCCGGTTTCGCCTTCCCGGACCATCTCCGGAATCCCGCCGATCGCCGCGCCGATCACAGGGCGCCGGAGCGCATAGGTTTCGAGCACGCTGATGGGGGCGTTTTCGTACCATTCCGACGGCAGCACAAGCGCGCGGGACTCGCCGATCAGCCTGTGCAGCTTCTCGCCCGAGAGATAGCCGGCGAAGGTCACGTCCGCCTTGAGCTCGGCCGCGAGGCGGCGAAGGGCGGGCTCTTCCGGACCGGTCCCGGCGATGACCAGCCGCTGGTTCGACAAAGCCGCCGCCCTGATCAGGGTCGTGAGGCCCTTTTCCGGCGCCAGGCGGCCGGCAAAGGCAAAATAATCGCCCTCCTGCCATTCACCGGAGAGACCGGTGAAATCGACGAAGTTGGCGATGTGAACCATCTTGTCGCGCGGCCAGCCCCATTCGGCGAGCTTTTCCAGATAGAAGCGGCTTGGCACGACCAGCCGGTCCACCTTGTCGCGATAAAGGCCGAGCAAGCGGTGCAGCACCGTTTCCGCGAGCACCACGGCGCTCAAAGGCACCGATCCCTTGACGCAGCGATGGCGCAGGACATTGTAGACCCTGCCGCCGCGACAGTCCTCGCATACTCTGCCGTCCCGGAGCATCTTGTAGGAGGGGCAGGCGAGCTTCAGATCGTGGACCGTCATCACCACCGGAATGCCGGCGGCTTTCAGCGTCGAGAAGATCGCCGGCGACAGGTGATGATAAACGTTATGCGCATGGGCGACCGAAGGCCGTGCGCGTTCGATGAGCCGGCCGAGATTGCGCTGCGCCTCAAGCGAATAGACGACGCTCGCCGCCTGCACGGCCTTCCGCAGGAGACCGGTGCGGCGGCCGTATTCTATCTCCGAGACGAAATAGTCCGACCAGGGCGACGCCTCGTTGAGATCGTGCTGCATGGCGAAGGGAACGATGTCCCAGCCGATCTCGCCGAACATGCTCATATGGTCGAAGAAGACCGCCTCCGCTCCGCCGCGACGGTAGAAATAATTGTTGATCGCAAGAAGGCGCTTTCCGGTCACCTTGGCCTCCTTACCAGCCGATCCGGTCGACGGCGCTATCGACGGGAAGGATGCAGCATCCGTTTTCGACGGCGTAGCGGACCAGATGGTCGAAGGTATCGGGGGTGCAGCCATAATTCGTGGGCTGCGCGGCGATGTCGTGCGTGAAGAAGATCAGCCAGCCGGGACGCTTAACGAGATCGTCTATCCAGCGCGTCAGCGCGCGCGCTCCGCCCTCCGGCTGGCGGATCTCGACGCCCTTGAGCATCATCGGGTCGACGGCACCGCGGTTGATATCCTCGCCCCCTGCCCGGCAGGTCCGGTAGCGGCGGCGGAGCTCGCCCCGTGCCAACGGCCAGGCAGCGTTGTAGGGGAAAGCGAAATTCGATGCAGCCGGAGAAACGCCGACATGCTTCAGGTACTCGGCATTGCGGTCGAGATCGGAGCCAAGGCCGGCAATGTCGCGCACCCTCCGGTGCGAGAAGGTGTGGCAGCCGATTTCATGCCCGCGGGCGAGCAGTTCGCTGCACCCTTCGGGCGTGATCAGGCTTCGATCCGGCTCCACCTGCCCGGCAAGCCCACCCGCTATATAGAAGGTGCCGCGGACTCCATACTTCTCGAGGATGGCTGCGCCTGCGCCAAGTGCGCTGTCGGGGACATCGTCGAACGTGAAGGAAACGAGCGGAATGTCGGCTTCCAAAGAACGCCGGGCTCCCGCCAGTTTCCAGATCGCCCGGTTCGCAAGCCTGTCGACGAGCGGACCGATCCTGCTCAGGCTCTCAAACATGAACTACCCTCCCCTGAAGAGCGCGCGCCGGGGCTGCCGTCAGTTCCGCGCTGGACTGCAGGGAAAGGCCGTACAGCGCGACCATGAATGTGAACCACAGAAGGCTCCCCCCCTCGAAGAAGAGACTTTCGAGGCCGGCGTTAAAGATGGTGTAGAGCCATATGCGGACGAACAGCCTCGTCAGATGCGTATGCTCGCGCTCCGGCGCGATGCGGGCAATGTTTCGAAGAGGCAGAAAGAGGATCCAGAACAGGGTCAGAGCAAGCCCCGGGAAACCCGTCATCAAGGCAATGTCGACATAGGAATTGTGGCCGTTGGCGGCCGCCACGGCCCAGGTCTCGACCGAGCCGCCGCTGTAAACGAGTTCTTCCGTCTGCCAGAACGCCTTGAAACCATAGCCCGTGACGGGCTGTTCGGCCAGCGCACCGAAGGCGAAGCGCCAGATATCGGCGCGATTGGTGAAGGTCGCATCGATACCGAGTCCGTTGACGAATTCGCCGAGCGGCGTGAAGACGGCGGAGCCAACGGCGAAGAGATTGAAGAGTCCAACGCCGCCCACTGCGATCGGCAGGCGAAGGAAGCGCACCTTCTCGAATAGGAGGGCGAGCAGCAGGATGGCCGGCAGCATCGCCGTCGATGTCTTTCCCCCGGTGTTGACGAGGAACATGAAGGAAAACGCGACGATGACGATCCCGGCGAACCGCGACCAGGTGTTCATGACGTAAAGGCCGATGAAGGCTGCGATCACCATCGCGGCCGCAGCGCTGTTCTTGTGCGGGAAATGGCCGCGCCAGAGGCCGGCATTCATCGGCTCGCGCAGTTCCGAAGCCTGGTGAACGGCGAGCAACGGCTTGAAAACGATGCCGTAATAGGCGACGCCCAGCATGATGAGAATGCCGATGCCGAGCATCTTGGCGAAGTGGCGTTCCGAGGCGGGCAGCAGCAGGCAGATGCTGGCATTTACGGTGACCATCACGGCGAGGATTACGCCCTTGATGCCAAGCATCGGATGGGCCGAAACCACCGAAACGAAGATGAACCAGGAAAAAAGGCTCGCCAGCAGTGCACGCGGCTGCAGGATTGTCTCCCGCAGCGGGTGAGTTAGACCGTAGCCGAGCATGGCGGCGAAAAGCAGGAGCGAGATGATCTGGTTCAGCCGGTTGGAATTGCCGGCGGAAGGGTCCAGCACCGCCTCGCCCGTCAAGTCCACGAATGGATTGATGGATATCCAGAAGAACAGGAATATCGCCATGAACAGGACGGTGCCGACACGCGCCCGCAACGCATTCGTCGGCACGACCTCTCCACCGCCCACGCGCTTCATCCTCACCGGCTCCTCAGGCAGCCGCATGCGTTTTGCCGCGAAGGAACCTCCAGAGGCCTCGGGCAAGTGCGGCGGCGATGCCGAGGGCGAGACCCAGGACCGCGCCGCCGACCAGGAGAACCAGCGTACGCGGCGGCCAGCTGCGTGATTTAGGCGGCAGGGCGCGCGAGATAACGCGGATATTCGTTGTATCGATCTGCTGGCGTTCGGTGATCTGCTGGGCGCGGGCCAGATGCGTCTCGTAGATCGCCGCCTTGCTGCGTGCGTCACGTTCGAGAGCGCGTAGCTGCACCTGCGCCTCGTTATCGGTGAAGACGTTCGACTTTTCGTCATCCGCCTTGCCGCGGAGCGCATCGAGCGCCTCTTGCTCCCGGTCGAAGTCGGCCTTGGCGCGCTCCAGAATGCGCCGGGCTTCATCCTTCATTGCGGCTTCCAGCGCTGTGCGCTCGGAGCGGGCGGCAACCAGCCGCGGATGGCGCTCTCCATAGGTGAGCTGCATGGAGCCGATCTGCTGCTGCAAGACATTATACTGCTGGCGCAGATTGGTCATATTGGCCGACTCGAACACCGAGGCGCTCGCGGTTTGGCCCGAAGCGACAGCAGCGCCCATCTGCTTGTAACGCGTTTCCGCCTGGATGAAGCGTTGCTGGGCGCCGAGAACCTGGGTATTGAGCTCGCCCGATAGCTGATTGCTGACAAGCTCGCCATTGGTGGACTGCAGACCGTTATCGCGCCTGAAATCCTCGACCTTCTTCTCCGCTTCGGTGACGTTACGGCGAAGTTCATCGAGACGTGCATTCAGGTTCTGCGCCACCCGACCGGCACTCTCGGCCGCGGCCTGAAACAGTTCCGCCTCGAAAGCCTCCACGATCGCGTCCGAGAGGGTGACGGCCCTGGCAGACTCCTCGCTCCAGACTTCGAGCGCCACCACGAAGGAGCGTTCCTCCCGCCGCGCCTCGACCCTCTCCGATAAGGCCCGCAGGGCTGCCAGTTCCTTGCCCGCCTTACCGTCCGGCGCAGAAATCAGCGCCTTCAGCCAGTCGAGCGGCGACGGCTTGACGAATTCAGGGTCGTCCGCAAGCCGCAGCCCGTCGATGACGCGCTGGAGCACGTTGCGCGACGTCAGAACCCTGAGCTTGCTCTCAACTTCCAGCAATTGCGCGTCGCGCTGCGGATTGGACGTAAAGACATCATCGCTGACGACGTTGAGATTGGAAGGGTCCACGACGAGATCGGTGTAGACCGTGTATCGCGGTGTCGCCGTCACGGCATAGGCGAAAGCGGCGGCAACCGAGAGGATGAGCGCGATTGCAATCCAGCGGACCCCGTCGCGCAGCCAGACAAAGATGTCGTCGAACCCGATGCTGCCCATGAGGTGGAGATGCGGGAAAAAATCGGCAACGGGCGAAGGCTGCTCCTCAGGAGCGCGCGCGTGACGGACGGCGGCGGGAATCTCGGTTGCGCGGGCGGTCGGCCTGGCCTCTTCCCCGGGGCCGACTTCTTCGGGAGCAGCGGGCTCTTCCGCTACCGCGGGCACGAGGTCGAGCAACGACCCTCCACCCGAGCGAAGGCGCTGATAAGCCCGTTCACGTCGTAAGCCCTGTCCCTCGGGCTCGCTGCGCCGATACATCCGCTCTTCCCCATCCCCTTGGAGCCACCAAGGTGCTTATTTCCGCATAAGCAACATTCCCCATGCAGATTTAGGGCTTGCAGGGTGAATTTTCGGTTAAGCCGAGTGTCCGGGCGGTAACCTTTCGGGCAGGACTCTTTCCAAAGCGCTCCACAGTCCTGCATTCGTTTCCGCCGGGGAACTTCGATCCGCTTCCGCAGTTCCTGAGGAATGCCCGACCTGACCACCTATGCCGCATTTCTGGGCGCTGTGCTCGCCTATCAATTGTCCGGAGTCGGTCCGGACATGATGCTCGTCATCGGCCGCGGCATCGGCCACGGCAGGCAGGCTGCGCTCGCAACGGCTTTCGGATGCGTCGCGGCGGGCTTTGTCCAGATACCCTTGCTTGCCATGGGCCTTGCCACGGTCGTCGCGTCATCGCCGCTGCTCTACAAGGCCATGCAATTTATCGGAGCGGCCTACCTGATCTATGCGGGGATACGGTTCCTGACCGCGGGCAGTAAAACCCTTCTGCATGAAGCGCGGGGCCGCGCCATGTCGGCGTCGCTTCTCGGCCCTTTCCGGCAGGGTATGATCTGCAATCTGACGAATCCGGCGGCGCTTTCCTTCATGCTCGCGATGCTTCCGCAGTTCGTCGAGCCGTCCGCCGGGTCGCCGGCACTGCAATTCCTCATCCTCGGAGCGACGATGAAGGCCACCGGGCTGCTGGTCCTCGGTACGGTGGCTCTGACCTCCGGCGCGTTCAGCAACTGGCTGTCGCACAACAGCGCCTTTGCGGCGTGGCAGCAGCGCATCGCAGGCTGCGTCATGATCGCCCTGGGCATACGATTGCTGTTTTCTCCAGCCGCGCCCTCCCTTCACCGCTGAACAGCACCGGCTGGAGCACGTCCAGGAAAAGCGCCTTTCCTCAGGAGCACTCTTAAAAGCCGAGCGCCTGCAACGGCAACGAAATGCTAAAAATCCGTCAGCAGCCGGCTCCAGGTCTCGGAGGCGAGGCCGCCGACATAGATGTCGTTGCGCTCTGCCGCTTCCTTGAGGCCCGCATGGCGGGTCACCATGCAGAAGTAGCCGCGGTGCCGGAATGACAGCCATCGCTGGCGCGAGATAGCGTTCATCAGGAACGGCTGAGCCATGCCGGCAGCCAGCGCGTAGCCTTCCGCATCGAGCCGGGCGAACGTCGCCGCGGCGACATCGAGTTCGCGCCCCTCTTCGCAGACGAGGTTGAGCACCGTGGCCACGGCGCCTTGCTTGCCGAAGAAGAGAAAGGCACCGATCGTGCGGCCGTCCGCCAGAACGATCTTCCTGCCCTGAAGCGTCCCAAGATTCCGGTTCATGGAAGCGACCCGCATGAGCCAATCGAATTCGGATCGCGACCAGGCCGGGCGGACGGCAAAGCGTTCCAGCATCGGGCCCGCGCACTCCAGGAATTCCTCCGCGCTGGCCGGCTCGATCCGGCACGCGCCCTGAGCCTTGGGCCGCATGGAGGGCCGCAGCCGGCGCAGTGCGCGGTCGACAATCCTGAGGGCGCCGACGAGGACAGGCGAGCCCGCCATCGGGAAATGAGTGCCCGCAAGGATTGCTGCCGCCGTCAGAGGCAGAAAAGAACGCTGCCATTCGAGGCTCTGGATCGGCAGGACGAAGCCGCCTGCCGCGACCCAGTGGTCGGCGCTGACCGGCGACGCATTGTCCGAGAAGCACATGTCCTGGCGAGGCGCCCGCATGGTGCGCGCGAGGCGCGCAGCCCCGACCGCTCCGGCCTTTCCATCCGCCATGAAAGCGCAGAGAAGGCGCGCGACGATCGGGCGGCCCTCGACCATGAACGCCATCGGCACCGAGAGGATCGCGCTGTCTATACCGCTCGCCGCGTTCTCGTGCACCACGCTGCCGAGGTCAGGAGAATAGTGGGGACTACCGAAAAAGACAGTCTCGAGATAGCCGCGGAGATCCTCTCCGGGCGCCTGGTCGTGCTTGCGGAAAATCCTGTTGAAGAGCCGAGCAACCGCCGGAATGTCACCCGGCGTCATGGCGCGCGCTCCACCGCGTCGCTCCGCATTGGTCGACAACCCCTCTGCCATCCGAATTTCCTGCGGCTCGCTGCTCCTCATGCGCCGCTCGCGCCGAAGGTGAGTGCAGCCTGAACCCGGTCGCGCCGCACGAAATGCAGGAATACGCCCCATGACGCGGCCACCATCGCGATCTCGATCACATAGAAGGAGACGAATGTGCCGGTCGGAGGTGCGTACCAGCTCGCCCAAGCCGCAAGACCTGCACCGGCAACGCTGCCGAACCCCATCACCGTCGCGCGGGCGGCATGGTAGCCGGAGGCACCGAGGGCTTCGACGGCGACGGACCACATCGCGAGCGGTACCACGACCCAGCAGAGGATTCTTACGAAGCCGACCAGCGAGAGATATTCGTTGCCGAAGAGATAGGGCAGAAGCGGCGCCAGGACGAAGACGGCAGTGGCCGCGCCGAGACTGATGAGGGTGGCGGCTGCGAGCACCCTGCGCACCCGCTGCAGCGCGTGGTGAAGCCCCGCCGCCGCAGCTCTTGCGGAGCCGGGATAGATAAGCCGGTTTAGCGCTTCCACCGAAAGGTAGCTGCTCTCCAGCATGCGGCGTGCGACACTGTAGCTGGCGACGATTTCGGCGGTGGTGACGAGGCTCAAGACAAGCAGGTCGGCATTCTGACGCAGTGCACGCAGAATGAAGGGAATGCTGAAATAAAGGCCCTGCGGAATTTCCTCCCGTACGATGCTGTAGCGCGGCGCACCAAGTCCCCGGATTGCCCGCATGCAGAGGAGCGCAACGAGGACATGGCAGAGAAACTGCCACACCGCCCAGGAGGCGACGCTTGTGACGCCGAAGGCGATGCAGGCGAGTGCCGCCGCGACCGTTCGCGCCGCCGCAAAGCCGACGACGACCTTGTTCGCCGAGGCAAAATCCGTATGGGCGATGAAGATCTGCTCCGTCAGAACGATCACCCGGACCAGCAGGATATTGGTGACGAGCATCAGCGTAATAACGGCGGCGTTCGTCACCGGGTCCGGCGAAAGCGTAAAGAAGAACGGCAGGACTGCCGCCCCCAGGAGGACCAGCGCCGCCCCGCTCGCCACCGTGAAAATGACATTGTGTCCGAGCATCTGCGGATAGATCGCGCGGTCGCGTGCGACCCGACGCACCAGGCATTCCATCGCCCCGAGCCCGCAGAGATGGACGGCGATGTTGGCGACTGCGGTGATCGCGACGAAAACGCTGAACTCGTGGACGCCGAGCCAGCGTGCGAGGATGGCAAAGGTAAGGAGCTGCGCCGCCGAACCGAGAACCAGACTGCCGCCGGAAGCGAGATAGGACATGACCATCGGCAGGAATGGTCTGTATCCGCGCTGTTCCGTCACACCTTCCGGGGCCATCCGATCTGCCTTGACAATTCGACTTTGGGGTGGCGCAGGGCTGCGTATCTGCACCGACGCCCTCGCCGATCGCCGCGAAAGCTAGCACGCAGAAATGATTGGCCGGTTAACGTACGCCTGCAGCTCTGCCGTCCGGTCAGGCACTTGTATTTCAGCTTCCGTTTACCTGCATGCGATAGTGTGAGCCGGATCGACATCCAGTCCGACAACCGAAGGAGCATTCGTGCTGCAGGGCGACAATCATATTGACGGCCAGACCGGAGGTCGCGCGCCACGGCTTGTGCGATTCATGGGCATCGAGCTGGAACTGGCACCGGACGTGCTCGTGCCGCGGGAAGAAACGGAACTCCTCGGCCGGAGCGCGGCAGCGATCCTGCGCGAGCGCACCGGACCGGCGGCAGTGATCGACATGTGCTGCGGCTCCGGCAATCTCGCTCTGGGGATCGCCGCAGAGATATCGCTTGCGCGTATCTGGGGCGCCGACCTGACCGACAGCACGGTCGCGCTCGCGCGACGCAATGTCGAGCGCCTCTCGCTTGGCGACCGGGTCGTCATCCGGCAGGGCGACCTCTTCGCCGCCCTTGCGCGAGAAGGCCTCGCGGGCGCCGTCGACATGATCGTCTGCAACCCGCCCTATATTTCGACATCCCGCCTCGAAGGCGACAGCGCGCACCTTCTCGCGAGCGAACCGCGGGAGGCGTTCGACGGCGGTCCCTACGGCATATCCATCCATCAGCGGCTGATCCGCGAGGCCGTCGCCTTCCTCAAACCGGGCGGCTGGCTTCTCTTCGAGTTCGGTGAGGGACAGGATCGCCAGGCCGCGGCCCTTCTCGCCCGAACGAAGGCCTATGAGGCAGTGACATTCGCGGAGGATTCGTCCGGCAGGCCGCGCGTCGCATGCGCGCGCAGGCTGGGAGGTGCAGCGGCAAACGCTGCGGCTGACGGGGCAGACAGATGAGCGACATCCGTTCGCTCGCAGCCGAGGATATCCCGGCTGTCGCGCGACTCTTCCAGAAGGTCTTCCGCAACAGCACGGAGGAGCCGCCGCCTGCGTTCGTCGAATATCTTCGGCAACTCTATATCGATGCCCCGGGTAACGACCTGGAAATCCGCCCGCTCGTGTATAGAAGCGATGACGGCCGCATCTCCGGCTTCGTCGGAGCAAACACTCTGGCAATGACGTATCGCGGCAGGCCATTGCGCGCCGCCATCTGCGGCTCGCTGATGGTCGACGGCCGCGAAAGCGATCCGATGGCCGGCGCGCGGCTGCTGAAAGCGTTCCTTGCCGGACCGCAGGACCTTTCCTTCAGCGAAACGGCGAGCGAAGTTTCGACGCAGATGTGGACGAAGCTGCGTGGCGTCGTGCTGCCGCAATACAGCCTGGACTGGATGCGCGTCATCAGGCCTGCATCCTTCGGCCTCGATCTCGTCGCGAGCCGGTTCGGCCCCGCCCGGGCACTGCGGCCGCTGGCTCATGCCTTCGACCGCCGTCATCGCGGCAGGTTGCGACGCGGCGAGCTGCGCTGGTCGGGCGTACCCGAGGCCGCCGCCACACGCGGGTCGCTAGAGGTCGCCGACATCGACCGGCATGGCTTTGCCGAGCTCTTCGCGCCGCTGACCAGGCAATTTGCCGTGCGGCCGGCCTGGGCAGAGGGACAGCTCGATCACATCCTCGAAGACGCGGAGAAGAAGCCGGACTTCGGTGAACCGGTATTGGCGGCCGTGAGAACGCGAAGCGGTGCGCCCGTGGGAGCTTTTTTCTACCACCTGCAGCCCGGCGGAACGGCCCGCGTGCTCCAGCTTCTCGCCCTGCCGGGGCAGGCCGGGCCGATCCTCGACTGCCTGATTGAGCACGCGGCCGCCCGCGGCGCCGCGGCGGTTCGCGGCCGAACCCAACCGGCGCTGCTGGAGGCCATGATGGGCCGCCGCATCGGCTTCATCCATGCTGCTTCGACCGTCGTCCACTCCCGCGAGGAAGAACTCGTCGACGCCTTTCGTCACGCACAGGGTTTCATCAACGGCCTTGCGGGGGAACATTGGAGCCGGCTGATCGGCGGCAGTTTCAGACGGTCTTAAACCTGAGCCTGCGCAGGCAGCGGCTTCTGATAGACGACGATCGGCGCATGATAGGGTACACGCTTGTAAAGATCGATGACGTCCTGGTTCACCAGGCGAACACATCCAGACGAGACCGCCTTGCCGATCGAGTCCCATTCGGGGGTACCGTGCAGACGGTAGAGCGTGTCCTGCCCGTTCTGGAAGATGTAAAGCGCGCGGGCACCCAGGGGATTGTCGATGCCGGGGGCCATGCCGCCGTTCGCAACGGAATATTTTTCAAGCTCCGGCTTGCGCGCGATCATCTCGGCCGGCGGTTTCCAGCGCGGCCAGGGCTGGCGCCAGTGTATGATCCCTTCGCCCTGCCAGGCGAAGCCCTCGCGGCCGATCCCGACGCCGTAGCGCATCGCCGTCCCCCCGGGTTCGATCAGGTACAGGAACCGCCCGGGCGTGTCGACGACCACCGTTCCGGCCGGTTCTCCGGTCGGATCGGGTACCCGCTGACGAAAGTATTTCGGATCCATCTGCCTGTAGGGGATCGCCGGAATTAAATGTCCACCATCTTCGACGGCGGCATATCTGGCTTCCAGTTCGGCATCGCTTGCCAGCCCCATCGGGCGGCTCACCAGGCGCGGCGCGGGAACGCGCTCCACCCGCGGAGCAGAGGTCGAGCACCCAGCGACTGCTGCGGTTGCGGAGATCGCTCCCAGAAGAAGCGTGCGTCTTTGTAATTGGATTTTGCTAAACATCTCAAGCAGGTACGAAGAGAGAATCCGAGGTCACCCGGAGACGATTAGCCGACTCGCGTCGTTTACTAAACTCACGGTCGATCACATGTTTGACAACTGCAATCGCAGCGCGGAAGCGTTTCTCCAAACGCCGACCTGAAGGGCCGTCAAGCGCGGGGCAGGAATTCGAATGCGTGCGCCCGCGCTTCAGGAATGCAACTGCCGGCATCCCGGCGTTCTGAGGATGGCGGCCGGCGGCGGCGCCGGCTGGCCGCAATAGACGGGGTGCAGCGTCGGCTCGGACAGAAGAAGGCCCTGCACATGCGTTGCGCCGGCCTTTTTGACCGCTTCGAGCTGTCCGTAGGTCTCGATGCCCTCGATGATCACCGTCGGCGCAACGCAGGAAGCGAGCCCCACCAAATGGTGGAGGAACCCCCTGCCCCGATCCTGGCCGCGGCCGATGAAGAATGCGTCCAGTTTCACGATGTCGACGGGAACGGACAACAGCGATTCCGGCGTCGAGTGACCCGTTCCGAAACTGTCCAAGGCGATTCTGTAGCCCAGTGATCGTGCGCCGTCGATGAACTCCGCCGCCATCGGCAGAGTCGCCAGCGGCAGGCACTCCGTTATTTCGAGAACCAGGCGAGAAGCCATTTCCCGGTTTCGCGAAAGCAGATCGTAAAGTTCCGACCAAGTGCTCTCGTCGAGAATGTTAGCGGCCGAGATATCGCAACCCAGTACGCCTGACGGATTGCAGTCGAGCCACTCGAATGCGAGACCGACCATGTATCGATCGAATGACGCAACACGTCCCGACCCTTCGAGAAAAGCAATGAATTCCTCGCTCGTCCTGACCGCTCCGTCACGCTCCACGAGCCTGCCGAGGCATTCCGAATAGAGCACCTCGCCGGTATCGTCGACCGCATTGACCTGCTGCAGGGAAAAGCCTATCCGCCCCTCCCGCATCGCCTGGGTCACGGCGCCGACGACGCGGTCGAATCTTCTCAGATGTTCCATCCGGCGACGCGCCTCTTCGGTCAGTCTTCGATCGCGATGTCCTCGTCGGGCGTCGTGTCGAGAAGGTGCTCACGAATATCGTCTATCTTTCCAACGGACGGTCCGACGCCAAGCGTTTCCTTGACGTCCGCCAATGTTGCGTCCGTCACTTCGCCGCCATTCGTGAAGCTTGCAATCGCCTCGCGCAGCGCTTCGTCGCTGAGAGCCGGATCGGTCGGGATGACGTCGGAGCCGAATTCGGCCTCGAACTCGGCATAGGCGATCGCATAGGCGGAGATGGCCGCCATCCGCGGATCGTTCGAGTTCAGGTAGGCGTGATAGTTCCGGCCGAGCGAGCTCAGCTTAGCCGTTTCGGCCTGCGGATTCTTAGGCTTCGGCGTGGGGACAGCCGTTTCGGTGGCCTTGACTGCTTTGACTGCCTTACCGGACTTGCCGGTGGCCGCCCTTTCGGACTTCCTGCCGTGCTTGAAAAAATCCTGGAGGAAACGCGGCGTGCCCGCGCGTTCACCGCCCGACCTGCCTGAATCGGACCGGGTCTTCGCGTGGCTTCCGCTATTGCCGTGGCTTCCGCTCTTGCCATGGCCGCCGCCATTGCCTCCACCACCACCGTTGCCGCCACCGCCATTGCCCCCACCGTTGCCATTGCCGCCCTTGGCAAAGGCGATGTCCGACATACCGGGCGCAATGCCCGCCAGGGGCACAGCTGCGAGCGCCAGCGCAATAAGACCTCGGCCAACGAATTTGGAAACAGGCATGAGGACCTCCTATCGAATGTCGCGGCCGTTGTTGCTCCGGCCGATCTTCTGCTTCAATTGGCTAAGCGATAGCGTGCAACTGTGGCGGGTTCCACCGTCCCCGGACCAATGCGCTGGTTGATTGGACTTAGGTCCGGGGGCGCAGTCGTCAAAAGTCCAAAAATGCGCTATGACCAAGGGGTAAGGGATGGCACGCGTTGACCGGTCGGCCGGAGATGCTAATCTGGCGGTTGCAAGCAAAGCAGCAGTGCCGGCGACGAATTGAGCGGGCCATCGTGAGATTTCTCGTGCGCGCCGACGACCTCATCAGACGGTGGAACTCGCAGCCACTGGCGAAACAGTTCCTGCTTATCGGCGGCTCGGTAGCGGTTGCCGCGATGCTTGTCGTCGGCGCCTTCGTGACGAGCCTGATAGAGGAAGCGGTCACGCGGAACTCCGCGGCGACCACGGCACTCTATGTCGACAGCGTGATAGCGCCGCTCCTGCCCGACATGCAAACGACGCAGGTGCTCGACGATTCGGTCGCGCGGGCGCTTGACGAAACGCTTGGCCAGGGCGCCTTGGGCGATCGGCTCGCTTCGTTCCGACTCTGGCGTGCCGACGGCACCGTTCTCTACTCAAGCGAAAAGGCCATGGTCGGGCAGAAGTTCGAACTCGGACCGGAACTGACGACAGCGTTCGATGGTAACATGGTCGCCCGCTTCAGGCCTCTTGACGAGGCCGACGGCGAGACGGAGCGTCTCTCAAGCACGCCTCTCCTCGAGATCTACAATCCTGTTCTCCAACCCTGGTCCGGAGAGGTGGTCGCCGTCTCGGAATTCCACGAGATTGCCGACGAATTCGAACAGAGCCTCAATCGGGCTCGGCTGCACACGTGGATCGCTGTTGCCGGCTTTACGCTTGCGTTTTTCATCGCGCTTTCGGCCATCGTCCTGCGCGGCAGCAGAACGATTGAGAAGCAGCGCCATGCGCTCGGGCAGCGCGTCGACGAACTTTCGGCGCTGCTTGCGCAGAACGAGGTACTGCGTGGGCGCTTGCGCCAGGCATCCCAACGAGCGACCGCGCTGAACGAGACCCTGTTGCGGCGGATCGGCGCCGACCTGCATGACGGACCGGCGCAACTCGTAGCTTATGCTTCCCTCCGGCTGGACAGCAACAAGCTCGTCAGCCCCTCGACACCCGCCGAACTGCGCGAGCGCGAGATCGCCGCTATCAAGCGAAGCCTCGATGAGGCGATGAACGAGATCAGGACGCTGTGCAGCGGACTGGTGCTGCCGCAGATAGAGACCGCCAGTCTGAAGGAAATTCTGGAGCGTTGCGTTCGCGCGCATGAGCAGAGAACGGGAACGGCCGTGAACCTGTCGATGGCCGATCCGCCCAAGCGCCTTTCCGCTTCGGCGAAAATCTGCATATACCGTTTCGTGCAGGAAGCGCTAAACAATGCCTATCGTCACGGCGGCGGTGTCGCACAACGGGTGACGCAGAGCACGAACGGTGACAAGGTCACCGTCGAGGTCGCAGATGGCGGGCCGGGTTTCAACCCTGACGACGTGCGGCCGACGAGCCTCGGCCTCGCCGGGCTCAGGGGCCGGGTCGAGAGCCTCGGCGGGGTTTTTGAGATCGACGCCAACGCACCGGGCACCATCGTTCGGATGTCGCTCGGCTTTGAGGAAATGGAGCAGGCATGATGACGGGAATTCGAGTGGCCGTGATCGACGATCACCCCTTGTTCAGAGAGGGTGTGACCCGGAGCCTGTCGGAAATCGACGGGTTCGAGATCGTCGCGGAAGGCGGGTCGCGGGACGAAGCGATCTCGATTGCGCAAACCCTCGACCCTGATGTCATGCTGCTCGACATCTCCATGCCGGGCGGCGGCCTCGCCGCTATTCCGGCGATCCTGACCGTCGCGCCCTCGCAGAAGATCGTCATGCTTACCGTTTCCGAGGCAAATGACGACGTCGCGGCGGCTCTCAAGGAAGGCGCGAAGGGTTACATTCTGAAGGGGATCGGCGCGAGGGCGCTGGCGGAGGTCATTCGCACGGTCGCCTCAGGGGAGAGCTATGTCGCGCCCACCCTTTCCGCCAAGCTGCTGACCGGACAGCTGGTCAATCCGGCTCCGACCAAATCCAACCTCGTTGCCGAGTTGACGCGCCGGGAACAGGAGGTCCTTCACCTCGTCGCCTCGGGAATGAGCAACAAGCAGATCGCCCGGAAGCTCGATCTGCACGAAAAAACCGTAAAGCATCACATGACGCAGATCATGGCGAAGCTCGACGTCGCCAACCGGACGGAGGCGGCCATGGTGCTGCGCGACGCGCTCGACTGGCGCCCCGTCAGTCAATGAAGGACAGAAGCCGTTTCCGGTCGGCCGACGTTGCCCGCCGGTTGACGATCGTGCGCCCGCGCGAATCCTTCATGATGTAACGCGCGCCTTCGATCACTTCGCTCATGCCGTCGCTGTGGCGAACGCGCAGAATGGAGCCGCCATTTTCTATCGCCGTCGCTGCTTTTCCACTTGCCCGGCCGGAATTCGCATTGCCGCCGCCCTTGCCGTTCGAGCCGCCGCCTCTGCCGTTTCCGCCGCCGCCACCGCCGCCGTTTCCGCCACCACCGCCGTTTCCGCCACCGCCGCCGCCGCGCCCACCGCCACTACCGCCTCCTTTGGCGAGAGCGGATTGCGGTCTCAGCTCGAGGCTCGAACCTGACAGGGCGATCTTATAGGGCGACACGGCAACGGGAAGGCCGACCGAAACCCAGCATAGCGCTGCAAGAAAGTTTCGACGCGTGACCATCGCGCTCCTCCTGAAGGGTTCACCGGCCGGCGTCCGTTCGCGGTTTCGCGAACGCTTTGACGCTATCACCGATCGTCGGTATCGACGCCGACGCGACAACAGTCCACCGGGAAAGCCTGACATTCGCTTCCGCCAGCTGTTGCGCCATCTTTGTTCACGGTCTGGTCAGTGCGTCAACTGCAATCGGGGTGTTTCAGACGTTTCGCTTTCGCCGGTCGGACGATCGTCCGATGCGATTCGGACCAAAGTCCGGCAAAGGGCGCGATGCCCAGGCGAAAACGGTACTGCAGCCTCCCGAACAGGAGGCTGCAGTAAAGGGATATAGATGGGCTTGCCATTGCGCAATCCGGTAGGCCGGCGATGCTGCAGCGGGGTCGGCACGGCCGGCTCAGGCCGCCCGCACGCCCGCCTTCATCGGGATCTCGAGGTCGACTTCGAGCGTCGTGACGTGCTCGCCGCGCTCCATCGTGACGTTGACCTTGTCGCGGTCGACCTGGACATGCTTGGCGATGACGGCGAGAATTTCTTCCCGGAGCACCGCCACGAGATCCGATTGGCCGACCGACGCCCGCTCATGCGCCAGCAGCACCTGCAGGCGCTCGCGCGCCGTCGGCGCGGAGGTCTGCTTGCTGAAGAAACGGAAAATGCTCATGCTGCCCTCCGTCCGAATATCTTGCCCAGAAAACCGCGCTTCTCGCCCGGAACGGTCATCGGCACCGTTTCGCCCGCAAGCCGGCGCGCAGCGTCGAGATAGGCGAGTGCCGGAGCGCTGCGGCTGTCGGCCAGCGTCACCGGGGCACCGAGGTTGGAAGCCTTGAGGACGTCCATGCTTTCGGGAACGATACCGATAAGCGGGATGGACAGGATCTCGAGAACGTCATCGACCTTGAGCATGTCGCCGCGCTCGGCGCGAACGGCATCGTAGCGAGTCAGGAGCAGATGCTTTTCCACCCGCTCTCCGCGCTCTGCCCTTTCGGTCTTGGCATCGAGCAGGCCGATGATGCGATCGGAGTCGCGAACGGAGGAGACTTCCGGATTGGTCACGATGACGGCCAGGTCAGCGTGGCGCATCGCGAGCGTCGCGCCGCGCTCTATCCCGGCCGGGCTGTCGCAAATGATCCAGTCGAAATGTTTCTTGAGTTCTTCCATCACCCGCTCGACGCCCTCTGGGGTCAGGCTGTCCTTGTCCCGGGTCTGCGATGCCGGCAGCAGGAAGAGCGTGTCCAGCCGCTTGTCTCGGATCAGCGCCTGCGGCAGCTTCGCGTCGCCCTGGATCACGTTGACGAGGTCGTAGACGACCCGGCGCTCGGCGCCCATGACGAGGTCGAGATTGCGCAGCCCGACGTCGAAATCGACGACGACCGTTTTCTCGTTGCGCTGCGCCAGCGCCGCACCCAGTGCGGCAGTTGACGTCGTCTTGCCGACGCCGCCCTTTCCAGATGTGACCACAACTACTTTCGCCATCTTCCCGCTCCTGTTGTCAGAGCGGGAGGAAACTGTGGGCGGTTTTCCGCCCGCATCCCCGCTCTAATTCGATAAATCCAGCCGGCGACCGGCTCAGTTCAACCTTTCCGCCATGATCGAATCGCCTTCCAGCCACAGCTGGACCGACTGCCCGCGCAGATTGGGCGCCATATCCTCGGCGGTCTTGTAGACGCCGTCGATAGCCAGCAGCTCCGCTTCGAGCCGGCGGCAGAAGATGCGTGCAGACGCGTTTCCGACCGAGCCTGCCAGCGCCCGCCCTCTGAGCGTCCCGTAGATATGGACCGAACCTCCTGCGACGATCTCCGCGCCGGATGCAACGGAGCCGATCACCGTCACGTCGCCTTCCGGGAAGATGACCGACTGTCCGGACCGAACCGGTTCCCTGACGATGATCGACGCCGTCGCCCGAACCGGCTGAACGTCCTCGGTCGTAACCGGCGCAGCCGCTTTTCCCTTGCCGGCCTTGGGCGCATCGGCCGGATCCGCCTCGGGCACCTCGAAATCGGGAGCCGGCCGGCCGCCCTTCATGGCAGGCGGCATTCCCGGCTCGAAAAGCGAGGGACGTCCGCCTTCGATCCCCATGACCCTGACATTGCGCTGACCGAGCTCCTCCAGCAGACTCTTCAACTGTTTCCGGTCGATCTCGAGATCCGCCACGTCGAGCACCACCGGGCGCCCCAGGAAGAAGCCCGCCGAACGCGAAGCGAGGTCATCAAGCCGGCCGAGCCACCAGTCGAGCGGCAGTTCCGGGGAAAGCACCAGCGCCAGGAAGGAGCGGCCCTTGATGCGGATCGAGCGAGCGTCTGTTAGCACTTTGGTCATCTTCGTTAATTTTTGGTTGCCAAGATGTAGGCGAGCCATGGTTAACAAATGGTTAACCGGGCCTCCTTCTTTGCCTGATCTTCGGTCCGTTTCACCCCTGCATGACGTCGGAGATTTCCGTCACGCGCGAGACCGCCTGTCCGCAAGGAGACTCGACGGAACCGGCGACCAGTTCTAGGAGGCAATGCTGAAGACTGGAGCTTGCACAGGGCTGACGAGGCCGGAAGAGGGACATCAGAAAGGGAGAGGAGCTCTGCGTTCCTCTCCCTTTCGCACCTTCTTACGGCGCCTGCCGCCTCTGCAGGTCAATCCGGACGTGCCGCCCTGGACTGAATGAAGGCGCATATATCCCAGATAGGAACCTCCTCTTCCTCCTCCGGAAGACCGACATCCCGGCGCATCCGATTCGACAAGTGGGAGATCTGGTTTTTCGCCTGACGGCGCCTCCAGGCGGCTGACATCAGCGCGCGGGCGGTCTTCCAGACACCGAATTTCCTGTAGAGCTCATCAACCGTCGACGCGAGGGGGTCGACAACTATGGATTGTGGTTCACGCATGACTGTCCGTCCCGGCGCAATGACGCAGCCAGGTCCTTTCGAGGGTAAAAAGACGTGAGGATGCGGAACGCAGGAATGCGAACAACCGCTCCGTCAGCCGATCACGTCAGGTCAATTGAGAAGTGCCAGATGGCGGAAATCCGGGCTTGGAGCCTCGAATCAGCGCAGGCTGAGTCCAGATGCAGTGCGCATCGAAGGCACGGAAGCCGTTCCGCCACAGAGGCGCACAAACACGAGCTTGGAATGCATCCTACGCCTCCTCTGATTTGAATTGCGGATGAATTGATCTTGGCACGAGACCGGCGCTTCGGCAAGCACGCAATTTCGAATTGCAGACGGCGGGTGAATTCCGTTGCAGGAGGGCAACACTTTCGAATGGAGTTCCGATCGCCATCGCGAACGCCCACATCGATCGAATTGCCGTAAACGGCTGCCGGTCACCGCCCGCGTGGCGGGCGGTCTCCGCCGGCCGGTCGGCTGCGGAGAAGCGCATCGATCTCCGCCATTATTGCAGCCGGCAGTGGCCCCATCTGCATCGCGGCCAGATTCTCGCGAACCTGCGTCTCCGTCTTGAAGCCGGGTATGGGGAAAGTGTTGGGCGAACGGGCGAGCAGCCACCCCAGCGCACCTTGAGCCAAAGTTCTGCCTCCGGTCTGAAGCAGCTCTCTGAGCTCCGCAAGGCGCTCGAGATAGTCGCCACGCGGTCGGCCGTCCTCGAAGAACCGCACCCAGCTATGACCTGCCGCGCGCACGTCGTCGTCAGGCAGGCGCATTTCAGGGCTGAACTTGCCGGTCAGAAATCCCATCGCCAGTGGTGACCGGTTCAGGCTCGCAAGACCGTTGTTCTCGCACATTGCCAGCATATCCGGCCCGTCCGTGAAAACGTTGAGTTCCTGCTGAACCGCAACGAAATGCGGAAACTTCACCATCCGCTTCGCGCCGGCGGCGTCGTCTGTGCTCCAGCCCCAGAAACGGATGGCACCCCTCTCCGCCAGCTTTTCGAGCGTCTCGCCGGCGGCATCCGCCTGATCGTGCGTCAAGTCGCCGACATGTATCTGATAGAGGTCGATGTGGCCGGTGCCCAAACGCCGGAGCGATGCCGTGCAGGCCCGTTCGATATAGCCAGGGCTGACATCCTTGCCGACGAGGGCGCGTCTGGCGCGGTCATGGGTATATCCGAACTTCGTTGCGACGACAGTGTCGGCACGTCGCCCCTTCAGAGCCCGACCGATGACCTCCTCGCTGTGGCCGGTTCCATAAGCGTCGGCGGTGTCGATCAGCGATGCACCCATGTCGAGCCCGGCATGTATGGCGCGGATCGACTGTTCGTCATCGACCTTGCCCCAGCCATCCGGCTTCCCGTCGAGGGTGAAGAAGCCTCCGATCGCCCAACAGCCGAGGCCGATCGGTCCGGCGGAGAGGCCGGAGCGTCCCAAAGGTCTGTGCCCGATCGCTGAGAGGTCACTGGCAAGCATGGTCTTTCTTCCCTTTGTGAAACAATGCGCCCGCGAACTATGGCACCGCCCAGGCAGCGATCGGAAGTTCCGATTCCGCAGGGTGTTTTTCGGCGATGAAAAACCGGCCGGCACGCTGCGCATCCGGTCTCGGCAGAGCATCGAGCCGGCAGAAAAGCCAGCCAACTCAGCTGGTATGTTATTGCTTGGCGAGACTCATGCTACGCTAACGGCGCATCTCCGGTTGAACGCAGGACGGCAGCGTCTCTACTCGCCGTCGTGATGTCGATCGAAGATGGTCGTCAGCAGCGGAGGAAGTAGCATGAACCGAAACGTGATCATTGGCATCATCGTCCTCGCGATCATCATTCTCGCGGTCATATTCTTCATGCCAGGAACAGCGGAAACGCCCCCGGCGACAGAACCGCCTCCGGCGACGGAGCCCGCGCCCACGGAACCGGCACCGGCACCGACCACGCCTGCACCGTCTCAATAGGCCGGCCGATCGCACGCCCCGTTTAGAGACGGGGCGTGCGATCGGAATCTTATTCGATCTCCTCGACCGGCTGCACGAGTTGCGGGCCGAGATGCAGGTAGCGGGTCGCCTTGCGCTTGGCGGCGATGTCCGCCCAGGCGCGCTCGACCTGAGCAGCGTTGAGATCTGCCGCGCGTCCGACCTCGTCGGCGCCGATTCCGTTGTTAAGACCGAAGAGGCAGAGGTCCATGCGGTCATAGGGCAGGGAGAAATAGAACTCCTCCTGCGTCTGCTCCAGCGAATAGGTGTCGGTGGTCGGCGGCCGGCGGCGGATTTCCTCGGGAACACCGAGATGCCCGGCAAGCGCGTAGACCTGTGACTTGTAAAGATGGGCGATCGGTTTGACGTCGGCCGCGCCATCGCCATTCTTGACGAAGAAGCCCTGGTCGTATTCCAGTCGGTTCGGCGTGCCGAGCACGGCGAAGTTCAGCCGGTCAGCATGATAATATTCGATCTGCTTGCGGGTACGCTGCTTCATGTTCGTCGCGGCGACGATGCCGAGATAGACGGAAGGCGGCATACGCAGCTTGATCTGCTTGCCCTCCGGATTCTGCACCACGAGCGAGGAGATGTTGTAGCCCTCGCCTTCGAGCGCATTGGCGATGACGATCTTCGACGCCCAGCCCGGCCCGTAATCGGGGACGAGCTCGCGAATGAATTCATCGCGCCGCCGATAGCAGCCCATGGCGTCGAGCGTCGGTCCGATGTCCTCGACCACCGCTTCGACACCGAACGTCTCGGCGACCAGCCGGCCGAGGCGCAGGCTCTCCGGATCCGAATCGTTCTCCGGCATGAAAAGACAGAAGACGTTCTTCGCGCCGACGGCGCGTACGGCCAGCGCAACCGAGACGCTCGAATCTATGCCGCCTGAAAGGCCGAGCACGAGGCCGCGTTTGCGCAGGCTGCGCAATTGAGCGCGCAAACCGGCGACGATACGGTCGGTCTCCGCAGCTTCGTCGATTTTCAAAGTGTCGGCCGAGAAGACAAGCCCGTTCTGGTCCGGACGGATATTCATTCTGCTGGCTCCAATGTTTCGGCCGCAAGGCGGCGGCTGACTTTTCCTGTATCCGTCTTCGGCAACTCGGTACGGAACTCTACGATCTTCGGCACCATGAAATCCTCGAGATGGCGGGTGCAATGACGGATGATGTCCTTCTCCGTCAGCGTCGGGTCCGACAATACGACGAGAGCGCCGATCGCCGCCCCGAGCACCGGATCGGGAACACCGATGACCACGGCCTCGGCAATTCCCGGATGCGCATGCAGCACGGTCTCGACCTCCTTGGGAGCCACCTTTTCGCCGCGCGTCTTGATGATGTCGTCCTTGCGTCCGACGAAATACAGGAACCCCTCCTCATCGGTACGGAACAGATCACCGGTGTGAAGCACTTTCTCCCATGGATTTGGGCCTTGGCGCAGCATGCGCTCGGTCGCGGCTTCGTTGTGCCAGTAGCCTTGCATCACATGCGGGCCGCGAATGACCAGTTCGCCGGGTACACCGGGCGGTACCCGGTTTCCCTCGTCGTCGATCACGAACGCTTCGGTGTTCGGTATCGCGATCCCGACGGAGCCGGGACGGCGGTCGAGTTCCTCCGGCGGCAGATAGGTGCAGCGCTTGCACTCGGTCAGGCCATACATGGAATAAAGCCGGGCACTTGGGAAAAGCTCTCTCAGCCGAGCGATATGCGCCGGCGGGAGGGCCGCCGCCGTGTTGGAGATATAGCGAAGGCTCGGCAGGAACCCGGGTTCGAGATCGCGCATCTGCAGGATCATCGCCGCCATGGTCGGCACGAGCGGGAATCCGGTGACCCCCTCGGCCCGAATGCGGTCGAAGATCGCCTGCGGGAAGGCAAAGGATTTTTCGAGCACGAGCGTTGCGCCGAGCCGGATCGACATCAGCAACTGGTAGAGACCGTAGTCGAAGGCGAGCGGCAGTACGTTCAGGATGACGTCATCGGGCGTATTGCGGAGATAGGTGGTGATCGATTCCGAGGCCGCATCGATGTTGCGATGCGTCATCATCACGCCCTTGGGACGGCCGGTCGAGCCGGAGGTATAGATCAGCATGCCGAGGTCGACGTCGATGCCGCCGTGGCGGACTGGCGCGGGGGCAACCGTCAGGCATTCCTCGAAGGACGCGGCACCGTCCGGGATGCGGGCGCCTGGCGCGGCGGTCGAGGCGACGAATGGCGCATGGCCCGGAGCAAGCGCCAGCGCCTCTGCAACGACCGGCATCAGCTTGGCCTGCGTCAGGATAGCCGCCGCCTCGCAGTCGGCGACAATATAGGCAAGCTTGTCCGCCTTGGTCGATGCATTGATCGGGCTGAAGGTCGCTCCGGCCTTCAGGATCGCGAAGATCGCGACGGCCGCCTCCCAGCAATTGTCCATAAAGACCAGAACCCGATCGTTCGGCTTCACGCCGTTTTTAGCAAGAGCGGCGGCAAGGCGTGTTGAAAGATCGTCGAGTTCGGCATAGCTGAGCCGCCGGCGATCGGTGATCAGCGCCGTCTTTGCCCCGTTGGCCGCGGCGTTCCTGATAAGGAATTGCTCGAACCGCATGATGATGCCCCCGCCTTTCCCCTCTACGCCGAAACCGGCACGGCGGCTTTCGCTTCGATGAAAGCCGCAATCCGCGCGAGCGAGTCGAGATTTTGCGGGACGATATCCGCATCGGCCATCACGATCCCGAAATCGTCTTCGATGAAGGCCACCAGCTCCAGAACGCCGGTCGAATCGATGATGTCGTTCTCGATCAGCGAAGCATCGTCGGCGAGTTCGTATGCACTGTCGCCGAAGAGAAAGTTCTCGATGACGAATGCCCTGACCCTGTCCTTAATCGCCTGTGTCATTCCACTATCCTTTCTTCCAATGGTTTTTACGCAGCCGCAGCCTTGCGAAGGCTGCGGCCGGTGAATGTCTGCAGCCACAGCTGCGTCGACAGGATGCCAACGAAGGCCGCATTGTCGCGGAACCCTGAGGCCGGGCGCGACTGGCATTTCTCGTAGAGCTTCGCCACCGCTTTGGCGTTGAAGAGCCCGCCGGCGGCGATCGCGTCGCCGCTCATGGCCGAGCGCACATAGTCGAGTTCGCCCGCTCCGCTGAAGGAGTGGCTGTCCGGGGCGCGATAGGGCTGCTTCGTCCGCCGGCCGATCGCCGGCGGCAGCAGGTCCTTCGTCGCCTCGCGCAGAACATGCTTCTCGACGAGGCCCTTCAGCTTCATTTCGGGCGGCAGCCTGGCGGCGAATTCGACGAGGCGGTGGTCGAGGAACGGGAAACGGCCCTCGATGCCGTGCGCCATCGCCATGCGATCGCCCTGGCTGGAGAGAATGTATCCGGGCAGCAGGAAACGGCTTTCGAGATATTGGGCCTGATGCAGCGGGTGCCAGCGGCCGAAGGCTGCGGGAAGCCGCCCGACGAGTTCTTCCGCCGCGTCATAATCCTTGAGTTCCGCGCGCAGGTCCGCGGAGAAGAACATCTTGGTCGCCGCCGTGCCTTTGAAGCGGGGCCGATGCGAGAAGAGCGGATCATCGAGCGCCACGTCGCCAGCGCCGAAAAAGGCGGCGAGATATTCGGCCGACTGCTGTTGGAGGCCGGGCAGATAGGGGTAGAGCTTGCGGAAGAGATGCGGCCTGCTGCGCGAACCGGGTTGCCTGCCGCAGAAACGGCGGACGCGCGCCTCCTTGAAGATGTCGTAACCGGCGAAGACCTCGTCGGCGCCCTCGCCCGTCAGTACCACTTTCAGTCCCGCCTCGCGCACCAGGCGCGACAATTTGTAAAGCGGCGCGGGCGCAGTGCGGATGATCGGCTTCTCGGTGAAACGGATGACATCGGGAAAGTCTCCGGCGATGTCGCCGGCGCCGCACGCCACAGCGCTGTGCTCGGTTCCGAGTGCCGCTGCCATCTCCTCCTGGAATGCGCTTTCGTCATGTTCCACGCTGTCGAAAGTCACGGAGAAGGTGCGTAAGCCTTGCGGCGTCATCCCGGCCGCCAGCGCCGAGATGACGGACGAATCGAGGCCTCCGGAAAGATAGGCCCCGACGGGCACGTCGGCCCGCATGCGGATGCGCGTCGCATCCGTCAGCAGATCGCGCAGTTCCTCGGCCGCGTGGCTTTCCCTCGTATAGACGGAGCGCGTGTCCCGGTCCGGATAGTCGAGCTGCCAATAGGGCCGTGTGGTGACGCCGTTCTGATCGGCGATCATCAGATGCCCGGGTTCGAGCTCAAGGATGTCACGGAAGGGCGTACGCGGCGCGATCGGCGCCCAGAGCGTGAAGATCTGGTCGAGTGCGATCGGGTCGATCTCTGCGGAGACGCCCGGAACCTCCAGAAGCGCCTTTACCTCGGATGCGAAATAGAGCGTGCCACCGCTCATGGTGTGGAAGAGCGGGCGCACACCCATACGGTCGCGCGCGAGCATCATCCGGCGCCGGCGTGCGTCCCAGATCGCAAAGGCGAAATCGCCGTTGAGGAGAGAGAGACAGTCTTCGCCCAGTTCCTCGTAAAGATGGAGGATCACCTCCGTGTCACTGGCGGTGCGGAAGCGGCGTCCCTTGGCGCGCAACTCATCGCGCAACTCCACATAGTTGAAGATTTCGCCATTAAAAGCGATCGTCAGTTCGCCGCTCGGGTCGGACATCGGCTGCTGGCCGTCGCCGAGCCCCACAATGGACAGCCGGACGTGGCCGAGGCCCGCCCCCGGGGTCGTGAATATCCCGCGCTCGTCCGGCCCACGGTGGCCAATGGCGGCCGCCATCCTTTCGAGAAGGGGTTTACCGTCCCGTATTGAACCAAGATACCCGCCGAATCCGCACATGCCCGATCGCTCTCACGCCCGCAATGACACCCTAAATATAGACTGAATACGCCGGCGAATAGTTAAGCGGCCACGCATTTTTCAAATAATGGTAAATTGTCTTCTTAGCCTAAATAATAATCACGAGGCATACAGGCACTGAACATTCATCTTTACTTTGATATAATTTTACGCTTATTTTACCGAAAGGGGACGCGCAAGCCGATTACGCAATCTTAACAATTTGATAACGGGACGGCGCTCCGACAGGAACTTACAATCAACGGGACTCAAAACTGGTAGCGCCTGGTTTCCGTTTTGTTAAGAAAATGCGTTCAATCTTAACGTTTGAGCTGCACATCTCGGAGCGCATGATGAGCTACGATTGGACCGGCGAACGGACACGACGGATGAAGATGATGAGGTATGCGATCGCGATTGCCCTCGCCCTGGGGCTGATCGCCGGCGCGACCTCCTGGACGCTGCAGACCATATAGGCCGTATCGCATTCGGCTTGCCCGGCAGGCACACGCGCCCGGTACATCTTTCCTAACTCGAATTGAGTAAACGCTAAACCTTGACGCGAGCGCGCGCCGGGAGTGAAATCCGGGTTGAGGCGTATGCCTTGAGGCCGCCCGCCGGATATTGTTGAGGAGGCGGCCTCACCAGTTTCGAGGGGCGATAGGTGGACCCCGCCGCATAACCGATCAGCAGCAGCGCGGGTTCACCTATTGGGTCGGCGTCGGGACTAGCCGTATCGATCCTTGGCAGAACGGAAACGGTATTCTTTACAATTTGCAAATTGCCGCGGGAACCAAAGCAGCTCCTTGCGTGTTCACTGACGCAGCCGTGTGGAGGGTCGAATGCAGCGAAAATTCATGCCGACGGACGTATTCCTGCGCCTTGAGAAGGAATGGCAGCACATGCGCCATGCAAAGCACAATCTCGAAATCGAGGCCTCTCCTGCGAACGATCAGCACGCTGACGGCATCAATGAACTGGAACCTGCCGCGGTCCCGCGGAGCCCGCACCGGAACTAGCCTCCCTCGTCCCTGAGTCCCGATCATGCTTCAAGCGGCCGGAGCGGCATGCGGGCGGAAAACTGCACCCATTCTATCCGCTCTTCCCCCTGCAGGCGTGGAAGATATTCTGACCGGTCCGTCGGGAGCCGCGGCTCCCGAACGTCCTTGGGCCGTACAGAATGTCCACTTATCGAAGGAAATCCTTCCATGCCCAAGATCATCTCCCATCTCTGGTTCCCGGAAAACGCCCAACAGGCGGTCGAGTTCTACGTGGCCACGATCCCGAATTCCGCCCTGTCCGCCACCACGACCTTGCCCGCCGAAACGCCCAGCGGCCCGCCGGGCACCGTCAAGGTGATCGAATTCACCCTTGACGATCAGAATTTCACCGCACTCGAGGCCGGTCCTTTCGATCCCTTCAACCACGCTTTCTCGATCCAGGTCGCCTGCGACAGCCAGGAAGAGATCGACCGCATCTGGAACGCCTTCCTCGACAATGGCGGCAAAGCGGAACAGTGCGGATGGCTGAAGGACCGCTGGGGCCTGTCCTGGCAGATCGTGCCCCGCGTCCTCGGCGAGATGATTTCCGATGCGAACCGCGAAAGAGCGAAGCGCGTGACGGAGGTCATGCTCGGCATGGTAAAGCTCGATATCGCCGCACTCGAGCGGGCATATCGCGAGAGTTGATGACGCCGCTCACGACTTCGTGGCTGCGGAACAGCGCCGCAGAGGTTATTATCCCGCCCAACCCGCAGCACCATGCGTCCGGTTGGTCGCGAAAGGTCGCTGAGAGCTTCGATCCGTAGGGGCGAGCGATGACCATCACGCGGCGCGCAGTCGTTCAGGGGCTTGGCATCGGCGTGTCGCTGCCGTTCGTGCCACGGTTGGCGGCGGGCGGGGCTGCCCGCCCCCTGACTCGCGTTATACCGAAAAGCGAAGAGCCGCTGCCGCTGGTCGGCCTCGGCACCTGGATCACCTTCAATGTCGGAGACGATCCTGTCCTGCTGGACGAGTGCGCCGCCGTGATCGCCGCCTTTTTCGAAGGCGGCGGTCGCATGATCGATTGCTCGCCGATGTACGGATCGTCCCAGCCGACGATCGGCTACGGTCTCGGCAAGCTCGGATACCCGAAGCGGCTCTTCTCGGCGGAAAAGGTCTGGATATCGGACCCGGCCGGAGGCGCGGCCCAGATCGAGGCATCGAAGGACTACTGGGGCGTCGAAAAATTCGAACTCATGCAGGTTCACAATCTCGTCTCCTGGGAGGAGCACCTGCCCGCGCTCTTCGACATGAAGGCGGCGGGCCGGCTGCGCTATGTCGGCATCACCACCTCGGAAGGGCGCAGGCACCGCGAGATCGAGCAGGTCATGGCGACCCAGCCGATCGATTTCGTCCAGGTCACCTACAATATCCTCGACCGCGAGGTGGAGGAGCGCATTTTGCCGCTGGCGCAGGAGAAGGGCATTGCCGTGATCGTCAACCGGCCCTTCCGGCAAGGCGATCTGATCCGGCAGGTCGAAGACGAACCGTTGCCGGATTGGATTGCGGAAACCGGCGCCCGCAGCTGGGCGCAGTTTCTCCTGAAGTTCATCATTTCGCATCCGGCGGTCACCTGCGCAATCCCGGCGACGACGCGCGTCGACCATGTACGGGAGAATCTGGAGGCTGCGAGCGGCATCCTGCCCGGCGAGAAGCTGCGCCGCCGCATGGCCGCCTATGTGGAGGCGCTGTGAAGCATGATCCTGTCGCGGCGTGATACGGATTTGACGTGATGTCGGAATGGGCGACCTATACGCTCGCGGATTTCCTTATGTTTTCGCCGCGCGTCTATTTTCGCCTTGTCGAGCGCTACAATCAGGGGCTCTGGCCGCTTCAGCTCGTCTTCATTGCCGGAGCGCTTGCCATTCTTTTCGCCACCGCAACGGATGGCCGGCGCGCTCGCGCCGCGGCCCTGGCGACGCTCGCCCTGGCCTGGCTCTTCTGTGCCTGGCAATTTTTATGGCTGCGCTACTCCACCATAAACTGGGCGATGTCCTATGCCACGGCGGTCTTCATGCTGGAGGCCGGTTTGCTGCTTTTTGCGATCCGGTGGACGCAAAATGGCGCATTGCCCGCGACCAGCCTGCGCCGTCGTGGCGGCATCGGCCTGATGGTGTCCGGCTCGCTCGCCTATCCCTTCCTGCCGCTGCTCGCGGGGCGCGCGCCCGCCTCGGCCGAAACTTTCGGCGCGATGCCGGATCCGACCGCTGCGGTGACGCTCGGCGCCCTGCTGGCGGTCGTATCGCAAAAGCTCTGGCTGCTTCTGCCCATCCCGGTCCTCTGGTGCGCCTTCAGCGGCCTCACACTTCTGGCCATGGAGGATTCTGCCGCCTGGGCACCATTCGCGGTGATCCTTGCTGCGTTCGCCCTCCTGCTTGCCGGACGATGATCGAAGGCGCCGATCATTCTTTCACCGCTCCCGTCATCGACGAGACGTAATAGTCGACGAAGAAGGAATAGAGGATGACCACGGGCAACGAGCCGAACAGTGCGCCCGCCATCAGCGCGCCCCACTCGAATACGTCGCCGCGCACCAATTCCGTCAGCACGCCGACCGGTACGGTCTTGTTTTCCGACGACTGGATGAATGTCAGCGCGTAGATGAACTCGTTCCAGGAGAGCGTGAAGGCGAAGATGCCGGCCGAGATCAGGCCCGGCACGGCGAGCGGCAGGATGATCTTCACCAGAATCTGCCAGCGCGTCGCGCCGTCCACCAGCGCGCTTTCCTCCAGCTCGAAGGGGATCGAGCGGAAATAGCCCATCAAGAGCCAGGTGCAGAACGGTATGAGGAATGTCGGATAGGTGAAGATCAGCGCCAGCTTGGAATCGTAGATGCCGAATTTGAAGACGATGAAGGCGAGCGGAATGAAGAGGATCGACGGCGGCACCAGATAGGCGAGAAAGATCAGGAGGCCGACCGGCCGCGCTCCGGTGAAGCGCACCCGTTCGATTGCATAGGCCGCGAAAACCGATGCCGCCAGCGACAGGATGGTCGAGCCTACGGCCACCAGCATCGTGTTCCAGAGCCAGCCCGGGTAGGAGGTCTCGAAGAGCAGATATTTAATGTGGTCCAGCGTCGGGCGGACAACCCAGAAAGGGCTGTAATTGTTGTAGTCGGTCAACTGCGCGTTGGGCTTCACCGCCGTGATCGCCATCCAGTAGAACGGGAAGAGCAGTACGAAGACGAAGACCGCCATCGGCAGGTAAAGCACGACGATCCGTCGCGGCAGGCGGTTCAGATAGCTCATGCCCTCGGCGCGATCGGTGAGGACCTCGTCGTCGGCTCGTGTGGTCGCGTTCATTTTGTCCTCCCGCTCAATCCTGGCCGCCCTGCTGCCATTTGCGGCGTTGCAGGCCGAAGAAGCTGAACATGATGGCGGCGAGCAGGAAGGGGATCATGGCCACGGCGATCGCCGCGCCCTCCCCGAGTTGCCCGCCCGGAATGCCGCGCTGGAATGAAAGCGTCGCCATCAAATGGGTTGCGTTGACCGGCCCGCCCTTGGTCAGCACGTAAATCAGCTGAAAATCTGTAAAGGTGAAGAGCACGGAAAAGGTCATGACGACAGCGATGATCGGAGTGAGCATCGGCAAGGTTACATAGCGGAAACGTTGCCAGCTTGTGGCACCGTCGAGCGAGGCTGCCTCCTGCAGCGAAGCCGGGATCGTCTGCAGTCCGGCCAGGAGCGAGATCGCCACGAAGGGAATGCCGCGCCAGACATTGGCGGCAATAACGGAAGCCCGCGCATTATTCGGGTCCCCCAGGAAATTGATCGGCCCGTCGATGAAGCCGAGCTGCATCAACGACCAGGAGATGATCGAAAACTGCGAATCGTAGATCCACCAGAATGCAAGCGCCGAGAGCACCGTCGGCACGACCCAGGGCAGGAGCACGATCGCGCGGAAGAAGGATTTGAAAGGCAGGTTCTCATTCAGCAGCAGGGCCAGCCAGAGCCCGAGTACGAATTTCAGGATCGACGCCACGAAGGTGTAGAGCAGCGTGTTGAAGACCGAGAGCCAGAAGACCGAATCCCGGGCGAGAAACGTGTAGTTCTCGAAGCCGATGAAGATACCGTCGCGGCCGATGCGCGTATCGGTGAATCCGAGCCAGACCCCGAGGCCAAGCGGATAGGTCAGGAAGCAGATCAGAAAGACGGCTGCCGGCAGCATGAACAGGAAGCCGAGCACATTGTTGTTCTGCATCGGCGAAGCCGTAGTGGATGGCTTTCCGGACGGCGTTATGGTGGACATCGGGCTTCTCCGGCTGGAGGGACGAAACTCGGGGCATTCGCCGGCAGCGTTTGCTGCCGGCTTTGAGGCGGCCCATGGGCCGCGAGGGTCAAACCCTATAGTAGCGGTTCGCCCGCCGTTCGGCCTCGACGATGGCGTCTTCCGGCGTTGCCTGGCCGGTGACCGCACTGGCGAACATGTCCACCAGAACGTAATCCGCCATCACGCCTGCCGAGGCATAGCCGAGCGGGCCCGCATAGCCGTTCGGCCGCAGCGTCTCCGAGGCGCGTGCATAGGGTGCGTGGATCGGATCCGAGGTCCAGACCGGATTGTCGGCGAAGGCTTTCAGCGGCTGGCAGCAATAGGCGCTCGATCCCTCGATCCAGGCATTCATCTGGTCGGCTTCCATCATGAACTTGAGGTAGGCCTTGGCGGCTTCGGGATACTTGCTGTGCTTGAAGAGCAGAATCGAGCTCGTCTGGTGAAGTTCGACGCTCTGGCCGACCGGACCGATCGGGAAATTGGTCGTGCGAATGTCCGCCGCGAGCTCCGCAAGGGCCGGATCCTTCTTGGCCGCATAGTAGAGCGACACGCCGTTTGCCGTCAGCGATACCTGCCCGGCAAGGAAGGCGCGGTTGTTGTTGATGTCCAGCCAGCTCTCCGTGCCCGGGATGAAGGTCTCGTATAGCGACTTCGCGTAATTGACTGCAGCGAGCGTCTCCGGGCTGTTGATCGTGACCTTGCCGCTCTCGTCGACCATCTTGCCGCCATGGCTCCACAGCAGCCAATGGGCGTAGTTGTTGCCGTCGCCGACCGCTTTGCCATGGGGAAAGCCGGCCGGGGTTCCCTTGGCTTTGAGCGCCTTGCAGAGTTCGAGGAAGCCGGCCGTATCCTTCGGAAATTCGCTGAAGCCGGCCGCCTTCATGTGGCTGTCGCGGTAGCAGACGGCGTTGCCGATCGCCGCCAGCGGCATGGCGATGAACTGCCCTTCGCGGCTCGCATATCCTTTCAGGCCGTCGTACCATCCCCCATATTTGTTGCCGAGATAATCGGCAAGCTCCGTCAGGTCGACGAGCTTGTCAGGGTATTGATGTGCGTCGTCGAACCAGCACATCACCATATCCGGTCCGGAGCCGACATTGGCGGCAACCGCCGCCTTCGGGCGGATGTCCTCCCAGCTTTCCTTGTCGATACGCACCTCGACGCCCGTAGCTTCGGTGAACTTCTTGGTGTTGGCAATCCAGGCGTCTTCGTCGCCCTTGACGAAAGGCGTCCATCTGAGAAGCCTGAGGCTCGCCCCCTCCTCCGGCTTGTAGCTCGGCTCTGCCTGTGCGAAGGACGGGCGGATGCCCAGACCCGCAACGCCGGCGAGTGCGGCAGAGGTTGCGAGAAAATCACGTCTCTTTATCGGCATGCTACTCCTCCTCAAAAATGCGGGAGCGTCTTTCTCCGGCATTCACCGTCCCGCTTGGCGAATGCGACTTGAGCGATGCCAGCCATCCCGGCACCTTCCGGGCCCACGAAGGCTCCTCCCTCCCCGCGGCGCCCGCGCGTCCTGAGACGCGCAAGGCCGCCGCAGCACTTCGATCTGCTGCGCACGTGCAGCATCCACCGTATCAGTCGACCAGCCGCCGCCCGGTTCCGGCGTCGAACAAATGCACATGTGCGGCATCGATCGCGAGATGGATCGTTTCCCCGGGTTTGGCATTCACCCTTTCGCGGAAAACACAGGTCACATCGTGTCCGCCGAGCCTTGCGATCAACTGCGTCTCGTAGCCGGTGGGCTCGATAACCGCGATTTCGGCCGGCAGACCGTTCGGATCGAGAGCCATATATTCGGGTCTCAGCCCGTAGACGAGGTCGCGCCCATGGGCGGCGGCCGCCGGCCGCATCACGGGCAGCGCCGTTCCGTCGGCCGTGAGGAAGGCGCTCGGATCGTCCGGATCGAGACGGCCCTTGAGCATGTTCATGGCAGGCGATCCGATGAAACCGGCGACGAAGAGATTGGCGGGGTTGTCGTAGAGCTCGAGAGGCGCCCCGATCTGCTCGACGATGCCGTCATGCATGACGACGATCTTGTCGGCCATGGTCATCGCTTCGATCTGGTCATGGGTCACGTAGACGGTCGTGGTTTTCAGCCGCTGGTGCAATTCCTTGATCTCGGCGCGCATGGCGACGCGCAGCTTCGCATCGAGATTGGAAAGCGGTTCATCAAACAGGAATACCTGCGGGTCGCGCACGATCGCCCGCCCCATCGCAACGCGTTGTCGCTGGCCGCCGGAGAGCTGGCGCGGGTAACGGTCGAGCAGCTTCGAGAGGCCGAGGATTTCGGCCGCCGCGCCGACACGCTTGTCGATTTCGGACTTCGGTCTGGCTGCCAGCATCAACGAGAAGGCCATGTTGTCGGCTACCGTCATATGCGGATAAAGCGCATAATTTTGGAACACCATGGCAATGTCGCGGTCCTTCGGCGGCAAGCGGTTGACCACTTTGTCGCCGATTCGGATTTCGCCCGCGGTGATGTTTTCAAGGCCCGCCAGCATCCGGAGCAAGGTGGATTTGCCGCAGCCGGAAGGCCCCACAAGAATAACGAACTCGCCATCCTCGATCTCGATGTTCACGCCCTTGATGACGGGGAAAGCACCGAAGGACTTCCGAACATTGACAAATTCCACGCCTGCCATTTGCGTTCCTCCCAGAACTGATCTTTGCCCTTCGGCAGCGTTTTATCGCTTGCGCGATCGCGCCAAGCTGAAAACCTCTTTCATCCGCGGCCGACCAGCGGCATTTTGGTCGCCATCACGGTCATCGTGAGAACATTGGCCGAGAGCGGCAGGCTTGCCATATAGACGACCGCTTCGGCGATGTGCTCGATCGGTATCGTCGGCTCGGCTGCGACCTCGCCATTGGCCTGCAGCACGCCGGTGCTCATCCGCACCGTCATGTCTGTAGCGGCATTGCCGATATCGATCTGGCCGCAGGCGATGTCATGCGTCCGGCCGTCTAGCGCCGTCGATTTGGTGAGGCCGGTGATGGCGTGCTTGGTCGCGGTATAGGGCGCCGAATTGGGCCGGGGCGTCTGCGCGGAAATCGAGCCGTTGTTGATGATCCGCCCCCCTCTCGGCGTTTGCGCCTTCATCAGCCGGAAGGCATGCTGCGTACAAAGAAAGGCGCCCGTCAGGTTTGCCGCGACGATACCGTTCCACTGTTCGAAGGTCACCTCTTCGAGGGGCACGGGCGGCACGTTCGAGCCGGCATTGTTGACAAGGAGATCCAGTCGGCCGAAATCCGCCCGGACGGCTGCGAAGAGAGCCGCGACCTGATCCGGATTGCCGACATCGCAGACCACGGCGCGGACGGGCCGGCCGGTTTGGGCGCCGATCTCGGCGGACGCTGCATCGAGCACATCCGGACGGCGGCCGGTGATGACGACGCTGTAGCCTTCCGCACTCAAGGCCCGGGCTATGCCGCGGCCGACGCCGGTGCCGCCGCCGGTGACCAGCGCGATCCGGCCCTCACCCGATCCCTTCGCCATGTCAGATCCTCCCTCCGAGTTCGTCCTCGATATGGATGCGGATGATCTCGTCGAAACTGCTCTCGGCCGTGAAGCCGAGCTCGCGCGCACGGCGGGCATCGAAGTCGGTCGCCCAGCCGGAGACGATCGTCCGTATCAACGGATCCGGCTCGCGGCGAATGAGGCCGACGGCCTTCTGTCCGGCAATACGGCCGAGCGCCTCGATCTCTTCGCCGACCAGCGCCGACAAGCCCGGCATGGTAAGGTTGCGCCGCGGCCCGATGATGCCCGTATCCATCCGCGCGGCATGGATGAAGAAACCCACGGCCGAGCGCGGGCTCGCAAACCAGTGCCGGACGTTTTCGTCCACCGGCAGCACCGCCTCCTGGCCGACGAGCGGCTCGCGCAGGATGTTGGAAAAGAAGCCGGATGCGGCCTTGTTCGGCTTTCCGGGCCGAATGCAGACAGTCGGCAGCCGGATGCCGATCCCGTCGAAGAACCCTCGGCGGGTATAATCGGCAAGCAGCAGCTCGCAGATCGCCTTTTGCGTCCCGTAACTGGTCAGCGGCGTCGTGAAGAACTCGTCGCCGATTTTTTCCGGGAACGGCTGACCGAAGACGGCGATAGAGGAGGCGAAGAGGACGCGCGGGAAATAGCGGTCGCGCTGTCCCTCCCGGCGGATCGCCTCGAAGAGCGCGCGCGTGCCGTCGAGATTGACCAGGTAGCCTTTGTCGAAGTCCGCCTCCGCCTCTCCCGATACGATCGCCGCGAGGTGGAAGATCACGTCGGGCCGCGACGAGATCAGACGCTCCGCGCCGCCTTGCGTGGACAGGTCGATGGCTAGCCTCGTCGAAAGGGACGCAAAGGCCGGCGGCACGGGCGGTTCCATCACGTCCGCCAGTGTCAGGCTGGTGATCTCGCGTCCGAGCGACTCGGGCGCCGCCGCCAGCCTTTCGACCAGTTTCCGGCCGATCATGCCGGCAGCACCTATGACCATTACATGCATTTGCGGCCAACCTCCTCCTGTTCAGCCACCCGATCAGCCCTGGCTCAGCTTAGCTTTCTGTTCTTTCCGTTTACCTCCTCGCCCGCCAGCAGATCCTTGGTCGTCTCGTAGATGCGGATCAGATGGCGGTGAAACGCGTCGACGACCGCCGCCCGGTCGCGCCGCCTGAGCGCGGCAACGATGTCGCTGTGATCCTTGTAGCTCGCTTCGATGGCTCCCGGCCGCGACATGGCGTTGCGCCGGTAATCCATCATATAGGTATAGAGGTCGGTGACGAAATCGCAGAGCAGCGGATTGCCGCAGGCCCGGTAGATCGCCACATGAAACTCACGGTCGCAGATCAGAAAGCGCATGGCGTCGTCGCCACAGATCTTCTGCGCATCGAGAAGGCTGTCAAGTTTGCGAAGCGATTCCTCGTCGATGTTTTCGGCCGCATCGCCGACGACCTTCAGCTCGATGTGGAGCCGTGCGGCATGAACGTCCTCCAGATCGTAACTGTCGATCGCGTTCGGCGAGGCGATCGTCACCGTAAGATGGCTGAGATCGACAGTTCCTACGCGCGTCTGCTTCCTTGCGACACCTCGACCACGCCGCGCGCCGCGAGCGTCTGGATGGCGCCCCGGACGGTTTCGCGGCTCACATGGAGCACGCTCGCAAGCTCGCGTTCGCCCGGCAGCACGTCGCCCGGCCTCAGCATGTTGGTCGCAACCAGTACCATGAGCTTGTCGGCGATGAGGTCGCGCGCGGTACGGCGCTCGAGGCTCTGCCCGACCTTCGGCATATGCGTGAGGATTGGACTTCCGTTCATCGCCGCGCCTCCAACTGATCCACTGGTTGGTCCAGCAGATCAGTATGACCAATAGAGTGCGTATCGGGAGGCCCGGTCAAGACAGGTTCGTTGCGGCAGCGCACCAAAAATGCACGGCCCGTTGTGCGGTGCCGTGGGATGGCAAGCCGGGATTCAGACCGGCACTCTAACCATGCTCATGTCCTTCGTGATCGGCGAGCGAGGGCAGGTCGAGATTGAAGGTTTTGGCCAGATCGGCCACTTGTTGCGGGCTGAGGTAGCGTGGATTGAGGTTGCGCAGGAGCAGGTAGAGCTTGGCCGTCTCCTCCAGTTCCTCCGTCGCAAAGACCGCGGCCTCCAGACTGTCGCCGGCGACGACCGGACCGTGATTGGCAAGCAGCACGGAGGAATATCTGCCTGCGAGCCCGCGGATCGCATCGGCGACCGCCGGGTCGCCCGGGCGGTAGTAGGGCACGAGCGCCGTCTCCCCGGCCCGCATGAGGTAATAGGGCGTCATCGGCGGAAGGGCGGCACGCGGATCGATTTCCGGCAGCATGGTAAGCGCGACCGCATGGGTGGAATGGAGATGAACGATCGCGCGGGCGCTGCCGCGCGTTTCGTATAGAGCGGCATGGAGCGGAATCTCCTTTGTCGGCTTGTCGCCCGAGACGAGCCGGCCGCCGGCGTCGAGGCGCGAGATCCGCGCGGGATCGAGGAAGCCGAGGGAGGCATTGGTGGGCGTCACGAGCCAACCGCCGTCATCGAGCCTCAGCGAGATGTTGCCGGACGAGCCGGGCGTCAGGCCCCGCTCGAACAGGGAACGGCCGTAGCGGCAGATCTCTTCGCGAAGACGTGTTTCGGACATGTTACGCTCCTTCCGTTCAGGCCGTTGCGCCTGCAAGCAGTTCGAATCCGAGGTCTGCGACCTGGGGCGGCGCGCCGCCGACGACCAGCTCGGCGGCGAGCTTTCCCGTGGCGACCCGGGGCGTGCGGATGGTCGCAAGGGGCTGTGGCGTCGCCTGGCCGATGTCGAGCCCGTTATGGCCGAAGAGAGCAACCCCGGAGGGCACGGGAATAGCGCGTGCAAGGCAGTGGAAATAGCCGCCCAGCGCCATGTCGTCGTTCGAGAAATAGACGGCATCGAGCCCGGCATTTCTCCGGAGAAGCCTTTCCAGGCCCGCCCGCCCGCTCTCCACCGAAGACTCGCCCGCGTGGATTTCCCGATCGGCGAGAGGGACCCCGGCCAGATCGAGAGCTTCGCGGAAGCCGTCGAAGCGCTTGCCGGCGCGCGTGTCCCGGTCGAGCGCGTGGCCGACATAGCCGATCCGGCGATAACCCCGCTTCAACAGGAAATCGGCGCTTGCGCCGCCCGCCCGCCGGTTGGAGAACCCGACCGCAAGGTCCACGGCCGTCCCGTCCAGATCGAGCAGTTCCACGACGCGGCAGCCGCTTGCCCGCAACATCCTGAGCGTGCCTTCGGTATGCTCGAAGCCGGCAAGCATGACCGCCGCCGGCCGCCAGGCGAGCATCGCGGCGACAAGCGCCTCTTCGCGCTGCGGATCGTAGTCGGTCACCGAAAAGACCGCCTGATACTGGCTTTTCTCCAGCACGCCGCTCGCGCCCCTGAGCACGTCCGGAAACACGATATTGGTAAGCGAAGGAACGACGAAGGCGACGAGGCGTGACCCCGCAGATGCCAGGGTTCCGGCGATCCGGTTCGGCACGTAGCCGAGCCGCTCGACCGCCTCCAGCACGCGCTGACGCGCCTTCGGGGAGAACGAACCCTGATTGCGAAGAACGCGGGAAACCGTGCTCTCGCCGACGCCCGCGGCTTGCGCCACCTGCGCAAGCGTGACGCTCGCCTGCTGCTTGACCTCCGTACCCACTTTCCCGCTTTGCTCCCCGAGGTCCGTTCGTTGCCTCCACTCATAGCGATTTTTTTTGGCAGCGCTACCAATTTCGGTTGGCAGCGCTGCCAAACACCACTAGGATCGATCGCGTTCATGACCTCACGGAGGAACGGGAGTGGCAGTGAAGATCGCGGTGGCCGGCCTCGGCTCGATGGGTTTCGGCATGGCGTGCTCGATCATGCGCGCGGGGTTCGATGTCGTCGGATATGACGTCGCGCCCGCGGCGGTGGAGCGTTTCGTCGCCCAGGGCGGGCGCGCAGCGGGCACGCTCGGCGAGCTGGCGGCTGGCGCCGACATCGTCGTGTCGGTCGTGGTGAACGGCGCTCAGACACAAGCCGTTCTGTTCGGCCCCCATGGCCTCGCCGGCGCGATGAAGCCCGGCGCCGTATTCGTGTCGTCCGCGACCATGGACCCGGCGATCGCCCGCGACCTTGCGCAGCGACTGGAAGCGCTGGGAGTTCACTATCTCGACGCGCCGATATCGGGCGGTGCGGCAAAGGCCGAACAGGGCGAACTGACGATCATGGCTTCGGGATCGCCGCAGGCCTTCGCGGCGGCGCGACCGGCGCTCGATGCCATGGCCGCCAAGGTCTACGAACTGGGCGCCGCTGCCGGGACCGGGGCCGCATTCAAGATGATCAACCAGCTTCTCGCCGGCGTTCATATCGCCGCCGCCTGCGAGGCGATCGCCTTTGCCGCCAAGCAAGGGCTCGATCTGGACAGGGTCTACGAGGTGATCACCGCATCGGCCGGCAACTCCTGGATGTTCGAGAACCGCGTCCCGCATGTGCTTGCGGGAGATTATACGCCGCTGAGCGCCATCGAGATTTTCGTGAAGGATCTCGGGATCGTCCAGGATATGGCGCGCGCCGAGCGCTATCCCGTGCCGCTCGCCGCCGCGGCACTGCAGATGTATCTCGCAGCTTCGGGTGCAGGCATGGGGCGCGACGACGACGCTTCCCTTGCGCGGCTTTACGCACAGCTCTCCGGTGCCGAGTTGCCCGAAAAGAACAGATCATAGGACGACACGAATGCCCGTTTTCGCCGCCAATCTGACGATGATGTTCACCGAATGGGCGTTTCTCGACCGCTTCGATGCGGCGGCCGACGCCGGATTCACCGCCGTCGAATATCTCTTTCCCTACGAGGCCTCGCCCGAGGCGATTGCCGAGCGGCTTGCCCGCAACGGGCTCGAGCAGGCGCTGTTCAATCTGCCTCCGGGCGACTGGGCGGCGGGCGAGCGCGGCATCGCCGCCCTGCCCGGCCGTTTCGACGACCTGAAATCGGATATCGGCAAGGCGCTGGACTACGCGGCTGCGACCGGCGTCGGCCGGCTGCACCTGATGGCGGGACTGGCCGACCCGTCCGATCCGGAGGCGGTCGCGTGCTACCGCCGCTCGGTCGCCTACACGGCCGAGCGCCTGGCCGAAAAGGACTTGCTTCTTCTTATCGAGCCGATCAACGGCCGCAACATGCCCGGCTACTTCCTCAATGATTTCGGGGCCGCCGAACGGCTCATCGCGGAACTCGGACACTCCAACCTGAAGCTCCAGTTCGACATCTACCACCGGCAGATCATGCATGGGGACGTCGCGACGGCACTCCGCCGCCTCATGCCGGTGACCGGCCACATCCAGATCGCCAGCGTTCCCTCACGGGGTGAGCCGGACGGAGAAGAGCTGAATTATCCCTATCTGTTCCAGGAAATCGACCGCCTCGGCTATAGAGGTTTCGTCGGCTGCGAATATAATCCGCGCGGCTCCACGCTCGCCGGCCTCGGCTGGTTCGAACCCTTTCAACGGAGCTGACCCATGACCATTCTGCTCGGATCAATCGCCGACGACTATACCGGCGCCTCGGACCTGGCCAACACACTGACGAAGAACGGGCTGCGCACCGTGCAGACGGTCGGCATTCCCGATCCGGCGCTCGCACTGCCCGACGCCGATGCGGTGGTCGTCTCCCTGAAAATCCGCTCGGCTCCGGCCGGCGAGGCCGTGGCCGCGGCGCTCGACGCGGAAAGCTGGCTGCGCGGCCGCGGTGCGGCCCATGTAATGTACAAGATCTGCTCGACCTTCGATTCGACGGACCGCGGCAATATCGGACCGGTAACCGAGGCGCTTCTGAGCGTCTCCGGCGGCAGCATTGCCCTCGTTACGCCGGCCTTCCCGGAAACGGGGCGTACGGTCTATCTCGGCCATCTCTTCGTCAACGGCCAGCCGCTCGACGAAAGCCCGCTGAAAGACCACCCGCTCAACCCGATGCGCGACGCCAATCTGGCAAGGGTGCTCGCCCGGCAGTCGCGCGGCACTGTCGGGCTCGTCGACCTGGCGACTGTGGCAGCCGGACCGGACGCGGTAAAAGCGCGGCTCGACGGGCTCAGCGGCGAAGGCGTCGCCGCGGCGATCGCGGATGCCGTCTTCGAAGGCGATCTGGAAACGCTCGGCCGGATCGCGCTGGCAATGCCCGTCTCCACCGGCGCATCGGGCCTGGGGCTCGGGCTCGCCCGCGCACTCGTGCGCTCCGGCCGGGCATCGGCGGGCGCCGGCGCGGAGCCCGTGACGCGCCCCGTCGGCGGCCTTGCCGCCGTCGTCGCGGGCAGTTGCTCGGCGGCGACGCTGAAGCAGATTGCGGCAGCCGAAAGCCGGATGCCCGTCCTGAGGATCGACACGGAAAAGCTCCTCGGCGGATCGGACGAGATTTCCGCGGCCGTCGCCTGGGCGGGAGAGCGGATCGCCGAGGGGCCTGTCGTCATCGCCGCGAGCGCTACGCCCGAAACCGTTTCGCGTCTTCAGGCACGCTTCGGGCGCGAGGCCTCCGGCCATGCGATCGAAACGGCAACGGCGACGATCTCAAGCGAACTCGTCCGGCGCGGCGTCAGACGCCTCGTCGTGGCCGGCGGAGAGACATCCGGCGCGACGGTCGACAGGCTCGGCATTCCCGCCTTCCTGATCGGTCCGGAGATCGCACCGGGCGTTCCCCTCTTGAGGACGATCGGCACTGCCGGAGAGGATATGCTGCTGGCGCTGAAGTCAGGTAATTTCGGCGGAGAGGATTTCTTCGCCACGGCGCTGTCGGCGATGCGGTGAGAGAAGGGCGGTGGGGGATCCGTTCACGTTTTCCCTCATCCCGTTCTTCACTGCGTGTCGAGCAGGTTCTTGATGCCCGGCTCCTTGTCCGCGAATTCGTGGAAGCCGTCATGGCGATCATGGGCCGGTTGCGTCCCCGTGCCGCCCCAGATCTGGACGACATTGCCCTGGGCCGACGTCTTCCAGCCACATCTGACGACCATCGCCCAGCCGGTCCAGGCGATCGGCGGACAAGCTGCGCAGCTCATCCTCGACCGCCTTTCCGGCCCAGCCCGAAAACGCCGCGCCGTCTCGTGCTCCAGGGGAGACTGGTGATCCGCGACTCCTGCCGGCCGGTCAACCTGGCGCCGCGCGCGATTGCCTGACCCAAAGCGGCGGCTCCACACCACCGAGCCGTCAGTCGTCGTGCAAGCTGCGCGCAATCGGCGGGCCGACGGTCAGCCCGCGGAATCTTGCCTCGAAGCCCGCGCGCTCCGGCGAACAGGCCGTGACACCTACCTCGGCCTCGGCAGAGGAGAACGGGCAGAGTCGCGCCATCTGCCAGCGTTCCTCAGCAAAGCGGAATTGCACCCGCACCGCATGCCCATGCCGCGTCAGCCGCACCTCCAGCGGGTCCGAAGGCGCCTTGGCGTGCAACGGGATGACCGACCAGTCCGACACGCCGCGCGTCACGACCACGCTGAAATGGATCAGCCCGTCGGTATATTCGATACCGCATTTGATCCAGTTCTGCTCGTCGACCCGCAGCATCAGACCGGCCTGATCGTAAAGCTGCTCATACTGACCGACGATCGTCGCCGAGGCGGTGAAATCGCCTGAAACCGGACGAAGATAGGCATGTCCGCTGTCGCGCACGAAGCCGTAGAAGGTTTCGCGCCAGAAATCCGTATCGCCGTCGGTCTTGAGCAACAGATCGCGGTCGTCGCCCTCCCAGCTTGCCGGCTCGTTCAACCAGCGATACGCGCTTGCCATTCCTGCCTCCATGCCGTGATCAATTGTTCGGCAGCTGTCGCGCACTCCACTCGCTCTTCGGGATCGCTTTGCCTATCGCGAAGCTGAAGGAAGTGACCGATGTCGCTTCGGGGTTGACCTCGCACCTGAAATCGAAGGAGTACCACTTCCCCTGGCTGCGGAACACCGCGCCTTTGGCGTCGAGCGCGGTTTCCGAAGCAAAACCGCCGTCAGGGCGGCCGAACATGTCCGGGACAGACCCGGGTCTTTGGCGCCGTATCTGCTCCAGTGCCTCGATCGTACAGAGCTGCACGACCCGCTTCTTCGGCGGCAGCGTGCCGATCGCCTGCTTTACGTGCGGATCAGACAGGGCGTTTTTGGAATAAAGCTCCCTCGCCTGCACGAGTTGGCTCGACTCGTGCTCGACGTTCGCCTCGGCTGGGTTCTGCGTCGGCTCCGCCTTTGCTTCCTCCAGGACGGGCTTTTCCTGGGGAACTGGCGCAGCCGGCGGCGCGCTTGCAGTATCGGCCGCCTCGTTCGCCGTGGCTTTGGAGTCGACGCGCAACTCCGCTAGCGCCGTCCTGGTTTCGGCCTGCTTTTCGCTGGCGGTGTTCTCTGTTTTTGCCGGGGCGGACCGCGAGGCATCCGGCGTCTCGCTCGGCGTTTCGGCCTTTTTCGGCGCAGCGGGAGGCAACTCAGGCTGAGGCGGCTGTTCCTTTTCGACCGGCGCTGCCGCCGACTCGAATACCTCGGGCTGAGGGCGCGCCTGCTCGCTCTTGGCCGCGTTCGGTTTTTCCTCGCGCCGTTCCGCATTCTTCGGCTGCGGAACAAGCTCGACGCTGACGCTTTGCTCCTTTGCCGGCGCGGATAATTCCGGCAGCCGAACCAGCAGCAGAAGAGCGAGCGCCAGGTGCAGGGCGAGCGAGGTCGGCATACCCCAACCGGTTTCTCCCCACATTTTTCTGGCGAAATGCTGCATTGCTCAACGGTCACGGACTCGGAAGCACCGAACCTAAGAGCTCAAACGCCCCGCAACAAGTGCAGGGCGTGCATCGATTACGCGTATTCGACCCGATAGGGCTTGTCGAAGAAATGCTCCTCGAGATTGCATCCGCTGCCGCCGCGATCGATGACGACGAATTCGGAGGTCGAACGGAGCGGCGTAAGGATTCCGTGCCAGACATTTCGCGCGATGTTGACGCCCTGGCCCGGCGCTGTCTCGAAAGCGATCGGCTCGCCGGGCTCCCCGCCCTCATCGGGCGCGACGACGACGAGAAAGGGATTTCCCGTAAGCGGAACGAAGGCCTGGCTTCCGAGCGGATGCCGTTCCACCATCTTCAGCGTCAACGGGATGTCGTAGGGCTCGCCTTTCAGGAGGCTGACCAGCGTTCGGGCCTCCGGGCCGCTCGTCTCCACCTTCGCAAGATCGTGATAGCGGATGCATTTGCCGGCGTTGATCGGGAAGCTCTTCGCATCATCAGGCTCGATGACGTCGCCGAAGGGAGCGAACTCGCTGTGCGAAAGCGGGCGGATCGGTAGAGGTATCATGGTCTTTCCTCCCTGGTGGGCCAATTGTTCTCTACAGCCGGCGGCATCGATCACTGGATCAGCACCGCCCTGAAATCATTGACATTCGTTCCGGTCGGCCCCGGTTTGAAGAGGTCGCCGAGCGGATCGAAGGCCGCCCAGCTGTCGTTTCGCTCAAGCAGCGCGGCAGCATCCAGCCGCCGCGCCAGCAGGCGGGCAATCGTAGTATGATCGGCGAAGGCGCCGGCATTGTCTTCGGAACCGTCGATCCCGTCGGTATCCGCGGCGAGCGCCGAGATGCCGCCTATGCCGTCAATGCCCAGCGCCAGCGACAGCAGGAACTCGCTGTTGCGCCCGCCGCGGCCTTCGCCCCTGACCGTCACCGTCGTTTCGCCGCCCGAAAGCAGGACAACCGGCTTCGGAAAGGGCCGGCCGCGCAGGGCCGTCTCGCGCGCGAGCGCCGCATGAACGAGCCCGACGTCGCGCGCCTCCCCTTCGATCGCATCGGAAAGAATGACAGCCTCGATGCCAGCCGCCCGTGCCTTGGCCGCCGCGGCCTCCAGCGACACGCCGGCGGAGGCGATCAGACGCACCTCGTTACGGGCAAAGCGCGGATCGGAGGGTCTTGGGGCATCCGCAGCAGCGCCTGCCAGCCAGTGCATGACCTTTTCCGGCAGGGCGAGGCGGTGACGCTCGATGATCTTCAAGGCATCCTCACGGCTCGCTGCGTCAGCGATCGTCGGACCGGACGCGACCAGTGCGGCGTCATCGCCGGGAATATCCGAGACGACGAGGGAAACGACCTTGGCCGGATAGGCCGCGGCCGCCAGACGGCCGCCCTTGATCAAGGAGACATGCTTGCGGACCGCGTTCATCGCGCTGATCGGTGCGCCCGACGCAAGAAGCGCACGGTTGACGGCGATTTCGTCCTCGAGCGAAAGCCCCGGCGGCGGTGCAGGCAGGAGTGCCGAACCACCACCGCAGATCAATGCCACGACCAGGTCGTCGCCGGTCAAGCCGCTGACTTCCGCGAGGAGCCGCTTCGACGCCTTCAGCCCGCCCTCGTCCGGCAAGGGATGGGAGGCCTCGAGCACCTCGATCTGCTTGCAGTGCGCGCCGAAGCCGTAGCGCGTGACGACCACGCCGCTGAGCGGACCCTCCCAGGCGGATTCGAACGCCCGGGCCATCTGAGCAGCGCCCTTGCCGGCCCCGATGATCACCGTTCGCCCCTTCGGCCGCTCCGGCAGGTTCGCGGCGATGACCCGTTTCGGATCGGCGGCGGAGACCGCCGCAGCGAACAGGGTTTCCAGAAACTGACGCGGGTTCGCGACGACGGCCATAATTCCTCCCGTTGAGAAATGCGCGGGCGGCGGCTCCTCCTTCCGCCGCCCGGGTGCATGATCTCCACGGCGGATGAGGCCGCCGGCCGATCATGCGCGTCCTCGATCGCGCCTTACGCGACTTCGTGGTTCGCCATCCGTTCGAGCGCGCGGACAAGCCCGGAATGGTCGAGACCGCTGTCGCCGTTGGCGGCGCAGTTGTTGAAGAGTTCCTGGGTGGCGGCCGTGTTCGGCAGCGAGATGCCAAGGCTCTTGGCTCCCTGCAGAGCGAGGTTCAGATCCTTCTGGTGCAGCGAGATGCGGAAGCCCGGCTCGAAGGTGCGCTTGATCATCCGATCGCCGTGAACCTCGAGGATGCGCGAGGAGGCAAAACCGCCCATCAGCGCCTCACGGACGCGGGCCGGGTCGGCCCCTGCTTTGGACGCGAAGACGAGCGCTTCCGACACCGCTTCGATCGTCAGCGCGACGATGATCTGGTTTGCGACCTTGGTGACCTGGCCGTCTCCGCAATCGCCGACAAGCGTGATGTTCTTGCCCATCAGCTTGAAGAGCGGCAATGCGCGTTCGAAGGAACTCGGCTTCCCGCCGGCCATGATGCTGAGAGATGCGTTCTTGGCGCCGACCTCGCCCCCGGAAACCGGTGCGTCGATATATTCTGCACCGGTCTCACGGACTCTCTTCGCGAACTCCTTCGTCTCGATCGGCGAGATGGAGCTCATGTCGATGACGAGCTTGCCCTCGGCGAGGCCGTACCAGACGCCATTGTCACCGAACAGGACATCCTTCACTTCCGGCGTATCCGGCAGCATCAGGATGATCGTGTCGACCGTCTCCGCGAGCGCCTTCGGTGTTTCGACGATTTCCAGCCCGTTGTCGACGAGCTCCTGACGCGGCGGAATGACGAATTTGGACGTGATGATCTTGTGGCCGGCATCCTGAAGGTGACGCGCCATCGGCGTGCCCATGATACCCAGTCCAATGAAACCGATAGATGCCATCGTGCTTAGCTCCTGATTTGGATAATGTCTGCGGATTGCTTGCGCTGCCGCTCGGTGCCGAGCCAGCCAAGTCCTTCCGTCGTCGTCGTCAGCGGCTTGTATTCGCAACCGATCCAGCCGTCGTAAGCGGCGGCTTCCAGCGCGTCGAAGACGAAGGGGTAGTTGATCTCGCCGGTACCCGGCTCGTTGCGCCCGGGATTGTCCGCAAGCTGTATATGCGCGATCTTTTCGCGGTAGCGCCTGTAGGTGCCGATGAGTTCGCCCTCGGTGCGCTGCTGGTGGTAGAGATCGTATTGGATGAAGAGGTTGTCGCTCCCGACCTCCTCGATGATCGACGCCGCCTGCTCGACCGTGTTGAGATAAAAGCCGGGAATATCGAAGCGGTTGATCGGTTCGATCAGGAGGCGGATGCCGCACTTGCCGAGTTCGGCCGCCGCAAGCTTCAAATTGGCGACGAGGGTCGTGCGCAGCACGCTGTCAGGTACGCCGTCCGGCGCGATGCCGACGAGGCAATTGACCTGGCGGCAGCCAAGCGCTGTTGCATAATCGATTGCGCTCGCGACCCCCTTGCGGAATTCGTCGATCCGATCCGGCAGGATCGCGATGCCCCGGTCACCGCCCGCCCAGTCGCCGGCCGGCAGGTTGTGCAGCACTTGCGTCAGGCCGTGACGGTCGAGTGCACCGCGCAGTGCCATCTTGTCGAACTCGTAGGGAAAGAGATATTCCACACCTTCGAATCCTGCCTTGGCGGCCAGCGCGAAACGGTCGAGGAACGGCGCCTCGTTGAACAGCATGGTCAGGTTCGCAGCAAATCTCGGCATGCGATCACTCCTCAGTGGTGGGCGGGATACGGGCGGAACCGCGTGGAAGTCTTCAGTCGAGAAGAGCGGCAATCGCGGTCGGAGCGTCCTCGCCGCGCTCGGCGAGCTCCTCGAACTCGACGATCGAATTGATGTCCGCGCCCATGGCGATATTGGTGACGCGCTCCAGGATGAATTCGATGACGACGGGCACCTGGTGCTCTTCCATCAGTGCCTGCGCCCGCTCGAAGGCGTCGGCGAATTCGTTCGGGCTCCTGACGCGGATCGCCTTGCAGCCGAGCCCTTCGGCAACCGCCACATGGTCGACTCCGTAACCCTTCTCCGCGTCGCCGTCGGCATTGATGTTTTCGAAGGCGAGACTGACCTCGAAATCCATGTCGAAGCCGCGCTGCGCCTGGCGGATCAGCCCGAGATAGGAATTGTTCACGACGACATGCAGGTAAGGCAGCTTGTGCTGGGCGCCGACCGCGAGCTCCTCGATCAGGAACTGGAAATCGTAGTCGCCGGAAAGCGCAACGATCGGCCGGTTCGGATCGGCGGCCCGCACGCCGAGTGCTGCCGGCAGCGTCCAGCCGAGCGGACCGGCCTGGCCGCAATTGATCCAGTTGCGCGGCTTGTAGACGTGCAGGAATTGCGCGCCGGCAATCTGGCTCAGGCCGATGGTCGAGACGTAGCAGGTGTCGCGGCCAAAAGTCTTGTTCATCTCCTCGTAGACGCGCTGGGGTTTCAGCGGGGTCTGATCGAAATGGGTCTTGCGCAACATCGTCCGCTTGCGCTCTCGGCACTCCTCTGCCCAGGCCGACCAGTCGCGCAGCTTGCCGGCCGTCTTCCATTCAGTCGCGACGTCGAGGAAGAGCTTGAGGGCGGCGCCCGCGTCGGAGACGATGCCGAAATCGGGCGCGAAGACGCGGCCGATCTGCGTCGGCTCGATATCGACATGGATGAACTTGCGGCCTTCCGTATAGGTCGGGATGTTGCCGGTGTGCCGGTTTGCCCAGCGATTGCCGATGCCGAAGACGAAATCGGAGGCGAGCAGCGTCGCGTTGCCGTAACGATGCGAGGTCTGCAGGCCGCACATGCCGGCCATCAGCGGATGGTCGTCCGGGATGACGCCCCAGCCCATCAGCGTCGGAACGACCGGAACGCCGGTAATCTCGGCGAATTCGGTAAGGAGATCGGAGGCGTCCGCATTGATGATGCCGCCGCCCGCCACGATCAACGGCCGCTCAGCCTCATTGAGCATCGCGAGCGCCTTTTCGGCCTGCGCACGGGTGGCGGCGGGCTTGTAGGCCGAAAGCGGCTCATAGGTGTCCGGATCGAACTCGATCTCGGCAAGCTGGACGTCGACCGGCAGGTCGATGAGGACCGGTCCCGGCCGGCCCGAGCGCATCAGGTGGAAGGCCTTCTGGAAGACGAAGGGGACCAGCGCCGGCTCCATGACGGTGACCGCCCATTTGGTGACGGGCGCCGCGATCGAGGCTATGTCGACCGCCTGGAAATCCTCCTTGTCGAGACGTGCCCGCGGCGCCTGTCCGGTGATGCAGAGGATCGGGATCGAATCCGCGGACGCCGAATAGAGGCCGGTGATCATGTCCGTGCCGGCCGGGCCCGAAGTGCCGATGCAGACGCCGATATTGCCATGCTTGGCCCGGGTGTAGCCCTCGGCCATGTGCGAAGCGCCCTCGACGTGGCGAGCGAGGATGTGACGGATCGATCCACGCGCCCTCAGGGCCGAGTAGAACGGATTGATCGCCGCGCCGGGCACGCCGAAGGCGCAATCGATCCCTTCCTTTTCCAGAACATAAACCGCTGCATCGACTGCGCGCATCTTGGCCATGGGAACTCCTCCTGTTTGAATGGAAGCCTACCCCATACTCGCTTCGTTTCAAGCATTTTATGGAAATCATTACCATCATGTGGAAATAAAGAATTTCAACAAACAGGAGAAAATCGGATGCAATGGATGTAGAGCATGATCTCGACCACTGATTGGAGGCTGGCATGGAGGCGAACGGCAAGGGAAAGAGGGGGCGCAAGGCGGGAGAGAATGCCGCGCCGGCTTCCGTTCAGGTATTGGACAGGAGTCTTTCCTTGCTGGCGGTCATCGCCGAAGGCGACGGATCGACCTTGACGGCGCTTTCGGAGCGGACCGGCATGGCGCCTTCGACCGTGCACCGGCTGCTGACGTCGCTCGCCCACCACGGAATGGTGGCGAACGATGCCGAGGCCGGGACGTGGACTGTCGGCGTCAAGGCGTTCGAGATCGGCAACGCCTTCCTGCGTTTCCGCAAGCTCGGCACGATCAGCCGTCCGTTCCTGAAGCGGCTTATGGACGAGAGCGGCGAGACGGCGAATATCGGCATAGAGGAAGACGGAGACGTGGTCTTCATCTCTCAGGTCGAAAGCCACGCGCCGATGCGCGCCTTCTTCCGGCCCGGGCGGCGGGGGCCGATCCACGCTTCCGGCATCGGCAAGGCCATTCTTTCGACCTGGTCCGATACGGAGATCGCCAAGGCTTTGAGCGGCAGAACGCTATCCTGCTTTACCGGGCGGACGCTCGCCACGCTGCAGGACCTGATCCGGAACGTTCAGGAGATCCGCTTTCGCGGCTGGTCGGTCGATGACGAAGAGCACACGCTCGGCATGCGCTGCATCGCAGCCCCGCTCTTCAACGAGTACGGCGAGGCTATCGGCGGCATCTCGATTTCCGGTCCCACCGTCCGCATCGACGACGACAGGCTCCGCGTGCTCGGGCCCGCCGTGCGCCGCACCGCGGACGAATTGACGCGCGCAATCGGGGGGCACAGGCCGGAGGAAGGCTGAAGCGCCGCGCATCCAGCATCGAGCTCTCCCCGGAGAATTAAACGAAACCGAAGACCAGATCGTTCGCCGTGAGAGCTGCAATCGAAGCATTCGCAATCAGGATCCCGTCCGTACCGGAGCCGTTAAGGGCGACATAAATGCCGGCGTTCGTATCGGTCGCGGCGGCAACGAAATCGGCGTAATCGTGAATGCCGGTTCTGTCTGAAGCGACAGCGGAAAAGGCTATGACGTCGCCGCTGCTTATGCTGAAGTCGATGATGTGGTCTATGCCGCTCTGCCCGGCGATTTCGTCCGACCAGAGAAACGTGTCCGCGCCGCTGCCGCCGATCAGCGTATCGGTGCCGTTGCCGCCGCTCAAAAGGTCGTCATGCGGGCCGCCATCGAGCCGGTCTTCGCCATCGCCGCCGAACAGCCGATCCCACTCCGTATATCCCCGCAGGATATCGTTTCCGCCCCGCCCTTCGAGAAGATCGTTGCCGCCCAGAGAATCGAACACGTCGTCACCGTCTCCACCCCGGAGCATATCGTTCCGAATTCCCGTCGTTACGGTGAAATCCTCGATATTGGCGAAGGTCAATCCAGTGTTGATTGCTCCCAGCTTCGCATCGAAGTCGATTGCAGCCGAGAGCGATCCGAGGCGCAGCTGAAGCAGGTCGTGCCCATCGCCACCATCCACCTCTCCCCTGAAAGCCGCCCTGATCGTATCATTTCCGTCGCCCCCGAGCATGACCGATCCGTCGCCCAGGCTGCCGCTGCCGGGAATGGCGTCGGCGATCCAGTCGTCGCCCGCCCCGCCATCCAAGATATCCTTACCGCCGCTATTGACGAGCGAGTCATTGCCGTCGCCGCCGAAGGCAACGTCATCGCCGAGGCCGGTCGTGATCGTGTCGTTCCCCGCACGGCCGTCGATGCTGTCGTTGCCGTCCTCGCCGTGGAACTCATCGCGCTCGGCTCCGCCTTCGAGGCGGTCGTCCCCGGCGCCGGCAAATACGAACGAAACAAGGAAATCGGTCGTGATCACCGTGTCATTGCCAGCTCCGAGCGCGAGACTGGCCGCTTCGATGTTGCGGAAAACCGTGCCGGTCGACGCGGTCCCCGAAACGAAGTCGATGGTGACATCGCTCGTACGTGATCGTTCCTCGATCCGGACCGAATCCCGGCCCTCGCCGCCGTCGACCGAAACGGAATAAAGCGTGGTCGTAATGAGGTCGCTGCCATCGCCGCCCGAGAGGTGATTGGCGCCGCGCCCATCGGTGATCGAATCGTCGCCGGCCCCGCCATCTACTACGTCGTTTCCGGCTTCCGTCCTGATGACGTCTGCGAGCACGCTCCCCTGGACACGGTCGTTGCCACTGCCGGTGATCACCTGGATCCGCTCGATCTCACTATACTGGACGAAGACGTGGCGCTCGTCGGGAGTTCGACTTGCGATGATCGCGTGGCCGGTGTTGGCGTTGAACACGATATCGTCAGAAGTCGCGGCCAGATCGACCGTCATTGTATCGTCACCAGAGCCGCCGACGACGGTGCTGCCGGTACCGACGAGCACGAAGCGGTCGTTCCCTTCGCCGCCCTCGAGCCGGTCGTAGCCGCCCGTATTCGTGATGATGTCGTTTCCGGCCCCCGCGGCGACGACGTCTATTCCGGCCCCGGTCGAGATCCTGTCGTGGCCCACCGTTCCCACGATTCGATCGTTTCCACTTCCTGAAACGATGCTGAACCATTCGACGTCGTTGAAAAAGACGTGCCGTTCCTCTGCGCTCCCGTATCCGATGATGCCGTGACCGCTGGCGCCGTTGAATACCAGCTGATCGGAAAGCGTCGAGATATCCACTGTCAGCCCATCGTAGCCGCTGCCGCCGGTGACGGCGCCGCCGGTACCGGTCAGGACGATCTGGTCGTCGCCGGCGCCGCCGTCGAGCCGGTCATAGCCGCTCGAACTCGTCAACACGTCGTTTGAATCACCACCGTCGACGAAGTCGTCGCCGCCGCCCGCGTCGATCGTATCGCCACCGTCCAGGCCCCAGATACGATCGGTCTCATCCGTACCTTGAAGTATATCGTAGCCGCTCGAACCGACGATCGTCGCCATGACGCCATTCTCCCTGACCGATTAAGGGTCGCGGCACCCCCTGGCACCACAACATCGAAGTTGGCGATCAATGTATAACGAGTAGTATTTAACAGCAACTCCGATGATCGGGACAATATACTACGGATTTAATTCTAAAATCGTATTAGCGCTCCCGAATTTAGGAAAATATAACTTCGGCATCGATCCTCTTGTCCGGTAAACCTTGCGCTGCCTCCAGAAAGGCTGCGATGACGGGGCTGGGGTTCGGCCGGCTGATGACATGGACGTCGGCCTCCGGCGCCGGGTCGGCGAGCGGCCGGTAGACGACGCCCGGCCGCGAAAGAGTCCTGATGCATTCCGGAACGAGTGCCACACCGAGCCCCGCGGCAACGAGGCTGGTGAGGGAATAGGATTCCACCACCTCGTTCGTGATGTTTGGCACGAACCCGGCCGCCACGCAGCTATCATGCAAATAGCGCGCGAACCGTGAATCGGCGAGCCGCAGAAAAACGAAGTTTTCCTGTCGCAGGTCACCGAGCTCGATCGTCTCTGAACCCGCCATGCGATGGTGCTCGGGCAGGGCCACGCCCACCTTCTCGTGCCAGGCGACATGCGCGACGAGGCCCGGATTGTTTCGAGGCCGACGCACGAAACTGAGGTCGGTGCGATGGGAGAGCAAGGCCGCCTCCTGCGCCTCGGGGTCCATCTCATGGATGCGGACGAACACGCCGGGCCATGCATCCCGGAACCGCGCGATCAAATTGGACAACGGTCCCAGCAGCACTGAGCCGGTTGTCGCAATGTTCAACGTTCCCACCTGCCCAGAACCGATGGCGCGCGCCTGGAGGGTTGCGTGCTCTATCTGACCGAGAACCATCCGGGCATGTTCGAGAAAGTTGGCGCCCGCCTCCGTGAGCTCGACATTGCGGCTGGAACGCTCGAACAGCCGCGTGCCTACTTCCGCCTCCAGATCCCTGATCTGCTGGCTCAGCGGCGGCTGCGAAATGCTGAGGCCCCTGGCCGCTGCCGTGAAACTTGCGGCTTCGGCCACCGCAACGAAATAGCGCAGGTGACGTAGTTCCATAGCATAACCCCATCGATACGTTGTTCCTCTGGATCGAGTTGAACAATATATTGGACGTATCGCGGTGCAAGCCGGTAAAGTCGTCGCAGAGAGGCGGAGGCACCGTCTCCGCCACGCATCTCGATGGGACACACATGCAGAAGAACTACTATTTTCCGGAAGGCGGCCATCCTCCTCAGACCAACCTGCTTTCGGACCGCGCTATCTTCACCGAGGCCTATGCGATCATTCCAAAGGGCGTCATGCGCGACATCGTGACAAGCTATCTGCCCTTCTGGACGAACACACGGCTCTGGGTCCTGTCGCGCCCGCTTTCCGGCTTCGCCGAGACTTTCTCGCAATATATCATGGAAGTCGGCCCTTCGGGCGGCAGCAACCGGCCGGAGACGGACCCCCGCGCCGAAGCGGTGCTGTTCGTGGTGGACGGCGAGTTCCATCTGAGGCTCGGCGATGAGACGCATCTGATGCAGTCCGGCGGCTATGCCTTCATCCCGCCGGGCACCGAATGGAGCCTCAGGAACGAATCCGATGCGCCGGCCCGGTTCCACTGGATCCGCAAGGCCTATGAGAAGGTCGATGGGGTTCCCCTTCCCGAACCGATCGTTACCAACGAACGCGACATCCCTCCGTCGCCGATGCCGGAAACGGACGGGCGCTGGGCCACCACTCGCTTCGTCGATCCTTCCGACATGCGCCATGACATGCATGTCACGATCGTGACCTTCGAGCCCGGCGGCGTCATCCCGTTCATGGAAACCCATGTGATGGAACACGGGCTCTATGTGCTCGAAGGCAAGGCCGTGTACCGCCTCAACAACGACTGGGTGGAAGTCGAAGCCGGCGACTATATGTGGCTCAGAGCCTTCTGCCCGCAGGCCTGCTATGCCGGCGGACCGGGCAAGTTCCGCTACCTGCTTTACAAGGACGTGAACCGCCATATGACGCTCGGCAACCCGGGCAGGCTCGCCTGATATTGCAGCGTGCCGTGATCCGCCATAGCTTGGATGCATGGCGACACCGAAGCTGGAGGCCTACCGCAAGAAGCGGAATTTCTCGAAGACGCCGGAGCCGGTCGGAAATCTGACCGGCGGCGGCAACCGCTTTGTCGTGCACAAGCACCATGCGACCGCCGATCACTACGATTTGCGACTCGAGGTCGACGGCGTGCTGAAAAGCTGGGCGGTGCCGAGGGGTCCGTCGCTCAATCCGGCCGACAAGCGGCTGGCGGTGGAGACCGAGGACCATCCCCTCGACTATATCGATTTCGAGGGCGTGATCCCCGAAGGCGAATACGGGGGCGGTCCGATGATCGTCTGGGACAAGGGCGTCTGGGCGTCGATGGGCGATGCCGAAGACGACCTGCGCAAGGGCGCCTTCAAATTCCGCCTGGCTGGGGAGAAACTCAACGGCGGCTGGATGCTGGCCCGTCTGAAGACCCGCCCAGGAGAGGAGGACCGGCGCAACTGGCTTCTGTTCAAGGAGCGCGATCCGGCCGCCGACACATCGATCGACATTCTTGCCGCCCGACCGGAAAGCGTCAAATCCGGCCGGCGGATCGAGGAACTGGTCGAGAAGCCGAAAGCACCTCCAAAGCCGGTCAAGCTCAATCCCGGCGCGCTAGCGGGTGCAGTCAAGGGCGCGCCGCCCGAACGCGTCGAACCCCAACTCGCAACACAGACGATCCTTCCTCCGGAAGCCGAGAAGGGCTCGAAAAAGCCCGAGCCCTGGCTGCACGAGATCAAGTTCGACGGCTATCGCACCATGGCTCACCTGGCGGACGGAAATGTGCGCCTCATCACCCGCGGCGGACTCGACTGGACGAAGCGTTACGGAGACCTGCCGGAGGCTTTCCGGCGGCTGCCGTGCCGCGATGCCATCATCGACGGCGAGATCGTCGTGCTGGACGAGGCGGGGATCAGCCGCTTCGCGCTGCTGCAGGATGCACTTTCCACCGGCGCCGGCAACCGCCTCGTCTTCTACGCCTTCGACCTCCTGCATCTCAACGGCTGGAATCTTTTCGACGTCCCGCTCGAAAAACGCAAGGCCCTGTTGAAGCAACTGCTTGCGGGGCAGGACTCCAGCCGCGCGGCGATCCAGTTCAGCGATCATGTGGTGGGCGAAGGGCGCGCCCTTTACGACCGGGCCTGCGAGATGGGCCTGGAAGGGATCATCTCCAAACGCCTCTCAGGGGCCTACCGAAGCGGCCGGTCGAAGACCTGGACCAAGACGAAGGCATTGAAGGCGGAGGATTTCGTGATCGTCGGCTACACCGTTTCGGAGGCGGCCGAGGGCATCGCATCGCTTGCGCTTGGAGAGTGGACCGACGGCGAGCTGGAATATCGCGGCAAGGTCGGAACCGGCTTCGACGCGCCGATGCTCAAGGAGTTGCTCGCAAGGCTCGAACCCTTGCGCGCCGGCGCCGCAAAGCTCGAAGGAGCACCCAAGGAGATCATCTGGGTGCGGCCGCTGCTCCGGGCCCATGTTCACTATGGCAACCGGACGACCGACAACGTGCTGCGCCACGCCGTCTTCAAGGGGCTCCGCGACGTCGAGCTATCGACGCCGGTTTCCGTGTCGAGACAGCGCCTGATCTCGGACACGGACCTCGCGGGCATATCGATCACCAACCCGACCCGGCGGCTTTTCGGCAAGTCTGGCCCGACCAAGCTCGACCTCGCCGTCTATTACGCGATGATCGGCGATTTCATGCTGCCGCATATTCTCGGCCGTCCCGTTTCGTTGGTGCGCTGCCCCACCGGCCGGACGCAGGATTGCTTCTTCCAGCGACACCCCTTTACCGGCATGCCGCCTTCGGTCGCAACATTCCAGGCCACCAACTCGGAAGGCGAAGCGAAAACCTACCTGTCCGTCGAGGACGCGAAAGGATACCTGGCGCTGGCGCAGTTCGGCGTTGTCGAATTCCACAATTGGGGAACGACGCGCAAGCTCCTCGACAAGCCGGATCGCGTTGTCTTCGATCTCGATCCCGGCGAAGGCATCGCCTGGCGCGAGGTGGTCGAGGCCGCGATCCACATCAAGGCCGAACTCGAGGCACTTGACCTGGTGCCTTTCGTAAAGACTTCAGGCGGCAGGGGAGTGCACGTCGTCGTTCCGGTCGTGCCAAAGCTCGACTGGAAGAAGTTCCATCGGGCGACGAGCGCGCTCGCGACCCGTCTCGCGGCAACCGCTCCTGACACCTTCACCACCATCATGGGCAAGAACAACCGCATAAAACGCATTTTCATCGACTTCCATCGCAACGCCCGCAGCCACACCTGGGCGGCCCCTTATTCGCTGCGCGCCCGCACCAATCTGCCCGCCTCGACCCCGCTCGGTTGGGCGGATCTCGAGACTATCGACGCTCCGGCGGATTTGAACTATTCTTCGCTGCCGGGCCTTCTGGCCACGTCCGGCGATCCCTGGACCGACATCGACGACTTCGCGAGGGATCTGCCTATATTGTAGTCGTTGAGGCGCGGGATGCAGGGCGGCCCGCATGCACTTTCCTCATCCCGCTCTGGCAGATGTGATCGTAGTGCCGCGTAGGAGACAACCATGGCACCCAGGGCAAGTTGGAAGGGCTATATCAGATTGAGTCTCGTGAGCTGTCCGGTGAGGCTTTACCCGGCCACCAGCGCAAGCGAGCGAATTTCCTTCAATCAGCTTCATAAGGACACGCACAACCGGATCAATATGAAGCCCGTCGATCCGGAGCTCGGCCTCGTCGAGCGTTCGGACCTCGTGAAGGGCTACGAATACGAGGACAAGAAATACATCATCATCGAGGATTCGGATCTGGAAAGCGTCAGGATCGAATCCAATCACACGATGAACATCGAGGCTTTCGTCGACGCGGGTTCCGTCGACGTCATCTACCAGGACGCACCTTACTATCTGGCCCCCGACGGGGCGATGGCCGAGGAAACCTTCATCGTTTTGCGTGAAGCCCTGCGCCGAAGCGGCAAGCTCGCGATCGCCCGTCTCGTGCTGTCCAGCCGCGAACGGGTCGTGACCATCGGTCCGCGCGAAACCGGAATGTTCGTCTGCACCTTGCGCAACCCCAACGAGGTGAGGGGTACGGCGGATTATTTCGGCAACATTCCTGTCGGCAATCCGGATCCGGAAATGCTGCAGCTTGCCGAAGCGCTCATCCAACAGAAGACGACGACCTTCGATCCGAAGCAGTACGAGGACCGCTACGAGGTCGCGCTGATGCAGATGATCCGCGAGAAGCTCAAGGGTCACAAGCCGATCATTGCGCAGGCGCCCGAACGCGGCAACGTCGTCAATCTCATGGATGCCCTGAAGGCGAGCCTTTCCCAGGCCAAACCGCCGGCCAGAAGCAAGCCCAAGGCGGAGCCCGCGGCAAAAGAGCCGGCCGCCAAGGTTACGGCGGCGAAGCGCGTCACGGCTAAGCCCGCGGCCAAGAAAAAAGCCTGATGGCGGTTGCCGGTCGGACATTCGGTATCGTCGGTGCGCTTGCCGCCTTTCCGCGGCGGCTGGCGGCGCGCGAGGTCGAGCGCCAGGGCGGACACCTCAGGCGAGGCGTCACACGGCAGACGAATTTCGTGGTCATGGGGCGTGGACTGCTCGCAAAAGCGACCGAAGCGGAGATCGAAGCCCGCTTCGACAGCGAGAGCGGGGCGCGTCGGCGCGTTCTCAGCGAAAACGGCTTTCTCCGCCTGCTCGGACTGGCGAGCGCGCCGGAAACATCGGCGCTGACGCGGCAGTCGCTCATCGACCAGTCCCGGCTCTCCCCTCGCCATCTCGATCTCCTGTCGCTGTTCGACGCTTTCGAACATGACAGTGAGCCCTATTCTTTCCGCGATCTGATCCTCGCCCGAAAATATGCGGGACTGATGGCCAGCGGCGCAGGCTGGGGCGCGATCGCGCGCTCGGTCCATCGCTTCGGAAACGTTGCCTCCCTCACGGCGCTTTCGCTGCACCACGAGGGCAAGGATACGATCTATGCCCGAGGCGCCGAAGGCTTGAGCGAACTCGACGGCCAATTGCTGCTCGATGTCGGCTCTCCCGACGAGGAGGCGCTCGAAGAACTCTTCGCTCAGGCCGAAGCGGCCGAGGAAGCGGGGGACTACGACGAGGCGGCCGCGTTCTATCAGCGCTATCTCGCCATCGACCGCACCGACGAAGTTGCAGCCTTCAACCGCGCCAACTGCCTCAAGGCCGCCGGGCGGGAGGCCGAAGCGGCACATGACTATGCCCGCGCCATCAAGCTCGATCCTACCTTCGTCGAGGCCTGGTTCAACCTGGCCGGGCTGATGGGCGAACGCGGCCGCACGGATACCGCCAGACGGCACCTCAGGAGGGCGATCGAACTCGATGGCGATTACGGCGATGCCGTCTTCAACCTGGCCAAGCTGGAGTTCGATGCGGGCAATCTCGCCGAGGCGCGCCGCTGGTGGTTGCGCTACCTCGAACTCGATCCCTATTCCGAATGGGCGCGCGCCGCCGAAAGGGGCGTGCAGTTCGTGAACCTTCATCTCCTCTCCAGAACGGCTGGCTGACATGGGCGGAAAATTCCTGTTCGACGGGCCGGGCGATGCGCCCGTCACCATTCTGCTCGCGCATGGAGCCGGAGCCCCTATGGATTCGGCTTCGATGACCGCGGCCGCTCAAGCGCTTGCGGGCGCGGGTCTTCGTGTCGCCCGCTTCGAGTTCGGCTATATGGCGGCGCGGCGCACGGCCGGGGAGCGCAAGCCCCCGCCCCGTGCGGAGACGCTCAATCCGGAATACCGGGCGGCCGTTGCCGAGCTCGGCGCCAAGGGCGCTCTCGTGATCGGCGGCAAGTCCATGGGCGGGCGCGTCGCCAGCATGATCGCCGACGACCTTCATGCCGAGGGCAGGATCGCGGGTCTCCTTTGCCTCGGCTATCCTTTTCATCCGCCGGGCAAGCCGGAACAGTTACGCACCCGGCATCTTGCCGGTCTCAAGACGCCGGCCTTGATCTGCCAGGGGACCCGCGACGAATTCGGTACTCGCGCCGAGGTCTCGCAATACGCGCTGTCCGACAGGATCGAACTTCTATGGCTGGAGGATGGCGACCACGACCTCAAGCCGCGCAAGACAGTCTCGGGCTTTTCGGCCGCAGATCACCTGAAGACGATGGCCGAGACGGTTGCGCGATGGTCGGATCGCCTCATGTCTTGAGCTCCCGATGAAGATCGCGACCTTCAACATCAACGGCGTGAACAAGCGGCTCGACGTCCTTCTGACCTGGCTCGCTGCGGCCGAGCCGGACGTGGTCTGCCTGCAGGAGCTCAAGGCGACGGACGGACAGTTCCCCAAGGCCGCAATCGAGGCAGCCGGCTACGGTGCCGTCTGGCGGGGCCAGGCAGCCTGGAACGGCGTTGCCGTTCTTGCCCGCGGCCGCGAACCGGTGCTCACGCGAACCGGATTGCCCGGCGATCCTTCCGACACGCAGAGCCGCTACATCGAGGCCGCGGTAAACGGCATTCTGATCGCCTCGCTCTATGCTCCAAACGGCAACCCGCAGCCCGGGCCGAAATTCGACTACAAGCTCGCCTGGCACTTGCGCTTCAACCAGCATGCCGCCGCGCTGCTGGAGACTGGAGTGCCGGTGGTGCTCGCCGGCGACTACAACGTCGTTCCGGAACCGCGCGACATCTACCCGACCCGCTCCTACGACGACAACGCCCTCGTCCAGCCGGAAAGCCGCGCGGCCTTCGGGAGCCTTGTCGATCAGGGCTGGCTCGACGCGCTGCGCAAGATCCACCCCAAAGAACAGCTCTTCACTTTCTGGGACTACCGCCGCAACCGCTGGCAGCGCGACGCCGGCCTTCGCCTCGATCATATTCTCCTGAGCCGCAAGCTCCGGCGCCGCCTGACCGGCGCCGGAATCGACCGGGAGTTCCGTGCGCTTGAGGGAGCGAGCGACCACGCGCCGGTATGGGTGTCGCTGCGGGACTAGAGCGTCCCGCACCGACGCGCCGTGCCCTGTGACGCTACACTTCCAGCAAAACCGCTACGCATCGGAATGCTCCAAACCCGGATTGGATTAGCTGAGGCTTTCCGCAGGACAGCCTTTTTCGGTTCCAGCCGCAGGAAGATGCCTGTTTCAAAGGCAGCTGGTGATACCGCCGTCGACATAGAGAATGTGGCCGGTGACGAAGCTCGATGCGGCCGATGCAAGGAAGACCGCCGCCCCCGCCAGCTCGTTCATATCGCCCCAGCGGCCAAGCGGCGTTCTCTGCTCGAGCCATGTCGAGAATTTCTCGTCGGAAACCAGCGCACTGTTCAGCTCCGTCTTGAAGTAGCCCGGCGCAAGCCCGTTGACGCGGATGCCGTATCGGCCCCAGTCGAGCGCCATGCCTTTGGTCAGCATTTTGAGCCCGCCTTTAGACGCGGCGTAGGGCGCGATCGAGGGACGCGCGAGTTCGCTCTGCACCGAACAGATATTGATTATCGTCCCCTCGCGGCGTTCGATCATCCCCTGAACGACCGACTGGCCGACGAGGAAAGCACTCGTCAGATTGGTCTCGATGACGCGCCTGAAGGCGTCTTCCGGGAATTCGTGAAGCGGCGTGCGGTGTTGTATTCCGGCATTGTTGACCAGAATGTCGATGCGGCCTCGCTCGGCGAGAATATCGGCCACCGCCTGGCCGATCTCGGCCGACCTGGTGACGTCGAAGGCCGAGGTTCCCACGGTGAAGCCGTGCTCTTCGAGTTCCGCGCGTGCACCGGCAAGGCGCGCTTCGTCGCGACCGTTGAGGATGACTGACGCCCCCGCCTCGCAAAGAGCGCGCGCCATGGTAAGGCCGAGCCCGCCGCTCGATCCGGTGATCAGGGCGACCCGGCCGCTCAGATCGAAAAGCGCGGGAAGACCGCTTGTCCGCGGCGCGGCGTTTGAGGCGCCATCCATCATGTCTCGGGCTCCTTGGCAAGCGTGCCACCCGGCACGGCGGGGGTGGCGGAGCTTTGGCTCCGCCACCCCCGGAACATAAGAGAAAACAGGGCTGTGGTACAGTTCCTGACCGGCGGGCGAGGCGGGATCAGCGTCCCATCCAGCCGCCATCCACGGTCAGGATCGTGCCCGAGACGTAATCCGATGCCGCCGAGGCCAGGAAAACAGCCGGGCCGGCAAAGTCCTCGGGACGTCCCCAGCGGCCGGCGGGGATACGCGCGAGAATGGATTCGGCGTGACTCGGATCGTTGCGCAGGGCCTCGGTATTGTCGGTGGCGATGTAGCCCGGGGCAATGGCATTGACCTGAATGTTCCGAGCCGCCCATTCGTTGGCGACCGCTGCGCCGGTTTCATTCTGGAGCGGCGTAACCTGTAGCGCCTCGTCGCGCGTCTGAGCAGTTTTCAGGAGCGTCTTAAGCATTGCGCCAGGGCCGGCCAATGAGGGCGTTCATGTTCCCGGTGGATGCAATCGCGTGTCGAGCGCAAGTGGCTCTTGGAATTTGAGGGCATAGGCGGCCGGCGCGGCGCCCGCGAGAAAGACGAGGTTCCAGCTATGCGGCGAGACCGCGCTCGGGATCGCGACGAATCGATGGCGTCGAAGCAGATCATCCCCATAGGCTTGCTGTCCCGCGCCGGGAATGCCCGGGCGTGCCCAGTTGGGATTGGGCACGTTTTTCGGATCGACGACATAGACATCGCCAGCGTCGGCGATGGCTGCGGCCGTCATTGTATGCGCCACAGTGTCCAGCGCCCGAAAACCCTTGTGAACCGCGACCTCAAGGATCGCCGTCGCAGGGTCGAGTGAGCAGTAGACCGCACGAACCCCCTTACTGTTCCAGCGACCCCCCACTCGGTAGGCGCCTTCTCCACTATCCCATGTCGATGCGTGGACGGTTTGATCGAGTCGCCAGGCCACCAACTCGGTCCCACCGAGCGCAACCGGAAGAAGGGTCATGCATAGACGCCGTATTCGAGGCGGTCGAGATGATCCTCGACCAGCTCGACGCCGGCCGGCGTTCCGAGAAGATCAATCGGGCGGCGTTGGTCTAGTCCGACCGCCGGACGCTCCAGCCATTGTTCGGCTTCCGCCTGCGATCCAAAAATATCGGTCGCCTTTGCGAGTATTTCCGCAAACTTCCACGCGCGACCGCTCTGCTCCTGGCTAAGCGGCTTGTTCGGTGTCTCCTTACGCCGCTGCCACGTGCGCAAACTCATACCTACCGCCTTTTCGAGCGACTCGGTCTTGCCGATGAAGACGAGATTCCCGACAAGGTGATCCAGTGCCGATGCAGGCAGACCACGCAAGAGAAGCTCGTGCGCGTCGAGCGCATTGGTCAGGTGACGCGCCAGAACACGCGAACCGCCAAGCAAGGCTTCGATTTTTTGCAGCTCATCACCGCCTGCCGCTGGTGTCGGTGCTTTTGCCGCGAGAGCCATGATTATTCTCCTACGTCATCTGTCGCTTTAGATATGTCACCTGTCGCAGCCGATTTCAAGCCTTGCGAAGGACAGGTGACTTTTTTCTGCCGATCTGCGTACAGCGTCAGTCTCGATGACTGTCGTCGCCGAGGAAGGTCCTGGCGATTTCGGAAACGATATCCGGAAGAACCGCGAAGGCGTAGACTTCATGGACGCGCTCGAACTTCTGGTGGAACTCCCGTCCCCACGGTCCGAGATTGACGGTCGGAAAACGCAGCGCGTTTTCCGGTGGCCGGTCGACCAGCCGCGAGATCGGAGTATTGTCCGAAACGAGCTGGCTGCCGGTTGCGGCAAGCCCGAGGAAACTCATGTCCGAGATACCGTAGAAATGCGGCTTCCAGACGAGGCTGCGTCCGGGATGGTTGCCAAGACCGGCACGCGCCTTCTCGATCGCCCGATGAAGGGAGCGGCCTTCTTCTTCGTTCAGACGCAGGTGGCTCGGCGGATAATGCAGGCCGGAGAAGCCGATGACGATGGCGGGACCGGAAAGGCGCGCGATACCGACGAGCCACTCCGTCAGATGCCGCGTAGCGACGAGCGGATTGTCTCTCTGGGAGAATTCTTTTTCCTTCTCGGCATAGAATGCGTCGAAGCCGTCACCGAAAACGCGTCCTGCCGCCGCCCGCAACTCCTGGAACGACAGGAGGCGCGGCTTGGCTGGCATGGTGCCGGCACTTCTTCCGACGAGCTTGCCGTATTCCGCCGACTGTGCCGCAAACTTCTCGACGGCTTCGTTCGCACCGGCCAGCACTTCCTCTCGGAAACGCCCAAAGAGTGCGTCCGCCGTCATCGCATGGTAGAGCCAGTTGAAAGCTATCCAGAAACGCTCCGGCGTCGTCACCTCGTAACCGTCGCGCAGGTCCTTCGCCTCGAGGCAGATGGGCGGCGGCGAAATGTCGTTGTCGTCTCGATCCGCCAGGGAAGCGTTCCCTTCCAGGCGTGAAAGGATTCCGGCCGCCATGGCCTGTGCGCTCACCCCTTCGAAGGGATAGCTCGCATGAGAACTGCAGCCGATTACCAGGACAAAGGGCAGAAGCTTGCCGATCGTGCCGGCATAAACGGCCCGTCCTTCGCTGCCGTCGCCCTGATCCGAGGTCACGTCGAGGTTGATACCCCCGGCGATCTCGATATCGAAATCCCTGACCAAACCGGGCAACGCGTCCCGGAGCGAGCGCATTCCCCGGCTTTCACGTTCCTCGTCGGGGGTGGCGACCAGCATGAGATTGCCCTGTCGATCCGTGTCGGCCGCGAATTCTTCAAGACAGGCGATGGCCACGGCAAGGCCGCTCTTCATGTCGAGCAGACCCCGGCCGGGGAGGAAGTCGCCACTGACCAGATCCTGCAAGGCCCGCTCTTCCTGTTCGGATCGGTCGGTGCGCGCCGACAGGCTTTCGATGAGCGCATCCTTGAGTGCCAGGCTGTCGCAGGCGAGTGCCTTGAGCTCGTGATAGTTGTCGGTCGATACCGTGTCGAAGTGGCCGGCCAGGACCAGCGTTCGCTTACCCGTGCCGCGAACGAGCGCAACGACATTGCGGGTCAGCGGTTCGCCGTGACTTGCAACGAGGCGTAAATCTTCCGGATGCTCCCGAAAATAGGGGAGTTCGCCGAGAAGGCCATGGAGGCGATCCGCGAAGGATGCTTCACCCGGCGTGCCGGTTTCACTCGGCCAGGACGTCATGCGCAGAGCAAGTTGCCGCACGCGGTCGCGGTCGATCCCGCCTCCAGCGCGAGAGGTCGTCTTTGCTTGTGCATTCGTCATCGTGCCTCTCCGTCTCAGTTCGACAGGTGCTTTCGAAGGAACTTGCGCGTGCGGTCTTCACCAACGGTGTGCGGGACATGCTTGCCGAGATGGGGGTCTCGACGATGTTGAAACTGAACGAGCTGATCTCGACGGTACGGGTAACTGACGGTGTCTCGAAAAGCGAGCCGTTTATAATGCCGGGACCCGCTTGAGCGGAGAGGTACGGTGACGCGGCGGCTCGATCGCCACACTAATGCCGCGATCCGCAGCACGCGCTTTCGCGTATCGGGAGAGGCCTATCTTAATACCAACCAACACGGGGGCGGCAACGATGAAGAGCAGGGCGATCGCGTTGAATGCGGTGTCGAAGGCAATCACCGTGGACTGACCTGCCACGGCCCGGCCGAGAAGGCTCGCCGCCCCGCGGCTTGCGGCGGCCGCGTCCATACCTTTTGCCGTCAGCAGGGCCGCACTCGTCGTCAGCCGCCCGGTAACCGCGGGGGCTCCTGCGGTGACGTTGGCGCCGAGGACCGCAAGATTGTGGGTGACATTGTGCTCGATCAGGGTCTGGAGCGCGGCGACCCCTATAAGCCCGCCGAGCTGGCGACCCGTATTGAAGAGGCCGATGCCGGAGGCGAGATTTCGGCTGTTGAGGTTGCCAAAGGCGATCAGGGTGATCGACAGGAACAGGAAGCCAAGGCCGGCACCGCGCAAGAGGATTGCTGCCATCATGTCGCCAGCGCCGCTTTCGCTGGTCGACCCGGACAGCATCCACATCGATGTCATGATCATCAGGATGCCGAAGGGTACGGTGGCGACCGGAGGAACATGGCGGAACTGCATGAGAAAGGCGGCCATGAAGAGCGCGCCGATGAAGAGCGCGGCACTCGGCAGCAGGAGCTGCCCGGCATCCGTCGGCGTGAAGGCGAGGACGGATACGGCAAAGGACGGGATCAGAAACGCGCTCCCGAACAATGCGGCGCCGGCAACGAAACTGACGATGAAGGCGAAACAGAAATCCTCCGTTTCGAAAAGTGTGAAGTCGAACAGGCCCGGCCCTTTGGACAACAGCTGCTGGCCGAGAAATGCGAGAAGCGCCGCTGTACCGATCACTGCCGGCCACAGGATTCGGGGCTCCTCGAACCAGTCCCAACGGCTGCCCTGGCTGAAGATGTAGGTGAAGCAGAAAAGCGCAACGGAAATCAGGGGGAGCCCTACCCAGTCAAACGGCCGGTGCGCGCCTCGTGCCGGCGTCGGGCCGTCGGCGATCAGCAGAAGCCCCGCAGCCGTCAGCGCCAGCGGCACGATGCTGAAGAAGATCCATGTCCAGGATTGGCTATCGAGCAACCAGCCCTGGAGGGCCGGGGCGATCGTTGCGGGAGCGACGACGGACCCCATCGCGAACAGGGCCTGGAGAATTGGCTGACGGGACCGCGGAAAAGCGAGAAAGATGATCGCCTGGCCGCCGACAAGCAGGATGCCGCCGGAAAAGCCCTGGACCATTCGAAGGGCGACGAGGAGGTCCAAGCGAGCCGTCATGGCGGCCATGCCGCAGGCCATGCCCATGGCCAGAGTCGAGCCGACGATCAGGCTGCGCGGGTCGAAGCGGTTCATCAGCCAGGAGGCGACCATGAACCCGATAAGCTTGAAAGCGGTATAGCCGACGTCCAACCAGGCGAACTCATCGGGCGTCGCGTATGTATCGCCGATGATATCGCCGCGCCCGAGCGAGAGTACGGTGCTGGCGATCGCCTCGGTCAGCGTCGCAAGCACTATGCCCGCGACGAGAAGACCTCCTGCCATGGATATGTCGCGGCTCGGCGCTGCGGTGACGATGGTCATGAGCCGCTCTCCAGATCGATCTGGACGCGCGCCGAAAGGCCGGGCACGAGGCGGCCGGACAGCGGATTGGCGGAAAGCCGGATCTTCACCGGAACGCGCTGGACGACGCGAACGAAATTACCCGTTGCATTGTCTGCCGGCAGCAGGCTGAAGGCAGAGCCGCTGCCCGGCGCAAAACTGTCCACCACGCCTTCGAGCATGCCGCTCGGGTAACCGTCGATGGTGATGCTGGCACGCTGACCCGGCCGGATATGTTCCAGCTGCGTTTCCTTGAAGTTCGCGACGATCCATACATTCTCGAGCGGAACGATATCGAGCAGGGAAGCGCCCGGCGCAACGAGCCGGCCGACGCGAACCTGCCGGTTGCCGATGACGCCGCCGACCGGCGCGCGCACGACAGTGCTCTCCAGATCGATCTCGGCGAGGTCGCGTGCGGCCCGTGCCTGCGCGACCGCAGCGACGGCCGCTTCGCGCTGCGCGGCAAGCACGGCGGTGCGCTGCTGCTGAGCCTCCAGCGTTGCGGAAGCCGCCAACACGTTCGCCTCGGCTCTCGATCTCGCCGCGTCGCTTTCGTCGACATGGGCCTGGCTGATGGTATTGCTGCGGATAAGCTCGCGGCGGCGATCATGGGCCTTGGCCGCCAGGGTCAACTCGGCATTGACCGAACGTCGCTGCGCTTCGGCCTGGCGGACAAGGGCATGCTGAAGCTCCATCTCCGCGTCGACATTGGTCAGCCGCGCCTGTGCCGCTTCGACATTCGCCACCGCTTGCGCGAGCTTCGCGCGGTAATCCCGATCGTCGATCCTGAAGAGCACGTCACCCGCCCGGACCGGTTGATTGTCCTCGACCTCGACCGCCGTGACGTAGCCCGCAACCTTTGGGGCGAGCGCGGTGACATCCCCGCGCACATAGGCATTGTCGGTCGACGCCGCTCCGCTCTCGCGAGCCCAGGACCATCCGGCAGCGACGACGACCACCGCCCCGAGACAAAGCGCCAGGCCGATCATCTTTTTCCTGTTGGGTGGCGCCATGGCGACACCGTTCCTCGAACCTGCCCCGGTGGCGATGGCGACCTTGTCCTCAAGCGTTTCCATCTTCGCAATTCCTGTTGGGTGTCGGTTGGCCGCAGCCCTGCCGCACGGGTCTGCGCCAGGGCTGCCGCGTTGTTGAGCATCTACCCGTTCACTCCCTGATGGGTGTCGTCAGTTCCGTTTCTTCGGTGTCGAGGACGAAGACCGCCAGCAGCCGTGCAGGTTCCGTGTCGCTGGCATTCGCGCTTACTTCATGTCGGGAGCCCGGATCTTCGTAGAAGTTTTCGCCGACTTGATAGACCTTCTCCGGCGAGCCGTTGACGCTGCTGCGGATCGCGCCCTCGAGCACCGTCGCATAGATGAAGGCCGATTTGGGGTGGGTGTGGGCGGGCGATCCGCCGCCCGGTCCGTATTCGACAAGCACGCCCCTCATGCTCTTGCCGGGCACGTTGGGAAGGGCGTGATCGAAGACAACGGTCACCTTGCCGGCGGGCCGGTCGCCGGCCGAGGCTGCGGTGAACGAGAGCGCTGCAAGGGCAACGGCCGAGAGGAATCTCGTGAGCATTTCAGTTCTCCTTTGAGAGTGCCGGGGTGTGGGCGCCCCGGTGCCGGGTCGGCTTTTTCGATTGTTCGGGGGATGCTCAGCCCGCGGCCTGCCGGCCGAGCCAGTCGTCGAAGCGGATCTTACCCAGGCGCGGGTTCTCGCCGGGGGTCAGCGATCGGTCGTCGAGAACCGCGCCGAAGTAGCGCGCATGGACGTCGGGCACGACCTTGCGCGTGTCCGCAGTTGCCATCAGGAACCGCCTGACCACTTCATCGAGAGGCATGGCCTCGGGGCCTGCGACCTCGAGCGTGCCGTTGACCGGCGGCGCAACCGCGACTTCTGCAAGCGCCGCCGCAACGTCGTCGGAAGCGATCGGCTGGAACAACGCCGGCGAGAGGCGGATCTCCTCGCCCACCAGCCCGGCCTGGGCGATGCCGCCGACGAACTCGAAGAACTGCGTGGCACGCAGGATGGTGTAGGGAATGCGGGATGCCTTGATGAGGTCTTCCTGTGCGACCTTCGCACGGAAATAGCCATTGTCGGGAAGCCGCTCGCTGCCGACGATCGACAGAGCGACGTGGTGGCGCACCCCGGCGGCGGCTTCTGCAGCCAGCAGGTTGCGGCCCGACGTCTCGAAGAATTCGAGGACTGCCCTGTCTTCCCAGACAGGCGCGTTCGCCACGTCGACGACGACATCCGCACCGTCCAGCGCCCCCGCGAGGCCCTCGCGGGTGATGGTGTTCACGCCCGTATTGGGAGCGGCAGCGAGCACGTCATGGCCGCGCTCGCGAAGATTTGCCACAAGCTTCGATCCGATGAGGCCAGTGCCTCCGATGACGACGATCTTCATGCTTTCTCTCCTCGTCTGTCGACCGCAACCATTGCCGTCGATATGGAGGAAGAGTGCCTCTCCGCGCCGGAAAAGTCCCTGTGGCGGGCTTGAATTGACCTTCACGGAAGCTTGCTTTTTCGTCCAAAGGAAAGTTGTTCGATTGCCGCGGCCGGTACAGCCAACTACGAGGGGCTGTGGTATGAATGTCAGATATTTTCGCCGGTTGCCCCGGACAGGGACGAGGGCTTTCGGCCGGGGGAAGCCGAAGTGCAGTTCATGTTTGGAGACTATGTACTCGACCAGGAGCGCCGGGAACTCACTCTGCGCGGGCAGGTCGTTTCCGTCGGACCGCAGGTCTTCGACCTGTTGCTGCATCTGGTCGGCACCCGCGACCGCGTCGTCAGCAAGGACGAGCTCCTCCGAGCGGTCTGGGGCGGCCGGATCGTCTCGGAATCGACGATCACCAGCCACATCAATGCGGTCCGCAAGGCCATCGGCGACACCGGCGGGGAGCAGCGCCTTATCCGGACGGTCGCCCGCAAGGGGTTCCGCTTCGTCGGCGACATCAGGGTCAGCGGGATCGCAGAAGTCCGACAGCCCCTCGGGCCAGGCGTCGCGTCACACGCCGCCGGCGGATCGGGAGAAACGCCCTTCGCGCTCATCCTGCCGGACAAACCCTCGATCACCGTCCTGCCTTTTCAAAATCTCAGCGGCGATCCGGCACAGGAATATTTTGCCGACGGTATCGTGGAGGACATCATCACGGCCCTCTCGCGCATCCGCTGGCTGTTCGTCATCGCGCGCAATTCGAGCTTCTCCTACAAGGGTCGTAAGGTGGAGGTAAAGGACGTCGGCCGGGAACTTGGCGTTCGCTATGTTTTGGAAGGCAGCGTGCGCAAATCCGGAAACCGGGTGCGCATCACCGGGCAGCTCATCGACGCAACCACCGGGACGCATCTCTGGGCGGAGCGTTTCGAGGGCACGCTGGACGACATTTTCGAGCTGCAGGACCGCATGGCCGAAAGCGTCGTCGGCGCTATCGCACCGCAGGTCGAGCGGGCGGAAATGGAACGCGCCAAGCGCAAACCGACGGAAAGCCTCGACGCCCACGATTACTATCTGCGGGGAATGGCGAAACTCCACAGCGGAACCCACGAGGCGATCGAGGCGGCGCTGCCCTTGTTCTACAGGGCGATCGAGCTCGATCCGGAATTTGCATCTGCCTATGCCGGGGCCGCCTGGTGCTATTTCTGGCGCAAGTTGAACGGCTGGATGATCGATCGGACCGGGGAGATAGCCGAGGGTGCGCGCCTGGCGCGGCTGGCGGTGGAGCTCGGCCGGGACGATGCGGTGGCGCTGACAAGAAGCGGGCACGCACTCGGACATCTCGTCGGCGACCTGGACGGCGGCATCGCGCTTATCGACAGGGCACGGCTGCTCAACCCCAACTTCGCCCCCGCCTGGTTCCTCGGCGGCTTCCTGCGCGTTTTCCGCGGTGAACCGGAGAGTGCGATCGAACATATCGAGCATGCCGCCCGGCTGAGCCCGCTGGATCAGGAAATGTTCAGGATGCAAGCTGGAACGGCGCTCGCGCATTTCTTCGCCGGCCGCTTCGATTCCGCTCTGGTCTGGGCGGAAAGGGCGCTGGGAAATCTGCCTAGCCTGCTGGTCGCGGTCGCCCTGGTCGCGGCGAGCCATGCACTTTCCGGACGGGGGGAGGAAGCGCACAAGGCCATGCAGCGCCTGCGGGCGCTCGACCCGTCGCTGCGCGTTTCCAATCTCAGGAACTGGCTGCCGATCCAGCGCCCGGAGGATCTCGCGCGCTTCGCGCACGGACTGCGGCTCGCCGGGCTGCCCGAGTGACCGGGTTACGGACGCAAAACCGCCGCGCCTTTTCCTCGCCGTGCTCTAGCCTTCGTATGTGCCGACGATCTCCGCCTCGCGGATGAGATGCTTGCACGCCCTCTCCCAGGCTTCCGCCGCACCCACATCGTCCGGGATCGAAAGGTTGCCGACATTGAGGGCGGCAAGCCTGAACCGGTAGCGGTGCACGCCCGTTCCGGAGGGTGGCTGCGGCCCGTCATAACGAGCATTGCCGAAATCGTTCTTGATGAATTTGATCCCACGTTCGGGGCCGGTGTCGACGGCCTGCGGAAGCTCGGTCCAGTTTCCGGGAATGTTGATGATCGCGCAATGGCGGAACAGACCGCTCACCGCATCGGGATCCTCGACGATCAGCGCGAAGCTTTGCGTTCCCTCGGGCGTCCCCGTCCATTTCAGTGGCGGGAACAGGTTCTCGCCGAAGCGGGTGTATTTCTCCGGTATCGGCTGACCGTCGGCGAATACGGGACTGATCAGACTGAAGGTCATCAGGTGCCTCCTTCCATTTAAAGGCAAGTGCCGCAGCGATTGACGTCCGGCGAGGTGCGCGGCGCGGCTGCTACGAACGAGAGCGCGGGGTATTGTCCATCGGCGCCTCCTCGCGCAAATAGCAGAACCAAGGGCCGCCGCTTGTGTTCCGCAGGTCGGTCACCCGCGGATGCCGGCGAAAAAAGCCTCGCCGAAGCGAGGCAGATAAGAGAAACCAGCACGGGAACAACCGCGGAGCAGCGAGATCGAGACCGGCTCGGCGCGGAAAAACTCCGGGGGATCGGGAATGTTCCGGCCGGCGGCATGGGGTGGATGCCGTTCAAGCGGCACAGGGTCTTCGGCGGCGAAACGGCGGCAATTGCGGCGAATCCCGGCCGCGCAAAACCGCGCGTCATGCGCAGACAAAATTTCGCGAGACGGCCGGAACTTTGAGGCTCATGATTGTGTTGATGAAAGCACATCGGCGGCGAATAGGCCGGTCGCAGTCAACGCATTTCCCGGAACATGATCGATGCAACTACTGTCCGTCACGGCCGAAATTTTTCCGCTCGTCAAGACCGGCGGTCTTGCAGACGTAGCCGGATCCCTACCCAAGGCGCTCAGAGCCCACGGGATCCATACGCGCAGCTTCGTTCCGGGCTATCCCGGCGTCGTGCGTGCGCTCAACGAAGCGTCAGCGATCGCTGAATTTGATGATCTGTTCGGCGAGCGCGCCACCCTCGTCGCGGGGCGGGCTCATGGGCTGGATCTCTTCGTGCTCGATGCGCCGGGATTCTACAACAGGCAAGGAGCCCTCTACACGGACAGGCACGGCCGGGAATATGCCGACAACTGGAAGCGCTTCGCCGCCTTCTCGCGGGTGGCGTCACAAATCGCCAGCGGGCTCGTACCGAACTGGCGGCCGGACATAATCCATGCGCATGACTGGCACGCCGCGATGAGTCTCCTTTATCTGAAATGTGCCGGCGACGACACCATCCCTCGCGTTCTGACCGTGCACAACCTGGCGTTCCAGGGGCAATTTCCGGCCCACTACTTTCCCGAACTCGGCCTTCCGCCGGAAGCCTATTCGATCGACGGCGTCGAATATTACGGCGACATCGGATTCCTCAAGGGCGGCCTGCAGGCGGCCGATGCCATCACTGTCGTTAGCCCCACCTATGCCCGGGAAATCATGTCTCCGGCGTTCGGCATGGGGCTCGAGGGCGTGATGAACGAGCGGCACGCAGACGTCGTGGGCATCGTAAACGGCATAGACCTGGAAGTATGGGACCCATCCTCGGATCCCTGCATCGAACATCACTATTCGGCGCGTGTGCCGCTGCGCCGCATGCCCAACCGGCAGGTGCTGCTCCAGCACTTTGGTCTGCCGAACACATGCGGCCCGATCTTCGCCAGCATCAACCGGCTGACATGGCAGAAGGGCATGGACCTCCTCGCGGCGACCGCCGACGAGATCGTCAACAATGGCGGCACCCTGATCATTCATGGACAAGGCGACGAGGAGCTCGAGGCCGCATTCATGAATCTTGCGCGACGGTTCCCCCAGAACGTCGGCGTGAGCATCGGCTATGACGAGCACCTCGCCCACAAGATTCATGCCGGCGCGGATGCCATGCTCGTTCCGTCCCGATTCGAGCCCTGCGGGCTCACTCAGCTTTATGCCCTGCGCTATGGCTGCGTACCGGTCGTCGCCCGCACCGGCGGCCTATCGGAAACCATCATCGATGCCAACGACGCCGCGCTCCACGCCCATGTCGCGACCGGCATACAGTTTTCGCCTATCGACCAGCATGGATTGCGCCTCGCACTGCGCCGGGCCTTCAGGCTCTACCGGCTGCGACGCGTCTGGGAGAGCCTTCGCCGGCAGGGCATGAAAACCGACTGCTCCTGGCACCGCAGTGCGGCCCGCTATGCAGAGCTTTACAGCGAACTCCTCAACCCCGACATGCGCCTCGTCGGCAGCGCCTGACGCAGCGCGGTTTCGCTGAACCCTATCATTCGCAAAGGTGATGAATTGATAAGCAGTGCGGCATGGATTGCGCCGCTCGAATATGCGAATGGCTGAGCAGGTCACCGGCCGGATTCGCTGAAGCCCGAGCCTCGTGGCCGGACATGTTCCGCGGAAACGCGGTCCCGCTCTGAAGGAATTCGCATCCATGGCCGTCGACAGCGTCCCCGGCAATCTTTCGCATGAAAACGCAACTGCCCGCGCCGGCGTGGTCGTCATGCTCCTGGGCATGCTCATGTTTTCCGTGAATGACGTCATGGGAAAGTGGCTGGTCGCGACCTATTCGGTCGGCCAGGTGGTGCTGATCCGCAGCGTCGCCGCTGCCCTTCTGCTCGCGCCCTTTCTGTGGATGAGCGGCCCGAAGAAACTCTTCGCACTCGAGCGACCCGGTCTTCAGCTTGCCCGCGTCGTCGCCTCGACCGCCGAAGTGGTCGCGTTCTATTTCGCCGTGATCTATCTGCCGCTTGCGGATGTCATGACCTATTGGCTGGCCGCACCGATCTATGTCGCGGCCGTTTCGCCGCTGGTGCTGAAGGAACCTGTCGGCTGGCGTCGCTGGACGGCAATCGCCGTCGGTTTCGTCGGCGTCATCGTCGCGCTCGAACCGTCGTCACAGGCTTTCACGCTCCCCGCCGTCATCTCGGTTCTCGGCAGCATGACCTTCGCCTTCATGATGATTTCCGGGCGGTCTCTGCGCGGCACTCCCGATACGACGCTCGCCTTCTGGCAGGTCGCCGGGGCCGCGGTCGCAGGGCTCGTCTGGGCGCCCTTCGACTGGACGCCCCTTAAACCCCTCGACACGGCGCTCATCTGCCTGCTCGGCGTGGTCGCGATGGTCGCCCACGTACTCGTCAACCGGGCGCTGAAGCTTGCCGACGCCGCGACCGTGGCTCCGCTGCAATACACGCTGCTCTTCTGGGCAATCTTCTTCGGCTGGCTGATCTTCGGCGACACGCCGCGGCTGTCGATGGTGATCGGCGCCGGGCTGATCGTCGCGTCCGGCCTCTTCATCTTCTTCCGTGAACAGCAGTTGAAGAGGCAGGGTCGCCTGAAAGGCTGAGGATCAACGCAGGAAATAACGGTTATCGCGCCTATCGATTTCGTTTATGCGAAATCTGCCCATAGAGTTCCCTTGAAGCGCCGGAGAACGGCGCAAACGCAAGGGGAACCAATATGAGAAACATCATCCTGGCGCTGGCACTCGCCGGCACTGCACTGTCGACTCCCGTGGCTGCTGCCGAGAAGCTGAAGATCGGCACCGAGGGAGCCTATCCGCCCTTCAACTTCGTCGATTCCACCGGCAAGATCGGTGGCTTCGACGTGGAAATCGGTCTCGCGCTCTGCGAGCGCATGGGGGTCGAATGCGAAGTCGTCGCCCAGGACTGGGACGGCATCATCCCCGGCCTGCTTGCCAAAAAGTACGATATGATCATCGCCTCGATGTTCATCACCGAGGAGCGCAAGAAGCAGGTGGCCTTCAGCAATCCCTACTATCTCGCCGCGATGACGCATGTGGCACCGAAAGAAGCCGGGATCACCGATTTCAGCAATGAGGCACTCAAGGGCAAGGTGATCGGCGCCCAATCCGGCACGACCCAGGCCGACTATATCGCCGCCGTCTACCCGGATGCCGAGATCAAGCTCTATCCTACACAGGACGAAGCCAATCTCGACATGGTCAACGGTCGGCTCGACCTGCAGGTGGGCGACATGCTGCCGATGCTCGATTGGGTCACCAAGAATGACGACGGCAAGGATTGCTGCGAGTTGATCGGCGAGCCGATCACCGACAGGAAGTTCGTGGGCGACGGCGTCGGCATTGCCGTCCGCCAGGAAGACAACGAAATGCGCGAGAGGCTGAACAAGGCACTCGATGAGATTCGCTCTGACGGGACTTACAAGAAGATCAACGACAAGTACTTCACCATCGACGTCTATACGATGAAGTAATGGCGCATGCCCCTCCCGTCGGGGTTCAACCCTAACCCTCTGGGGACGCGGGGGCGGTTGCCGCGAGTTTCCTTCGCCCCGCCTGCGGGGAGAAGGTGACCGGCAGGCCGGATGAGGGGCTACCGCTTGCCCGAGAAGGCAAAGACGTCGACCGGCTCGTCAAGGCCCCGCAATGCATAGGAACCCAGATTTTCCAGCTGCCCTGCACAGCCTGCCTTTTCGACGAAGGCTCTTGAGAGCAGAACCGGACGCTTCAACTCCTTTGTAAGCGTTTCGAGGCGCGAAGCGATATTGACGGCTGGTCCGATCACCGTGAAATCGAGACGCCTGCGCGAACCGATATTGCCATACATCACATCGCCGACATGCACGCCGATGCCGTATCCCAGCGGATCATGGCCCTTTCGCAGGTTCTCCTCGTTGAGGGCGGCAAGAGCGGCCTGTGCCTCGTCGATGGCTCCGAGAAGCTGACTGCAGGCACAGGGGTTGCTGAGCGGGAAGATCGCCAGCAATCCATCACCCATGAATTTCAGGATCTCCCCGCCATGCCGCTCGATCGGCTCGGACATGGCGTCGAAGTAGCCGTTCAGGAGTTCGATGACGTCGTCCCTGGGCCAGAGGTCAGACAGTTTCGTGAAGTCGCGCAGGTCGCAGATCAGGATCGCGGCGCCCACGGTCACGCCGCTGCCGCGCGTGGTCGCTCCGGCAAGAATCTGCTCGCTCGCATGCGGGCCGACATAGGTCTCGAGCAGAGTGCGGGCTAAGCGGTTCTTCAGCCGGATTTCGCTGACAAGCGCCAGGGCCGGCAGAATATCCTTCAGGAAAGCGAGATCTTCGGAGCTGAACCCGCCCGGCCGGTCGCTCGCAAAGGTGATCGCGTGGCGCTTGCCGAGCGTATGGTATAGCGGCCAGATGATATAATCGGTCAGTCCCTCCCCGCGCAGCTCGGCATAGAGCGGGTAATCCGGACCGCCGGCCGTCGGGTCGTCAAGGCGCCCGCGCACCTCCTCCGCCCCGTCATTGAATTCGCGCAAGGGGCTGTTCAGGTATTGGCTGGTGTCTTCGACGCCATAGGCATAGGTATCGAGCTCTGCCTCCGCCAGGCCCTTTCGCCACAGAATCCGTGCACCCACCCATTGCGGGTGGTGAATCCTGAAATGCAGGGTCGCACGGGCGACGGGCACGCCCGCCTCCGCCAGTTTTCGGCACATCTCCACGAAGATGTTGTCGATGAAGCGCTCACCGCGCGTCTCGATGACGAGCCAGTCGATGATCCGGCGCCGCCGCGCCGGCCAGGACCCCTCGCTTTCGCTGGGCAGAAGCGAGCGCGGCTCTGTTGGAGACTGAATTGCGAGGTCCGCCTCGCTCGGCTTCGTGATGGCCATTTCAAAACCCCAGTGATTGCTGCGCAGGCTCCGGCGGAGCGATTTTGACGCCTTCTATTTCGAGCATTCTCAGCTTCGCGGACGAGCCGCCCGGCGCCGAGAAGCCGCCGATCTTGCCGCCGGCTGCGAGCACCCGATGACAGGGGATGATCAGCGCTACGGGATTCTTGGCCATCGCCTGGCCGACATCCCGGGCCGCCTCCGGGCCCGCGCCGAGCTCCTTCGCAAGCGCGCCGTAGGTGGTCGTCCCGCCCCACGGGATCTTTCGCGCGGCCCGGTAGACCCTCTCGAAGAAGGCGTCCTGTCCTCGCAGATCGAGATCGAAACGGGAGAAATCCGTTTCCCTGCCCTCGAAATAGGATTTCACCGCGGCGATCGCTTCTGCAATCCGCGGCGGCGGAAGGGACGGAGCGCCGTTCGGCAGCCGCCGCAGGAGCAGCCGTTCGGTGGAGTCTGCGCTTCGCGTCGGCAATTGGAATCGGGTGATGCCGGCATCGCTCCATGCGATGCCGCAGTAGCCGCTCGCGGTTTCGAAAACATGGTAATGGTTCATGGGTTCGCTCTCCTCCAGCGCCGAATGCCGAGTGAGGCACGCCGTGTCGCGGTAGCGCGTTCGATTCCTTTATGGAGAATCGTGCGCCCGGCCTTCCAATTCAACCCGTTTTCCCTAGGGGCAGTTTAAAAAAGACGATTCCTTTCCGCGCTCATGCCGTGGCGCTCGCCGGACCTCTCGCATAGGATACGGGAATGGCTCCATCGAACCGGTGTATCGTTTGACCTCAGATGTCGATTTTTTCGCGCGCAGCGCCGTTGAGGTGGCGGCGGAACTGATTGGTGCGGATTTCACGGTCTCCGGCGTCGGCGGCACTATCGTCGAAACGGAGGCTTATCTCCCCGACGATGCGGCGTCGCATAGTTTCTCCGGCACCACGGTGCGCAATCGGGCGATGTTTGGTCCACCGGCGCATGCCTATATCTATCTTTCCTACGGCCTGCACTGGTGCCTTAATTTCGTCTGCCTGCCCGGCAGCGCCGTGCTGATCCGCGCAATCGAACCGAAATGGGGCGTCGGGACGATGCGGGCGAGAAGGGGCGTCCGCGAAGAAAGGCTGTTGTGTTCCGGACCGGGGCGCGTCGGCCAGGCGCTGGCGATCAACCGGGAACTGGACGGATTGCCGCTCGGAAAGGATCCATTCCGCCTCACCCTGACCTCTACGAGACCGCCGGTCGCCACCGGAATCCGCGTCGGCATTACCAAGGCCGTAGAACAGCCCTGGCGGTTCGGGCTGGCCGGCTCGCCCTTCGTGAGCCGCAAGTTCTGACGCAGCTTCGCCGGTCCGGTGAAGCCGTTCTTCGGTTCCGTTCAAGTTGACACGGAGACCCGCTTCTGTCCTTAAACCACGGATCCGCGCACCTTATCGGACGCGCAAAAGATCGCTTGAGCTTTCTGACCTACTGCATAACTGTGTCGTTTCACCAGATCAGATCAGAGGGCAAATGCAGTATTGGTTCGACCATGCATGACCGTAAATGGGATAGTCGATGACATCACGTTGGACTTGGTTATTTTCGCAGCTTACACGCCGAATCTGGTTCCGGTCCACGCTATTCTCCATACTGGCGATTATAACTGCGCTTGTTGCGATTTTCCTCGGCCCTTTCATTCCGCGAGGTCTTCCGAACCGAATAGGAGCGGACGCAGTCGACAACGTGCTGGGGATCATCGCTTCCAGCATGCTGACGGTCTCGACGTTTTCGCTAAGCACGATGGTATCGGCCTACTCGGCGGCGACAAGCAGCGTCACGCCACGGGCAACGAAGCTTCTCATGGAAGACAGCACGACGCAGAACGTGCTCGCGACCTTCATTGGGTCGTTTCTGTTCAGCCTCGTCGGCATCATCGCTCTCAGCACCGGCGCCTACGGCGACCAGGGCCGCCTTGTCCTGTTCGTGGTGACGATCGGCGTCATCGTCCTGATCATTGTGACGCTGCTGCGCTGGATCGATCATCTCTCGCGGCTCGGACGCGTTACCGAGACGACGGAACAGGTCGAGGCGGTCACGATCGAGGCCATGCGATCGCGGCGCTTGCGACCTTACCTCGGCGGAAACCCGTTGGCCGACGCCGCACACATCCCCGTATCCGCCAATCCGGTCTTTATCGACAGGATTGGCTACATCCAGCATCTCGACGTAAGCAGGCTTTCCGCGATCGCGAACGATACGAAGGTCCGCATCTTCGTCCGATTGATACCTGGCCAGCTTGTCGATCCAAACCGGCCCGTCGCTTCCGTCGATGGCACACAGGACGAGCATGCCCTTGCCGAGATTGCCAGATGCTTCTCGGTGAGAGATACGCGTTCGTTCGATCAGGATCCGAGGTTCGGGGCGGCGGTGCTGGCCGAAATAGCGTCGCGCGCCCTGTCGCCGGCCATCAACGATCCCGGGACCGCGATCGACGTCATCAGCCGAGCGCTGCGCGTGCTTGCCGTCTGGACCGAGGAGACGACGTTGCAGGACGAGGTGCTGTATCCAAACATCTATGTGCCGGCAATCGAGCTCGACGAAGTTTTCGACGATCTTTTCACGCCGATCGCTCGGGATGGCGCTGGCATCGTCGAAGTCGGAGTCCGGCTCCAGAAGGCGTTCGGCACACTCGCGAAGTTCAACCAGGCCCGGTTTCGCGATGCAGCCATGCGGCATTCGAAGGAAGCCCTGGAGCGAGCGGAAGCGGCACTCGGCATAGCGAGCGACCTGCAGAGGCTGAGGCGGGAGGCGGACAAGGTCGGGAAAAGCTGAGATCTACCGGTGTCCCAGAAAACGAACAAGCTATGGGCGCATGGCGAAGTCCCGCTAGACGAATTCTGGAAAAGACGCTCGCAGTTTTCCACCCGCATCCCGCTCGAATTCTCTAGGATCGTCGATGCCAGTCGTTCAACATCCGGAACATGAAGGTAGAGGAGGCGATTAGATGACGAAATCGAACATAGGCTTCATCGGGCTCGGGCTGATGGGCCAGGGCATGGCGGCGAATATTCTGAAAAAGGGCTGGCCGCTCCACGTGATGGCGCATCGCAACCGGGCCCCTGTCGAGACGCTCGTCGCCGCGGGCGCCCGCGAAGCGAAGACGCCGCGCGAGATGGCGCAGCAATGCGACGTCATCGTCCTTTGCGTTACCGGCTCGCCGGAAGTCCTCTCGGTCATCGGCGGCCCGGAGGGAATCGCGAGCGCGGGCAGGCCGGTCACCATCGTCGATTGTTCCACATCCGATCCCTCCGTCACGACGAAGCTTGCGGCCGATCTCGCGGAAAGCGGCCTTACTCTTGTCGATGCGCCGCTCAGCCGTACGCCGGCCGATGCCGCCGCGGGCACGCTCGACGTCATGGTCGGCGGCTCGGAGGCAGACGTGCAGCGAGTCTGGCCGGTACTCGAATGCTTCGCCGGTCGCATCGTTCATACGGGGCCGACCGGCTCCGGTCACACGATGAAGCTGCTCAACAACTTTCTGTCCATGGGTTACGCGGCGCTCTATTCAGAAGCGCTGATGCTCGGGCGCAAGGCCGGGCTCACGCCCGAGGTATTCGACAGCGTCATTCGCGGCGGCCGGATGGATTGCCCTTTCTATCAGACCTTTTTCCGCTGGGTGCTGGAACGCGACCCGAACGCCCACAAATTCGCGATCCGCAACGGCTTCAAGGATATGAGCTATCTTGCCGGCTACGCCATTGCCGCCGGCGTCGCCAATCCGGTCGGGGCGGCCGTCCGGAACTCATTTGCACAGGCGGTCGGCGCGGGTCGCGGCGAGGACTACGTGCCGATGCTGTCGGATTTCATCGCCGAAGCGAACGGTCTCGAGTGAAGGCGACGGCGAGCGCCTTCTGGCGGGTGGCATGACAGAATTCCATCAGCGGTGAAATGCAATCTTGCAGGAATGCAACATTGCCGCTGGTCTGCGGCTTTGACTGCGTCTCGCGGAATGGTGAATGTAACTGCGACCGAAAATGGAACAAACGTTCCGACATCGCCGCACCTCAGCACTGTTCCCGAGGAGACATCCGTCATGACCGCCCTCCCCTTCGCCCTCAACCATATGGCCGCGCCTCGCCTTCCGGTCGATGCGTTTTTCTCGCTTGCGAGATCGCTCGGCATCTCCCTGGTCGAAATCCGCAACGACCTCGCCGGCAACGCCATTCTCGACGGGACGAGCCCCCAGCAGGTGAAAGCCCTTGCGGAGAAGCACGGGCTGACGATCATCTCGATCAACGCCTTGCAGCGCTTCAACGAATGGAACGAGCAACGGGCAGCCGAAGCGCGCGAACTCATCTCTTATGCGCGCGATTGCGGCGCGAAGGCCCTCGTGCTGGTGCCCGTCAATGACGGCAGCGGCAAGGAGGACGGCGTGCGACCAGCCAATCTTCGACAGGCGCTCGGCGAGCTGAAGCCGATGCTCGACGCGGCGGGCGTAGTCGGCCTTGTGGAGCCGCTCGGCTTCGAGGTCTGCTCGCTGCGCTCGAAGGCGGAAGCCGCCGAAGCGATCCGGGCAGTCTCCGGCGAACGGACTTTCCGCCTGGTGCACGACACGTTCCACCATCACCTTGCCGGCGAAGACCAGTTTTTTCCGGATCTCACCGGTCTCGTGCATATTTCCGGCGTCATCGACGAAAACCTGGCCGTCTCAGACATGCGCGATCCGCATCGCGTTCTCGTCGGGGCCGCCGACAGGCTGGACAATCAGGGCCAGATTCGCCGGCTGCGGGATCAAGGCTATGCTGGCCCCTTCTCATTCGAGCCCTTTGCCCCTTCCGTGCACGAACTTGCCGACCCGGCAGACGCCCTGCGCGAGAGCATGGACTACCTCCGGTCGCGGAGCTGATCGCCACCGGCAGTGGAAAGAGCAGGAATCCAGACCGGCGCGCCAGGACGCACTTGACGGCGTCCGCATAAAATGGAATACATATTCCGTAATGTCAAAACTCTGGTTTGTTTATTCCGTTTTGACTGGAGGTGCAGCGGGAGTGCCGCTTCCGGTCGAAGACCGAACGCGATCTCGGGAAGAAGATCGCGTTTCCGGCTGAAGAAGGTGTGGCCGGCACCAAGTGGAGGAGAAGAACAATGAAGAAATTTTTCCTGGGCACTGCGATGGCCGTCCTGATGTCGACGGCCGCGCATGCGGAGACCATCGGCGTGTCGATGGCCCTCTTCGACGACAACTTCCTGACGGTGCTGCGCAACGGCATGCAGGATTACGCCAAGACGCTCGAGGGTGTCGAGCTGCAGGTCGAAGACGCGCAGAACGACGTCGCCAAACAGCAGAGCCAGATCCAGAACTTCATCGCCGCCGGGGTCGACGCCATCATCGTCAACCCGGTCGACACCGACGCCACCGCCGCCATGTCGAAGATCGCTGCCGACGCCGGCATTCCGCTGGTCTATGTGAACCGCGAGCCGGTGAACGTCGACACGCTTCCGGAGAAGCAGGCATTCGTGGCATCGAACGAGCAGGAATCCGGCACGCTGCAGACCAAGGAAATCTGCAAGATGCTGGGCGGCAAGGGCAAGGCCGTCGTCATGATGGGCGAGCTCTCGAACCAGGCCGCCCGCATGCGCACCAAGGACATCCATGACGTGATCGCAACCGACGAATGCAAGGGCATCGAGATCGTCGAGGAGCAGACCGCGAACTGGTCACGCACCCAGGGATCGGATCTCATGACGAACTGGCTTTCCGCCGGCCTCGAATTCGACGCCGTCATCTCCAACAACGATGAAATGGCTATCGGCGCGATCCAGGCGCTCAAGGCGGCGGGCCGTTCGATGGACTCCGTCGTGATCGGCGGCATCGACGCAACGCAGGACGCGCTCGCAGCCATGGCCGCCGGGGACCTCGACGTGACCGTGTTCCAGAACGCTGCCGGTCAGGGCAAGGGCTCGGTCGACGCGGCGCTGAAGCTCGCCAAGGGCGAGCCCGTCGAGAAAAAGGTCTACATTCCTTTCGAGCTCGTCACGAAGGAGAACCTGGAGCAATATCAGGCGAAGAACTGATCTTCGCCGCCGGGGGCGCGGCAACGCCGCACCCCCGTTTAGGGCCGAGGGGGTCGTCATGCCGCGCCTTGGGCGCCGCGCGGTCCCATCCGTCCGAGCCCGGCAGGCCGAAAGGAAGGCATGTTCCGCCCACCGCGTGGACATTCCGGCTGAAACCGGAACATGGGAGGCAACGAGAATGACACTCAGTCCCACGACAATGGCAGCCGTGCGCGCCAGCGGCGCCGTTCCCAAGTCCGAATACCTTCTGACCGCAGAGGGCGTTCGCAAGGAGTTTCCGGGTGTCGTCGCGCTCGACGACGTGGAGTTCAAGTTGAAGCGCGGCACAGTGCATGCGCTGATGGGCGAGAACGGCGCCGGCAAGTCGACCTTGATGAAGATTCTCGCCGGGATCTATCATCCCGACAAGGGCGAGGTGAAGCTCAGGGGCGCCGGCATTCGCCTGAAATCGCCGCTCGACGCGCTCGAGAACGGCATCGCCATGATCCATCAGGAATTGAACCTGATGCCTTTCATGACCGTTGCCGAGAACATCTGGATCCGGCGGGAGCCCAGGAACCGCTTCGGCTTTGTCGATCATGGCGAGATGCGCCGCATGACGGCAAAGCTCTTCGAACGGCTCAAGATCGATCTCGATCCGGAGATCGAGGTCCGGCACCTCTCGGTCGCCAACCGCCAGATGGTCGAGATCGCCAAGGCGGTCTCCTACGAGTCCGACGTGCTGATCATGGACGAGCCGACCTCGGCGCTCACCGAGCGCGAGGTCGCGCATCTTTTCGAGATCATCCGAGACCTGCGCTCCCAGGGTATCGGCATCGTTTACATCACGCATAAGATGAACGAGCTGTTCGAGATCGCCGACGAGTTCTCGGTGTTCCGCGACGGCAAATATATCGGCACCCACGCCTCGAACGAGGTCACCCGCGACGACATCATCCGCATGATGGTGGGACGCGAAATCACCCAGATGTTCCCGAAGGAGGAAGTGCCGATCGGCGATGTGGTGCTGTCGGTGAAGAAGCTGACGCTCGACGGCGTCTTCAGCGACGTCTCCTTCGACGTGCGCGCGGGAGAGATCCTCGGCGTTGCCGGCCTTGTCGGCTCCGGTCGCTCGAACGTCGCGGAAACGCTCTTCGGCGTCACGCCGGCAAGTTCGGGCACGATCGCGATCAACGGCAAGGAAGTGGCTATCGACAGCCCCAATACGGCGATCCGCCACCGGATGGCATTTCTCACCGAAGATCGCAAGGACACCGGCTGTCTGCTCATCCTCGACATTCTCGAAAACATGCAGATCGCGGTGCTGCAGGACAAGTTCGTCAAGGGCGGATTCGTCAGCGAAAAGGACGTCGCTGCCGCCTGCGAGGAGATGAGCCGCAAGCTCCGGGTCAAAACGCCCAATCTGCACGAGCGGATCGAGAACCTGTCCGGCGGCAACCAGCAGAAGGTGCTGATCGGCCGCTGGCTCCTCACCAATCCGCGTATCCTGATCCTGGACGAGCCGACACGCGGCATCGATGTCGGCGCCAAGGCGGAGATTCACCGCCTAGTGACCGAGCTCGCCCGCAACGGCGTGGCGGTCGTCATGATCTCGTCGGAAATGCCGGAAGTGCTCGGCATGAGCGACCGGATCATGGTGATGCACGAGGGCCGTGTCACCGGCATCCTGGACAGGGCGGAAGCTACGCAAATCAAGGTCATGGAGCTTGCGGCGCGATAGGGCGGGATGAGGAAAGCCGTGTGGTTTTCCGCCCGAATCCCGCTCTGACCCCATTGGAATCGATCTCGGCGCACTGCCGACCGCAGGGAGGAAAGAAAATGAACACCAATGTCGCAGCACAGGGCACGAGTTCGACACTGCCTCGCTCGAGACGGCGCATGCCAGCCGAGCTCAACATCTTTCTGGTGCTGATCGGTATCGCGTTCGTCTACGAGGTTCTCGGCTGGCTCTTCGTCGGCCAGAGCTTCCTGATGAATTCGCAGCGCCTGACGATCATGATCCTGCAGGTATCGGTGATCGGCATCATTGCCGTCGGCGTGACGCAGGTCATCATAACGGGCGGCATCGATCTGTCATCGGGCTCGGTCGTCGGCATGACCGCGATGATCTCGGCGAGCGTCGCGCAGGCCTCCACCTGGCCGCGGGCGCTCTATCCCTCACTGACTGATCTTCCGGCCATCGTACCGATCGGCCTCGGCGTCGGGATCGGTCTCCTCGCCGGCTTTATCAACGGGCAGCTGATCGCCCGGACCAAGATTCCGCCCTTCATCGCGACGCTCGGCATGATGGTGTCGGCCCGCGGCGTCTCCAAGTGGTACACGAAAGGCCAGCCGGTCTCGGGCCTCACCGAGCAGTTCAACTTCATCGGCACGGGCATCTGGCCGGTGATCGTCTTCCTCGTCGTGGCCCTGATATTCCACATTGCGCTGCGCTACACCCGCTATGGCAAATTCACCTATGCGATCGGCGCCAATGTCCAGGCGGCGCGCGTCTCCGGCATCAATGTCGAGGCGCATCTGGTGAAAGTCTATGCGATCGCCGGCATGCTTGCGGGCCTCGCAGGCGTGGTAACAGCGGCCCGCGCCCAGACCGCACAGGCCGGAATGGGCGTCATGTACGAACTCGACGCGATCGCCGCGACCGTCATCGGCGGCACCTCGCTGACCGGCGGCGTCGGCCGCGTGACCGGCACGGTAATCGGCACGGTGATCCTCGGCGTCATGACGTCCGGCTTCACCTTTCTGAGAGTCGACGCCTACTACCAGGAGATCGTAAAGGGCATCATCATCGTCGCCGCTGTCGTGGTCGACGTCTACCGCCAGAAAGGCCGTAAAAAGACGTAAAAGACTGCTCCTCCCAGAAAATGACTGGCCGGGATGAAGAAATGCATTCCGGCCTTTTTCTTTCCCGGTCACAGCCAGCAACAGCGATATTCTCGCGCATGACATATGCTCGTCTTGCAACGCAGCCCCTTCGACTGCGCCCTGGCTCGTATGTTGCCGATAGACTAAATGACCGACATGCAAAACGAACGGAAAATTACCATGTCGTCGCAGCGCCAGCTTGCGAAGCACGCCCAACCCCGTTTCATGTTTCAGCTCTGGAGCGCTATGCTCCGGGTCCAGACCCGCGAAACGGCCGCTTTCTTCGGCTCCCGCGAGCGGTAGGAATTTCCAGGCACCCGGCGGCGCCAGAGGTTGGACCTATCGTTCCATCCACCGCGCAGACGGTGACGATACGGAATTGCGCACCACAAGATCGGGCCGGAGGAAAATCTCCGTTTCGGCGGGGCGTCTGTCGGAGAGAAGCTCCAGCAGAAGCGTCATGGCGTGTTTGCCTATCAGCGTGCGCGGCTGACGGATCGTGGTCAAAGCCGGCGACATGAACGTCGCCTGCGGCACGTCGTCGAAGCCGGTGACCGAAAAATCGCGCGGTATGTCATAGCCGCGCGCCTTGAGCCCGATCATCACCCCGAGCGCCGTCTGATCGTTGACGCACATGAATGCCGTCGGCAGGGTGTCGCGCACGAAGAGCCGCTCGACGGCAGCCCTGCCGCTCTCGAGCGTGCCGTCGCCCTCCTGGACCAATCGAAGTTCTGCCGGCACACCCGCCGCATCAAGACCCGCATCATAGCCGGCCCGGCGCCGCTTATAGGCAAGCCGGGTCCGCGAATCGCCGATGAAAGCGATCTTGCGATGGCCTTCGGCGATGAGCAGATCGACCACCTTGCGGGCACCCTCGACATCGTCGACGCCCACATAGGGTATCCCGCCGTTGAAGACGGGCTCGAAGATGCCGACGCTCGGCGGCAACCGCGCCGTCATCGTTTCATGGCCGAAGGGCAGAATGCCGGTAAAGAGGATCAGCCCCGCCGCCTGGTTGGAATTGAGAAATTTCAGATATTCGACCGCACGCTGAGCGTCGTTCTGCGTGTGGCCGATCAGCACGCCGTAGCCGTGCGAGCGCGCCTCGTTTTCGAGACCTACCAGGATGCTGGAAAAGTTCGGATCGCCGATGTCCGGCGCGACGACCAGGATCATGTTCGAACGCCCAAGGCGCAGGCTGCGGGCCATAGCATTGGTCGTATAACCGGTGATGGCGATCGCCTGGTTGACCTTCAGTCGCGTGGATTTCGCAACCTTTTCCGGGGTATGGATTGCCCGCGACACCGTCGCGATCGAAACTTCGGCGATCCTGGCGACGTCTTCGATGGTTGCGGGCGTGGACTCCGACACTGCGCTCTGCGTCTCCCTGCTCCTCAAATCCCGATTCAAGGATAAACATGCAGCCATTCGAACTGCTACAGCGACCCTCGCGCGCCTGACGGAGGCACGCCACTGCCCACGGCCGGACACTACACACACCGCGGGGAACGTCAAAGGCCGTCGGGCAAAATTCTGTGTATTGAGCAAAATGTAAACCTTTACATGGCGAGTGTAACGGTTTACATCCCTCATACGCGGACGGGAGCCGCAAGGGGGAATTCATGAATCCGGAGACGATCGACGCCCGGCGCGTTGTGCTGGAGGCGCGTCGCATCAGCAAGTCGTTCAGCGGCGTGCAGGTGCTGTTCAGCGTCAATTTCGAGCTACGCGCCGGCGAAATCCATGCGCTGATGGGCGAGAACGGCGCCGGCAAGTCCACGCTCGTCAAGATCCTCTCGGGCTTCGAGCAGCCCTCTTCGGGCCAGGTGCTGCTCGACGGCAAGCCGGTGACACTCCCTCCGAACGGCGCGGCCGAAGCACTGGGCATCGTCATTATCCACCAGGAATTCAACCTGGCCGAACATTTGACGGTCGCAGAAAGCCTGTTTCTCGGCCGCGAGGTGACGCGTTTCGGCGTGCTCGACCGCAGGTATATGCGCGCGGAGACGCGCCGGGTTCTCGATCTTCTTGGCTGTCACGTGGACGCAAACGCGCTGATCGGCAGCCTGTCGATTGCCGAAAAGCAGATGGTCGAGATCGCCAAGGCGATCAGCCGCGAGGCGCGGATCGTGTTCATGGACGAACCGACAGCCGTCCTCTCCCGCGAGGAAACCAATTTCCTCTTCCGTCAGGTGCGCAAGCTGCGCGACCAGGGCACGAGCTTCGTTTTCGTTTCGCACAAGCTCGACGAGGTCATAGAGCTGACCGATCGCGTGACGGTGCTGCGTGACGGCCAATGGGTGAAGACCGCCCCGACATCGATGCTCGACGGCGAGTCGATCGCGCAACTCATGGTCGGGCGCGAAATGTCGAGCCTCTATCCGACCAAGAAGGAGCCCGACGTCGACGAAGAAGTGGTGCTCCGTGTGGACGCCGTGTCGACCGGCTATGTCAAGGACGCCAGTTTCGAGGTGCGCAAAGGCGAAATCCTCGGTTTTTCGGGCATGATCGGCTCGGGCCGGACAGAACTCATGGAGGCGGTCGCCGGCCTCAGGTCCCGCCTTTCGGGCGAGGTGGCGATACGAGGAGAAATCCTGCCTTCGGGGGACGTGCATGCGGCCAACAGGCGCGGTCTTGCCTACATGACCAAGGACCGCAAGTCGAAGGGCCTGCTGCTCAATTCCGGCATGACGTCGAACCTGACGCTGCAATCGCTCGACCGGCATGACCGCATCGGTTATCTCAGCCCCGCGAGCGAGGCGGCCGCACTCGAAAAGGCGCGCCGCCGTTTCGACATCCGCGTGCGCGACGGCAACGTGATCGCCAGGCGCATGTCCGGCGGCAATCAGCAGAAGCTGCTGCTTGCCAAAGTGATGGAAACGGAACCGGATATCATCATCATCGACGAGCCGACGCGCGGCATCGATGTCGGCACCAAGCAGCAAATCTATCACTTCATCTCGGCGCTGGCGCGCGATGGTCGCTCCATCATCGTCGTCTCTTCCGAGATGCCGGAGGTCATCGGGCTTTGCACCCGGGTCGCGGTCATGCGCGAGGGACGGATCGTCGGCATGCTCGAGGGAGATGAGATCTCCGAACAGGAAATCATGCGTTATGCAGCCGGGCTCAAGAAAATGGCTGCCGCCTGACCGTGTCGACCGCGGCAGGGGCAGGCACAGAAAAAGGGTTCCCCCGGGGTTCCGGGGCGGGAGGTTGATCTGGACATGAGCGTGAACGAGGAAAGCATAGAAGTCACAACGCACCGCCGGAGCTGGCGGGACGTCGATCTGAGGGCCGTTGCGCCGTTTGCGGCGCTTGCATTGCTGCTGGTCGTCGGGGCCATGGTCAACCCCAACTTCATCAGCCTCAACAATCTCGCCAATGTGGCGACCCGCAGCGCGTTCATTGCCATCATTGCGGTGGGCGCCACCTTCGTCATTTCCGCGGGCGATCTCGATCTTTCCGTCGGTTCTATGGTCGCCTTCGTGGCGAGCCTGATGATCCTGTTCATGAATTCCGGCGTGATCGCCGATCCGGCACTGATGCTTACGGCCGCGGTCGTGTTCGCAGTCGCGGCAGGCAGCGCCTGCGGCCTCGCCAACGGGCTGATCACCACGGTCGGCAGGATCGAACCCTTCATCGCCACGCTCGGCACGATGGGCATCTATCGCGGCCTTACCACCTGGCTTTCGCAAGGCGGCGCGATCACTCTGCAGGAGCCGGGAATACAGGAGCTCTATCGCCCGGCCTATTTCGGCAGCATTCTTGGCGTGCCGGTGCCGATCGCGGTCATTCTCGCCGTCACCGCCGTCGCCGCTTTCATCCTCTATCGCACGCGTTACGGCAGGCACGTCGTCGCCGTCGGCTCCAACAGCGACGTCGCCCGTTATTCCGGCATCGCCGTCAACCGCGTGCGCACCATTGCCTTCGTCATCCAGGGCCTCTGCGTCGCCATCGCCGTGCTGCTCTACGTGCCGCGCCTCGGCTCCACCTCGGCGACGACGGGCATGCTGTGGGAACTGCAGGCCATTACCGCGGTGGTCGTCGGCGGAACGGCGCTCAAGGGCGGCGCGGGCCGTGTCTGGGGTACGATCTGTGGTGCATTCATTCTCGAATTGGTCGGTAACATCATGCTCCTGTCGAACTTCATCAGCGAATACCTGATCGGCGCGATGCAGGGTGCGATCATCATCATCGCGATGCTCGTCCAGCGCTCGCTGGTACGCAAATCGTGACCAAGCCGGATCGAAAACGATCCGGCCACATCAGCCAAGACCTTGAATCATTGGGAGGAAGAAGCATGCGAAAGGGATTAATGGGCATTGCCGCCGTCGCGCTGATGGCACTAACGGGTGCAGCCCATGCGCAAGACAAGAAGGTAACGATCGGCGTGTCGATCCCCGCGGCCGACCATGGCTGGACCGCCGGTGTCGTGTTCCACGCCGAGCGCGTTGCAAAGCTGCTCATGGAGCGGCATCCGGGCCTCAACGTCATCGTCAAAACCTCGCCCGATCCGGCGAGCCAGGCCAACGCGGTGCAGGACCTCGAGACGCAGGGAATCGACGCTCTCGTGATCCTGCCGACCGACCCGGATCCGCTGGTCAATGCGATCAAGGAAGTCAAGGGCAAAGGCACCTTCGTGGCGCTGGTGGACCGCGCGCCCTCGACCAACGACAACAGCGTGCGTGACCTCTATGTCGCCGGCAACAACCCGGCGCTCGGGCAGGTCGCCGGCGAATACATCAAGGCCACGACCCCGGAAGCCAAGGTGGTCGTCATTCGCGGCCTGCCGATCCCGATCGACCAGCAGCGCCAGGACGGCTTCGACCAGGGCATCGCCGGCTCCAAGGTCGAAATCCTCGATCGCCAATACGGCAACTGGAACCGCGACGACGCCTTCAAGGTCATGCAGGACTACCTGACCAAGTATCCGCAGATCGACGTCGTATGGTGCCAGGACGACGACATGGCCGTCGGCGTGCTGCAGGCGATCGACCAGGCCAAGCGCACCGACATCCAGTACGTGGTCGCCGGAGCCGGTTCGAAGGACATGATCAAGAAGGTCATGGACGGCGACAAGATGATCCCGGTCGACGTGCTCTACCCGCCGGCAATGGTCGGCACGGCGCTCGAAATGACCGCTGCCAACTTCTACGGGCAGGTTCCGGTTCGCGGCACCTACACGATCGACGCGACGCTGGTGACCCAGGAAAACGCCAAGGACTTCTATTTCCCCGATTCGCCGTTCTGATCGGGCCTCAGAGATAGCGAAGACAAGGCCTGCCGCGGACCTTTCGCGGCGGGCCGTTTGATTTGGAGTGCAGCGCAAGGGGCTCCCCCCCCCCGCTGCTCTGCCGGGCAGCGGGGGGCTTCCCCGCCGCCCGACCCATATGCCGCGCCACCGCTCACCCCGCCGGAAACACCGCCACCACCTTTAACCCCCGACCGCCCTCGCCCTCCTCCAGCCGCATCGTCCCGCCGTAGAGCGTTGCGATCTCCTCGACGATCGGCAGGCCGAGTCCCGTGCCGGGCGTTTCCTCGCCGCCGCGCCGGAAGCGCTTGAGCACCGCCTCACGCATCTGCGCCGGAATGCCCGGGCCATTATCCTCCACTTCCAGGAGGACCGAGTGGTCCCGGCTCTCTACGCGTACGGTGACCTCCGCGCCGCGGCCCGCATAGAGCAGGGCATTGCCGATCAGGTTCTTCAGGAGCTCGCCAACCAGCAGAGGTTCGGCGCGTATCCAGTGTTCGCCTTCGCCGGCAAAACCGAGGTCGATACCGGCCTCGCCTGCCGCCGGGACATGGTCCGCAGTGACGGCGCGAGCAAGTCCGACGAGCTCGACGCGCACCAAGCCCCGCGCCTCGTCCCGCCCGGCGGCATCGATCTTCGCCATCAGCAGCAGCTGCGCGAGAATGCGCTCAGCATTGGCGACGGCTTCATCCGCCTTCATCGCGGCCGTCCGCGTTTCCTCGATCGTCGTCGCCCGCTGCGCCAGAGCAAGCTGCGTGCGGATGATCGCAAGCGGTGTCCTGAGCTGATGGCTGGCATTGCCGGTGAAGTGCCGAAGCGCATCGAGCGCCGATTGCAGGCGGACCATGAAGGAGTTGACGGTTTCGACGAGCCCCTGGACTTCGTTCGGCACCCGCTCGCCGATCGGGTGCAGATCGTCGGGACTGCGCGCGGCGATCGCATCGCCAAGACGGTAGAGGGGCCTCAGCGAGAAAGTGACGGCGACCCATACGATCACCGCCGCCCCGGCGATCATCAGCCCCAGACGCAGGGCCGAGCGGATGAGGATGGTCCGTGCGAGCTGGCGTCGGGCGATCGTCGTCTCGGCCACGGTGACGACGAAGGGAACGGAATTGACGCCGGTGGAGGCGGAGCGTCTGAGCGCCGCGACACGGATCGGCTCGCCGCGAAAGACGGAGTCGGCAAAGGTCGCCGATTGGCCGGTGCCTTCGGGAAGCGACGGCAGGGCCTGGTAACCGGTGATGAACCGACCGGGGGGCCCGTCCACCCGGTAGAAGACCCGGTCCTGCGCCGCGGATGTCAGCATCTCCAGCGCAACATAGGGAATATCGACCTGCAGCGAGCCGTCTTCGGCGACGACCACCCTCTCGGCGATCGCCAGTGCCGAGCCGGCGAGCACCCGGTCGGAAACAGCGTCCGCCGTCTTGACCGCTTCGCGGTAGGTATCCATCAGCGCGACGACGCCGATCACCGCGGTCGAGATCAGGAGCCAGCCGAGCAGCCTGCGCCGCAACGAATAGACCGCCTTCGTCACTCCGGGGGCTTTCATTCGGGACCGGCCGTCTTGTCGAGATAATAGCCGATGCCCCGGGCGGTGCGAACGGTGAGGCCGTAAGGCGCGAGGCGCTTGCGCAGCCGGCTCACATATTGCTCGATCGCATTGGGGCTCAAATCGTCGTCCAGGCCCGTCAGCGACTGCACGATCGCGTCCTTGGCGACGACCTTTCCGGCGCGCATGAACAGGAGCTCGAGAAGACCGAGCTCGCGCGCCGGAATTTCGATCGGCATGCCGCCCGAGGTGAAACTCCGCGACGTGAGATCGAGCGAGACATTGCCGTAGCTGACGACGGAGGCGCGCAAGCCCGCCTGCCGGCGAAGCAGAACCCGCACGCGAGCCTCGAACTCACCGATGTCGAAGGGCTTGATCAGGTAATCGTCGGCGCCGAGATCGAGGCCCCTGACGCGCTCCTCCGGCGTGCCGCGCGCCGTCAGGATCAGAACCGCCGCTCGGTTCTGCCTTGCCCGCATGGCGCGCAGCACGTCGAGCCCATCCATTTCCGGCAGGTTCAAATCGAGGATCACGAGATCGAAGCTTTCGGCGGCCGCGACCGCATCGGCGGACGCACCGTCGCTCACGACGTCGACGGCATAGCCGCTTCCCCGCAGAAGCGTCGAAAGACCCTCCGCCAGGGCCCGATTGTCCTCAACCAGCAAGATACGCAATATCGCCTCTCCCCGAAACCACCTTACCGGTCGCGAGCTTGCTTGTGAACGGCAACGCTCTGAGGCATTGTGGATTCATGCGGTTCTTGATTTCTCTCGGTTTTTTGATCCTGTCGACCGCGCTGGCGGAGGCCGCGGCGACGCTCTTCCCGGCTCTCTCGGGTGAGGCGGCCGCACCGGTCCTGACCGTCTATTCCTCGCTGGACGAACCCTTGGCGAGACCGATGATCGGCGGCTTCCAGAAGGCCAATCCGGACGTCGCGGTCCGCTACGAAGACATGCTGACCGGCGAAATCTACGACAGAATCGTCAAAGAGACCGATGCCGGCGAGAAGACCGCAGATTTCGCCTTTTCCTCGGCCATGGATTTGCAGGTCAAGCTCAGCAACGACGGTTATGCGCAACGCAGCGACCTGCCGATGAGCGGGCGCTGGCCGGCCTGGGCGAACTGGCGCAATACGGCCTACGCGCTGACCTTCGAACCGGCCGTCTTCGTCTATCACAAGCCGAGCTTCAGGGACGAGCGGCCGCCGGCGACGCGCGCCGAATTCGTCGATTACCTCAAGCGGAAGGGAAACGCCGTCTTCGGCCGCATCGGCACCTACGACATCGAACGTTCCGGCGTCGGCTTCCTTTTCATGTCGCGAGATCAGGAACAGTTCGGCGACATCTGGACCGTGATCCGGACGATGGGGGCGGCCGGAGTGAAACTCTATTCGACCAGTCAGGCGATCCTCGAGAGGATCTCCGACGGGCGCTTCGTCCTCGGCTACAACATCCTCGGCTCCTATGCGGCCGACTGGGCATCGCGCCATCCGGATGTCGGCATCGTTCTTCCGAAAGACTACACGGTCGTGATGTCGCGCATCGGGCTGGTGCCGCAGGCCGCGGCCGACCCTGAACTCGGCCGGCGCTATCTCGAATTCTTCATGTCGAAGGAAGGCCAGACGATCATGGCGCGCGAGCTGCAGATCCCGGCCGTCAGTCCCGATGTCGCCGGCGAGAATACCGCGAACACCATGCGGGAAATGCTCGGAGGTCAGTTGAAACCCGTGCCGGTCAGTCCCGGACTTATGGTCTATCTCGACCAGGTCAAGCGGGCGCGGCTGATTGCCCGCTGGAACGAGATGCTGCGCCTGCAGTGAATAAATCGCCAGGCAAACATGTCATTTACGCGAAGCGGACTTGATGTCAGGTTAATGTCAGCTTTCTATGTTGCTTAGGGTCACCGGCGAACCGTGGAGGCGGGCGCCGGCGCGTATCGGGAGGAATCACCAGTCCGGTCTATGGTCGCCGCTGACGTCGACCAACCGCTTCTCCCGTTCGCGAACGATAATCAGCGTGCGCGTGACGAAAGCGCGCCTCACGGAGGACCGACCTTGAAACACTTCTTTCTCGCATCCATTCTCGCCGGCGCACTCGCTCTGCCGGCCTATGCCGCCGACTACACGATCATTGCGCCGGCCAATCCCGGCGGCGGTTGGGATCAGACCGCCCGGTCCATGCAGACCGTCATGCAGCAGGAAGGCATTTCCGGCAACGTGCAGGTTCAGAACGTTCCGGGCGCCGGCGGCACGATCGGCCTCGCGCAGTTCGCGAGCCAGCAGAAGGGCAACCCGAATGCGCTTCTCGTCGGCGGCTACGTCATGGTCGGCGCGATCCTCACCAACAATTCGCCGGTGACGCTCAAAGACGTGACGCCGATCGCGCGACTCACGGGCGAATATGAGGCAATCGTCGTTCCCGCCGCCTCCGAGATCCAGACGATGAAAGATCTCGTCGAGGCGCTGAAGAAGGACCCGGGCGCCGTTTCCTGGGCAGGCGGCTCGGCCGGCGGCACCGACCACATCGCGGTCGGTCTCATCGCCAAGGCCGCCGGCGTCGATCCGACCAAGATCAATTACATCGCCTATTCCGGCGGCGGCGAAGCGCTCGCCGCGATCCTCGGCAGCCAGGTGACCGCCGGGATTTCCGGCTATGGCGAATTCGAGTCGCAGGTTAAGGCCGGGACGCTCCGCCTGCTCGCCGTATCGAGCGCTGAGCGCATCGAAGGCATCGACGCGCCGACCCTGAAGGAATCTGGCCTCGATGTCGTCGTCGAAAACTGGCGCATGGTCGCCGCCGCCCCGGGCCTCACGGAAGAACAGAAGGCCGCGGTCTCGGCCGATGTCGAGAAACTTGCCAAATCCGCAAGCTGGCAGGAAGTTCTGAAGAGCAAGGGCTGGCAGGACACTTATCTCGCCGGTGAGGCCTTCGAGGAGCAGCTCGGCAAGGACATTTCCGCAACCGAAACCGTCCTCAAGGACATCGGACTGGTCAAATGAACAAGGGGAACAACCCTACCGTCGAAACGCGCCGCCCCGATTGGGCGGCGCTGATCATCGCTGCCGTTCTCGCGGTGATCGCGGGCGTGATCTTTTGGGACGTATCGCGTCTGAGCGGCCTTGCGGGTTACTCGCAAGTCGGGCCCGTGACTGTTCCCTATGCGATCGCCTGCGGTCTCATCGCCCTTGCGGTCTGGACGGCGATCGAAGCCTGGCGCGGTGACTTTCCCGAACGCGACCACCAGCAATTCGGGCCGGTCGTCTGGATCGTCGCCGGGCTTGCGGCGCAGATGCTGCTCTTGAACACGCTCGGCTTTTCGATCGCAACCGGCGTTCTCTTCGCCCTCACGGCACGCGGCTTCGGCAAACGCAAACTATGGCTGACGGTACCGGTCGGCGTCGCGTTCAGCTTCGTCGTCTGGGCGATCTTCGCCAAGCTCCTGCAATTGTCGCTGCCCGCAGGGCCGCTTGAACGCCTGTTCTTCTAAAGAGGCCGACAACCATGGGTACTTTCGATTTCCTGCTGCAGGGGCTGCTGGTCGCTGCCCAGCCGATGAACCTTCTCTACGCGCTCATCGGCGTAACGCTCGGCACCGCCGTCGGCGTGCTCCCCGGCATCGGCCCGGCCTTGACCGTCGCACTGCTTTTGCCGGTCACTTATCGGCTCGATCCGGCCGGGTCGCTCATCATGTTCGCCGGCATCTACTATGGGGGCATGTATGGCGGTTCGACGACGTCGATCCTGCTCAACACGCCGGGTGAAAGCGCCTCGATCGTCACGGCGCTCGAGGGCAACAAAATGGCCCGCGCCGGGCGCGGCGGCCCAGCGCTTGCAACGGCGGCCATCGGCTCCTTCGTCGCCGGGCTCATCGCCACGCTCGGCCTCGCGTTCATAGCGCCCTACATCGTCAAGCTGGCGCTCGTCTTCGGGCCGCGCGAATATTTCGCATTGATGGTGCTCGCTTTCGTCACCGTCTCCTCAGCCTTCGGCGATTCGACGCTGCGTGGGCTTACCTCGCTCTTCATCGGCCTGGCGCTTGCCTGCATCGGCATCGACCAACTGACCGGCCAGACGCGCCTCTCCTTCGGCGTCCCCGACCTTCTCGACGGCATCGAGGTAACGACGCTCGCCGTCGCCATGTTCGCCATCGGCGAGACGCTGTTCATCGCCGCGCAGGGCGATCGCGGTCCGGATAAGGTGGAAGCAGTGAAGGGCTCGGTCTGGATGAGCGCCACGGATTGGGCACGCTCCTGGAAGCCGTGGCTGCGCGGCACCTTCATCGGTTTTCCCATCGGCGCCATGCCGGCCGGCGGCGCCGAGATCGGCACCTTCCTCTCCTATGCGGCGGAGAAGCGCCTGACCAAGCACCCGGAGGAATTCGGCAACGGCGCCATCGAGGGCGTGGCTGGCCCGGAAGCCGCCAACAACGCTTCTGCGGCGGGCACTCTGGTGCCGCTCCTGACGCTCGGTCTGCCGACGACTGCGACGGCTGCGATCATGCTCGCCGGCTTCCAGCAATACGGGCTTCAGCCGGGGCCGCTGCTCTTCGCAACCAACCCTCAGCTCGTCTGGGGCCTGATCGCAAGCCTCCTTATCGCCAATTTCATGCTGCTCGTGCTCAACCTGCCGCTGATCGGGCTCTGGGTCAGGCTTTTGACGATCCCGAAACCGTGGCTCTATGCGGGTATCCTGCTCTTCGCGACGCTCGGCACCATTGGCGCAAATCCGTCGGTGTTCGAGCTCGGCATGCTGCTGGCCTTCGGCCTGCTCGGCTACGTCATGCGCGTCTTCGGCTATCCGATCGCGCCGGTCGTCGTCGGCCTGATCCTCGGGCCGCTCGCCGAGCAGCAGCTCCGCAGGGCGCTCTCGATCAGCCAGGGCGATATCACCGTGCTCTTCACTTCGCCGATCGCGGCCGTGCTCCTGGTGATCGCCGCACTCGCGCTTGTCGTGCCGCTGATCCTTAGGGCCCGCGGCCGCGGCGAAGTTCTTGCGCAGCTCGCCGCCAGCGAAGACTGAGCCTGCGCCCGTACTCCTTCAGGCCCGCCGGCAGCGCCGTCGGGCCTGCTTTCGTTGCATGGCTGGGCTGATGTTTTGTGCATTGCAAAACGACCCTGCCGGGCCCATCTTTTGCTCATCGAACAGAAAACGAAAGCGAGCAAAGAGATGACCAGCAAGAACCGCATGGGCTTCATCGGCCGCGCCTTCGCCGTACTCGGCGCCGCAACCGCTGCGGCCGCCGCCGTCGAAGGGCACCGTCGCCCCAAGGCGCAGGATCTCCGTATCCTCGGGATCGACCCGGCAAATTTCCCTGACAACCGCCGCAGCTGACCTCAAGCGGGCCAGCGCCTCAACATGGAACGGGACCGCGCCGACACAAGATGGCGGCGCGCCGTGTCGGAACCGCGCACCCATCACACCCGCCGACGGCTTCAGCCGCAATAGGCTGCGGTGGTCCTCCGGCCCGCTGCGCCGGACGGGCACACCCCGCGGAAGTACGACTTCTGCCACTTCTCCTGCACCGCCTCGGATTTCGGATCGTTCAGCCCCCGTTGAAGCTGTTCCGGCTCTCCGACCAGCCCTTGTATTCGCCCTCGAGCTCCGGATTTTCCGATAGTTTACGCATGCTGTCGCGTGGCTCGGCGAAGTCGTACCGGCAAGCTGCGATGTACCCGCGATCGTGCACCCCGCAGGGTATAACGGCGGCCTCTTCAGGCGGCCGATCTTATAAAAAAATGGCGCCGACGGGGCGTCGGCGCCATGAAATGCCTCGGGAGAGATCAGGCGACCTTGGCGACCTGCGTCGGTACGCTCGAAACTGTCTTCAGGATGACCGAAGCGATCTGGTAGGGGTCGCCCTGGGAGTTCGGGCGGCGGTCTTCGAGATAGCCGCGGTAGCCGTTGTTGACGAAGCTGTGCGGGACGCGGATCGAGGCGCCGCGATCGGCCACGCCGTAGCTGAACTTGTCCCAAGGCGCAGTCTCGTGCTTGCCGGTCAGGCGCATGTGGTTGTCCGGGCCGTAGACGCTGATGTGGTCGTGCAGGTTCTTCTCGAAGGCTGCCATCAGCGCTTCGAAATAATCCTTGCCGCCGACTTCGCGCATATAGGCGGTCGAAAAGTTGGCGTGCATGCCGGAGCCGTTCCAGTCCGTATCGCCGAGCGGCTTGCAGTGGAACTCGACGTCGATGCCGTATTTCTCCGTCAGGCGCAGAAGGAGGTAGCGCGCCAGCCAGACTTCGTCGGCAGCCTTTTTGGAGCCCTTTCCGAAGACCTGGAATTCCCACTGACCCTTGGCCACTTCGGCGTTGATGCCTTCGTGATTGATGCCCGCGGCGAGGCAGATGTCGAGGTGCTCTTCGACGATCTGGCGTGCGATGTCGCCGACATTCTTATAGCCGACGCCGGTATAGTAAGGACCCTGCGGCGCCGGATAACCCTGCTCCGGGAAGCCCAGCGGGCGACCGTTCTTGTAAAAGAAATATTCCTGCTCGAAGCCGAACCAGGCGCTTTCGTCGTCGAGGATCGTCGCGCGGGTATTGGACGGGTGCGGCGTCTTACCGTCCGGCATCATGACCTCGCACATGACCAATGCGCCATTCGTGCGGACCGGATCGGGATAAACGGCAACCGGCTTCAGCACGCAATCGGAGCTGCGGCCCTCGGCCTGCATGGTCGAGCTGCCGTCGAAGCCCCAGAGCGGAAGCTGCTCGAGCGTCGGAAACGCATCGAATTCCTTGATCTGCGTCTTCCCGCGAAGATTTGCTACGGGCGTGTAACCATCGAGCCAGATGTACTCGAGCTTAAATTTGGTCATTATCGAATCTCTCTAACGTGGTGCTTGCAGTCTGAGCAAATCCTGACGCGGCCTCAGCGCCACATGCGCTCAACCGCCAGGGAACGATTCCCGTGAAGCATCAAACGTGCCAGTTGGGCGGCTTGGGGGATTCTTTTTCGGGCGGCGTCACCGCCTCGGAGCGAATCGGTGCGGCGCGTACGGCGGACGCAGCCTCAGAGACTCGTCGGCATTGCCGCCCAAGGCTCGGCACCCTCCTCGGATCGGAGGCAGCCTGAGTGGAAAAACATGCGGCGAATTCAAAACGATACGGCGACCCCCCGCCTCCGGACCGGCGCCCAGAGCCGTTTTGGCCGCAAGTCCGTTTCGGCGCTCCGCGGCAGGAAAACCTCTGCCTAAAGAATGTCGGACAGGTGCCGCTGCCTAAAAAAGCGCACCCGCCACCAAGGCGTCAGCGCGAGCGCTGGAGAATGCTTGCGATTCCGGCAGGGAATTGAACGAATTTTCGGCAATTCGCGTAAATCATGTGCAAATCCCACTTGGTTGCACTATGTTTCTCCTTAGAACTCACGGGAGACCAGAGCATGGCCACGAGTCTTGACGGCAAGTCTGCGACGATCCTGAAGTTTCCGGCAGCAGTGTCGCGGAAGGCCGAGGAGCGGCGTTCCGAAATCCAGCGCAAACCGGACCTCACTCCGTCGGATGCGTGCGCCGCCGTCGATGGCTGCTGGTATCACGAAGAGGCCCTGAGCGACGAAACGAAGCACTGAAGCGGGCGGTTATCCCCGCTCACCGCCGCCCGCCGACCTCATCGATATGGTTCAGCATATCGGCTGGATCCTCGAAAATGCGGTAGGCGCCCGCATGTCGCAACTCCTCGTGTCCGTAGCCTCCGCTCAGCAGGCCGATGGCCAGAGCACGGCAGCGCACCGCCGCCAGCATGTCCCAGATACTGTCGCCGACCACCACCGCCGTCTCTATCGGGGCTCCGAGCTGTTCGGCGGCGGCGAGAAAGAGATCCGGATCGGGCTTGGCATATTTGACGAGGTCTCGCGTCACGACCGGCACGACCGCCGGATCGACGCCGAGCGCGGCGAGATTGACGGCGGCAGTCTCCATCCGCCCGCTCGTTGCGATCGCATAGGAGATCCTCGCATCGGTGAGCCACGTTAGAAGCTCGCGCGCGCCGGGCAATGGCCTTATGCTGTCCGCCTGCCGCCTGTAGGCCTCGGCGTGGCGTTGCCGCAATCGCGCAACCCTGTCACCGCTGATTTCCATACTCGTTTCGCGCAGCAGCTGGTCGGTGAAGAGCCCGCCGCTCATGCCGATCTTGCGATGGATGCGCCAGACCGAAAGGTCGATCCCCTCTGCGTCGAGGGCTTCCTTCCAGGCAAGCACGTGCTGATAGACGCTGTCGACGAGTGTGCCGTCCAGATCGAACAGGAAGACGGGTTCCATGCGCATGTTCTTTCTCCCGGTTGCTACTGCATGTTTCCTTTAATCCTATTCGATTGAAGGGCAAAAACATGCAGCAGATCAAAGTGCTGCGACCTTTGCGCGTCTGACAAGAGGCGCGGCGCCGTAGGGTAGTCTCCGCTCGCCCGGCAAGACGCGCGATGGCCTCACCTGCGCAATATGTGTCGGGTTTGGCGGCGGGTACAGGCGGCCTTTCAACTTTCTCCTTGTGAACCTTGGTCGCGTCTGGCTGCAAACTCAGCTAACCCATCGCGTGACGAATTGTTTTCGACAATCGCGTGAGCAATGCCGGCCGGGAGGAGGCGACGAGTTTCCACGAAAGAACCGCCTGCGCCATTCGTTGCGGCAGCAACCCGACGGAGACGAACCAGGCTGCCAGCATGGCACGACGGCGCAGCGAGACGTTCATCTGCATGCTGGCGACGGCACCGTGAGCGGCGAGGCCGAGTCTCGAATCCGCGGCCACCGGATGGCGTCCGCTGTCAGTGCAGAGCGATGCGAGGCGCTCCTCCAGATGCACCGGGTCACGCAGGTTCGCATTCGGCGAAACCGACAGTCCGACATCGGCCGCCTGTTCGTTAAGAGCATGCAGCCGGTGAAAATCATGCTCCACCCTCCAGCGCGCCCTCTGCCCGAGTTTTTCGGCGAAGACGGAATGATTGCTGCCGTGCATCCGGTAGGCGCCGAGGCAGGCTTCGAGCGACGTTACCTTTCCGTAGAGCGGGGCGAGCGTGACCAGATAGCCGTCGGCGCCCTGCCGGAACTCGGTTTCCGGAACCGGCATGATGACATCGAGAGCCGAGCGTGCAAAAGCCAGTCCGCTGGTGACCGTCGTCTGGTATCGTGCGCGGCGCGCCAGTTGCGGCGTTACGTCGCCGGAGTCGAACGGGACCTCCGGGGGCGGGAAGATATCCTTGACGCGCAGGTCCTCGTCCACCAGATGCAGCCGGAACTGCATCTGGGCCGTGTCGTCACCCCATTGGGCAAGCAATTCGGAAACGGCAGCCGGGTAAAGATAGTCGTCGGCGTCGAGGAAGAGAACGATCGCCCCACGACTTGCAGCGAAACCGGTGTTGAACGCTGCTGCGTGGCCGCCATTTTCCTCCCGGAGGCAGGCCCTGATCCGCCCGCCGTAGGACTCGATCACCTCGGACGACCCGTCGGTCGACGCATCGTCGACGACGACAACCTCGACATGCGCGTAGTCCTGGCCGAGGGCGCTGTCGATCGCACGGCTCAGGAACCGCGCATAGTTGTAATTCGCTATGATAATTGAGACGGGAAGACGGTCTCGGATGGAATGCATCGCAGTGAACCTCGCTTTTCGGCTTTGGTCGCGGCGAACCTTCTCATGCAGGTCCGTGAAGGGTGATGCCCGTCCCGAATGCACAGCCTCTTGAGCTGCGGTGAAGACGATCGGCGCAGTTGCGCGGCGGGCGGGCGGCGAAGATCGTGCTCGATCCTGCGTGAGCCTCTCCAGTTTTGTGGCATTTGAGTGACCGCTGCAGCGGCACGCCGGTCTGCAGCCTTACCGTGCCGATGATCGGACCTATGCCCGAATAGGCAGCAAAGCGACCTCGGTTGACGCGCCTCCGGCGGCTGATATACCAGTTTTGCAGCCAAACGACGCAGGGAGGAAGCCGCGTGGATGCCAGACACCCCAGGTACGTGACGGTAATTGCCACGCGATTCACGGCGCAAGGCGCAACCTTGCGGCCTGCGAACGCGATGCCGGTCGCAGGCACCGGACAAGCAGGTCCCGGAAAAGGATGGGCCTTCTGATGCGGCTTTCGAGTAAGACGATCGACCGCCTGCCGGGCACCGTAAAAAGGCCCGATTACGACCTCGGGGCAGTTACTGTCGGCATCGTCCACCTCGGCATCGGCGCCTTTCATCGCGCCCACCAGGCCGTGTACACCGATGCGCTGCTCTCCGAGGACCCGTCCTGGGGCATTTGCGGCGTCTCGCTGCGCAGCCCGGAGACCCGCGACGCGCTTCAACCGCAAGACGGGCTCTACACTCTTGCGGTCCAGGACGGCGGCGGAACGGAGCTCAGCGTCGTCGGCAGCGTCGTCGAACTACTTTGCGCACCGGAGGATCCCGAAGCCGTGCTCCGCCGCATGGCAGATCCGGCCACGCGCATCGTGTCGCTGACGATTACGGAAAAGGGCTATTGCCACAATCCGGCAACCGGCACGCTCGACGAAAGCCACCCGGATATCGTCCACGATCTCGCGGACACGGCTCGCCCGCGTTCCGCGATCGGCTTCATCGTGGAGGCGATGTCGCGCCGCGTCAGCGCCGGTATCGCGCCCTTCGCGCTGCTCTCCTGCGATAATCTCCCGGGGAACGGTCACGTCCTGAAGCGTATCGTCACGCAGTTCGCGGCGTTGCGCGATCCCGCCCTCGCCGCCGCTATTGGCAACATCGCGTCGCCTTCGACGATGGTGGACCGCATCGTTCCGGCCACCACCGACGCCGACCGGAGCGCGGTCGCCGCAGCACTGGGGCTCGAAGATGCCTGGCCGATCATGACCGAACCCTTCCGGCAATGGGTGATCGAGGAGGAATTCCCGCTTGGCCGCCCGGCCTGGGAGAAGGCGGGAGCGCTCTTCGTCCAGGACGTTTCCGCCTTCGAGTTCATGAAACTCCGGCTTCTGAACGGAAGCCATTCCACGCTTGCCTATCTCGGCTATCTTGCCGGTGCCGAGACGGTGGCGGACGCCATGGCGCTTGCGGGCATGGAAGCGTTGATCGAAGGGCTGATGCGCGACGAGGTGAGCCCGACCCTTCCGGAACTGCCCGGCTTCGACCTTCCGGCCTATCGGGCCGAACTGCTTCAGCGCTTTCGCAATCCGGCGCTTCGCCACCGCACCTGGCAGATCGCCATGGACGGCTCGCAGAAGCTGCCGCAGCGCCTTCTCGGCTCAATCCGCGACCGGCTGCAGGCCGGGGCCGGCTATGACCGGCTGGCGCTTGGGGTTGCCGCCTGGATGCGCTATGCGCGCGGCCTGGACGAGGGGGGCCGTCCCATCGACGTGCGCGATCCGCATGCCGCCCGGATTGCCGGGCTGGCGCAGGGAATTGACGAGCCGGATCGCATCGTCGATGCCTTTCTGACGATGACGGACGTCTTCGGCACGGACCTTCCGGCGAGCACTTCGTTCCGTGCGGCGCTGATCAAGGCGCTGGATGGGCTCCTCCGGAACGGGTCGGCGGCAACGCTGCGAAGCTTTCAGAGTTAAAGGCAGGCGGAGGAGGGCCATGTTCGACCTCAGCGGCAAGACGGCACTCGTTACCGGCGGCGGACGCGGCCTCGGGCTGGAAATGGCCAAGGCGCTCGCGAGGGCCGGCGCCTGGGCGGTGATCAACGGCCGCAACGGCCAGAACCTTCAGGAGGTGCGCGAACGGCTTCAGGGCGATGGGATCGAGATCGGGATTGCGGCCGGCGACATAACCCGCGATGCCGGGGCAATCATTGCTGCCACCGTCGAGAAGACAGGCGGGCTCGATATTCTGATACACGCGGTCGGCGAACGCGACCGCCGCGGAACGGAAGCCATGGAGCCGCACGAATTCGCTGCCCTGTTGAACACCGACCTTACGGCGGCTTACGCCGTGGCAAAGTCTGCGCTGCCCTATCTCAGGCGTTCGTCCGCCGGGCGACTGATCTTCGTGACCTCGATTGCCGCCTTCGCGGCGCGGGCGGGCGATCCCGCCTATACGGCGGCGAAGGGCGGGCTCTCGGCGCTGACGCGTTCCCTGGCGGTCGAGCTCGGCACCGACAATCTCACAGTCAACGCAATCGCGCCCGGCTGGTTCGCAACCGAGACGAATGCGCATCTCGCAGCCGATCCGGCGCTCAAGGCCTTCGTCGACATGCGCATTCCGCTGAAGCGATGGGGGCGGCCGGAAGAGATCGCCCCAGCCGCCGTTTTCCTCGCTTCCCCGGCCGCGAGCTTCGTCAACGGAATCACCCTCACTGTTGACGGCGGGATGACCGTTCAGATGTGAGGATTGGCAGATGCCGGCAGGCCAGAGGGGGATAACCCGCAGCCCCTAACCCGCCTTCGTCTCCTCGTTCCCCCTGAGAAGATGGATCAGCGCAGAGAAATCGTCGCCCCCGTGGCCGAGCTTCTCGAAGAGGCTGTAGAGCTGCGTCGCCTGCGCGCCCATCGGAGTTGCCGCACCGCTGGCGCTGGCAGCCTGCTGCGAGAGTTTCAGGTCCTTGAGCATGAGACTCGCGGCGAAACCCGGTTTGTAGCCACCATTGGCAGGCGAGGTCGGAACCGGACCGGGCACCGGGCAATAGGACGTCAGCGACCAGCACTGCCCCGACGAAGTCGAGGCCACGTCGAAGAGCGCCTGGTGCGAGAGGCCGAGCCGCTCGGCGAGCACGAAGGCCTCGCAGACCGCCGCCATGGAGACCCCGAGGATCATATTGTTGCAGATCTTCGCCGCCTGGCCGGCGCCGGCGTCGCCGCAATGGACGATCTTCTTGCCCATGGCTTCGAGCAGGTGCTTGCCGCGCGAAAAGGCGCCCTCGCTCCCTCCGACCATGAAGGTCAACGTAGCGGCCGCCGCCCCGGCGGTGCCGCCGGACACCGGCGCGTCGAGCGAAGGGCAGCCGGCCTTTTCCGCAAGGCCGTGCACCTTGCGCGCACTCTCGACATCAATCGTCGAGCTGTCGATCAGAAGCGTGCCGGGATCGACGAAGCCGAGCAATTCGTCCCATACGTAAAGAACATGCGTACTCGCCGGCAGCATGGTGATGACGCACTCCATCTCGCGCACGGCCTGGGCGATCGAGCCGGCGACGGAGACGCCCGTCCTGGCGGCGGCATTGCGCGAGGCTTCCGAAAGGTCGAAGCCGGTTACCGCGTGGCCCGCCTTCACCAGATTGGCGGCCATCGGCCCGCCCATATTGCCAAGCCCGATAAAGGCGATCTTCGTCATCTTGCCTCTCCTCCTCAACTGATACTGTCGCAAACAACCGATGCGCCGGCGGCGTTACGCCTACCCGGCAAAAAGCGGCTTGCCGTCGTTCCTTCCGAACCGGGCGAGCACATCGGGCGTAACTTCGGAAAGCCCTACGGACCATTTCGGGCGCCGGTCCTTGTCGATCACCGCCGCCCTGACCCCTTCGTAGAAATCCGGATTGGAAAGCATGCCAAGGGTCGCGGCATATTCCCGTTCAAGGCATTGGTTGAGGGTTGCGCTGGAGCGCCCTGCCCTTAGAAGCGACAGCGTCAGTTTGAGGCTAATCGCCGACCGGGTCTTCAGGAGTTCGAGCGTCTCGCGCGCGAAATCCGACCCCTCCGTCTCCAGCGCCGCGAGAATCTCTTCGACGCTATCGAAGGCGAAGCAGCGGTCGATGACGGGCAGGTGGTCGAGCAGAGCCGATGCCGGAGGCTCGTTCGAAACGGCGCGGATCAGTGCCGAGATGTCGTCGGCCGTGGCCGACGCGGAAAGCTCGAAGAGCCTCGCAAGGAGTTCGCCGATCTTCCCCGACGGCACGAAGCTGTCGGCAAGCCGCGCATGGATTGCCGCCGCAGCACCGATATCGCGGCCCGTCAGTCCGAGATAGGTTCCGAATTCGCCGGGCGCACGCGGCAGGAGCCAGGTTGCGCCGACATCGGTGAAATAGCCGATTCCCGTTTCCGGCATGGCGAACCGCGTCCTCTCGGTCACGACACGGTGGCTGCCGTGGGAAGAAACGCCGACGCCGCCGCCCATGACGATGCCGTCCATGATCGCGATATACGGCTTGGGATAGGCCGAGATCCGGCTGTTGACGATGAACTCCTCGCGCCAGAACTGCGCACCTTCCTCTGGTCGTTCGCGGCCGCTTTCGTAGATCATGCGGATGTCGCCGCCGGCGCAGAGGCCCCGTTCGCCCTCCCCCGTGACAAGCACTGCGGCGACCGCCGGATCGCGCTCGAATTCGGTAAGAGCCGCAGCGATGGCGCGGATCATCGTGCGGTTGAGGCTGTTCAGTGCGCGTGGACGGTTGAGCCGCAGCCTGCCGATCGCGCCTTGGCGTTCGACAATGACCTCCGGAAGCGTGGTCTGCATTTCCATCGAAAATCCTTCCTATTTCCGTCCCATGATCGCACGCGACACGATCAGCCGCATGATCTCGTTGGTACCTTCGAGTATCTGGTGCACCCTCAGGTCGCGGACAATCTTCTCGACTCCGTACTCGGCGAGATAGCCGTAGCCGCCATGCAATTGCAGTGCGTCATTGGCGACAGCAAAGCAGCGATCCGTGACAAAACGTTTGGCCATGGCGCAGAGCTTCGTCGCCTCCGCATCCGCCGCATCGAGCGCGGAGGCCGCCCGCCAGAGGAAGGTCCGGGCGATTTCGAGGTCCGTCGCCATATCGGCAAGGCGGAACTGCAGCGCCTGGAATTCGCCGATCGCCTTTCCGAAAGCCCGCCTTTCCTGAGCATAGGCGAGCGCCTTGTCGAAAGCGGATTGCGCGCCGCCAAGCGAAGCGGCGGCGATGTTGAGCCGGCCGCCGTCGAGGCCGGCCATGGCGATCCTGAAGCCCTCGCCCTCCGCCCCAAGGCGGTTCGCCAGGGGAACGCGAACATTGTCGAGCATCACTGCCCGCGTCGGCTGGGCATGCCAGCCCATCTTCTTCTCGTTGGCACCGAAGGTGAGCCCCGAAGCTTCCTTCTCGACGATAAAGGCGGAGATACCCTTCGGCCCCTCCTCGCCAGTGCGAGCCATGACGATATAGAGGCCGGACTCGCCGGCGCCGGAAATGAACTGTTTCTGGCCGGTAAGCAGGTAGGCGTCGCCCTCGCGCACCGCCTTTGTCTTGAGTGCGGCCGCGTCCGAGCCGGAGCCGGGCTCCGTCAGGCAGTAGCTCGCCAGAACCCCCATCGTGAGAAGCGGCGGAAGCAGGCGGCGGCGCTGCTCGTCCGTGCCGTAGCGGTCGATCATACCGGCGCACATATTGTGGATCGAAACGAAAGAGGCGATCGCCGGGCAGCCGGTCGCGAGCGCCTCGATGATCATTGCCGCGTCGAGGCGGGTAAGTCCCGTTCCGCCGACATCGTCGCGGACATAGATGCCGGCCATTCCGAGCGCAGCCGCCGCGCGCAACGTCTCCACCGGAAAATGCTTCTGCTGATCCCAGTCGACGGCGTGGGGCGCGATCTCATCCCGCGCAAAATCGAGCGCCATCGTGCGGATGGCCTCCTGTTCCTCCGACAGGCGAAAATCCATATGCATGTCCTCCTGACCGCATAGTGATGGTGTAGCGCCTAGTTACAACAAATGCCGTACAGGCACAGGCGTAAATTCTCACAGTATCTGTTCAAAAACGAACAGAAAGGGAGATCAGCTCTCACTCAAACGATACGGCAGTGCGCCGCGCATGTCATGGTCGACAATCAGCTTGCGCTTGAGCGGCGGCACGGCGCGACTTGCGCATCTGGTGCGCTCGCAAATGCGGCAGGAAATGCCGATCGGATCGTAAGCGGCGCGATTGCCGAGATCCATGTCGTCCGCATAGACGAAGGCGTCGGCGTAGGAGATCTCACAGCCGAGCGCCAGCGCATAGCGCGGATGGGCGGCCCGGTAACCGCCGCCGCCCTTGGTGATCTGGGTCGCAAGACAGAGATAGCGCACGCCATCCGGAGTCTCGGCAAGCTGGCGAATGATCCGGCCAGGGGTCTCGAAGGCCTGGTGCACGTTCCAGAGCGGACAGGCCGCGCCGAAACGGGCGAATTGCAGCTTGGCGGCGCTGTGGCGCTTGGTGATGTTGCCGGCCCGGTCGATCCGCGCGAAGAAGATCGGGATGCCCTTCTGGCCTGGCCGCTGGAGCGTCGAAAGCCGATGGCAGACCTGTTCCAGAGAGGCGCCGAAACGGGCTGCGAGGAGCTCCATGTCATGGCGCAACTCGCGCGCGGCTTTCAGGAACGGCTGGTAGGGCAGGATCAGCGCGCCGGCGAAATAATTCTGCAGGCCGATTCGACAGATCTCATAGGCTTCCTCGGTCCGGAATCCGGCGCTTCCCGCCACCCGGTCGATCTCCTCGCGGGCGTGCAGCTGGGCGATCTGCAATGCAAGCTGGAAGTCGCGCGTGGCCGCCGGCGCATAAGGATTGAGCGTCAGTACACGGGCGCGCGGATCGAAACGGCGGATCGCCTCGTCGCCGGCCGCGCCGCGGACGACGCGCACCCCGTGGCGCGCTTCCAGATAGGCGGCGAGGGCCGCGTGGTTGTCGCCGTCGCCGAGGCCGAGACCGTCCGCAAGCGTCTCGGCAAGCATGTCGATCTCGTGAATGTAGTTGTCGACGAAGTGGAAGAAGTCGCGCACCTCTTCGTAAGGCGTCGTCTCCACGAAGGAAGCGCCGCGGCCGATCGTATCGTCTATGCTGGCGAGCTGTTCGCTGTTGCGCCGATAGGCTTGGTGACAGGAGATCAGCGCATGTGCGAGCCCCGGCGCGTTCTGCGCGACGAGCTTCAGCTCCTGCAGGCTCGGCGAGTATGTCTCGAACAGGGGATCGCTCAAGGCCTCCGACAACGCCGACAGAAGCCGGTCGCTTTCGCCGGAGGAAAGCTCGGCGATGTCGATCTGGAACTTCTCCGCGAGCGCCAGAAGCACCGCCGCAGAGACGGGCCGCTGGTTGTTCTCGATCTGGTTGAGGTAGCTCGTCGAAATGCCTATGCGCTCGGCGAACTGCCCCTGGGTCAGCCGCTTGCCATCCCTCAGATCCCTGACCTTGCGGCCGATATAAAGCTTGCCGATCGCCATGTTTGCAGCCCGTTTCGCAATTTTGCAATTTGCGCTTCGCAATTTTGTATGTTTCACCTTTGCACATGATCGACGGTTTTTCCATCCGGCCTTCGGCGCTATTGCGAAGGTCGGCAAGCCTCTGCACAATCAGCAAAAAACGGGAGGAGAGCGATGCGTGCGATACTTGAGCAGGTGGAAGCCCGACGGGCCGAGGCGCGGGCGGGCGGCGGCGAACGCCGCATCGCTGCGCAGCACGGCAAGGGCAAGCTGACGGCCCGCGAGCGCATCGACGTGCTTCTGGACGAGGGCTCCTTCGAAGAATACGACATGTACGTGACGCATCGCAGCGTCGATTTCGGCATGGCTGGCCAGAAGATCCCAGGCGACGGCGTCGTCACCGGCTGGGGCACGATCAACGGCCGCCAGGTCTATGTCTTCAGCCAGGACTTCACGGTCCTCGGCGGCTCGCTCTCCGAGACGCATGCCCAGAAGATCTGCAAGATCATGGACATGGCCGCGCGCAACGGTGCGCCGGTGATCGGCCTCAACGATTCCGGCGGCGCCCGCATCCAGGAGGGTGTCGCCTCGCTCGCCGGCTATGCCGAGGTCTTCCGCCGCAACGCAGAGGTTTCGGGCGTCATTCCCCAGATTTCGGTGATCATGGGCCCCTGCGCCGGCGGCGCCGTCTACTCGCCGGCGATGACCGACTTTATCTTCATGGTGCGCGACAGTTCCTACATGTTCGTGACCGGCCCGGATGTCGTCAAGACGGTCACCAATGAGATCGTGACCGCGGAAGAGCTCGGCGGCGCCCGCACGCATACGACGAAATCCTCCGTCGCCGACGGCGCCTACGAAAACGACATAGAGGCGCTCGAACATGTGCGCCTGCTCTTCGATTTCCTGCCGCTCAACAACCGCGAGAAGCCGCCGGTCCGGCCCTTCCATGACGATCCGGGACGCATAGAGATGCGCCTCGACAGCCTGATCCCGGACAGTGCCGTCAAGCCATACGACATGAAGGAACTGATCCTCGCCATTGCCGACGAAGCCGATTTCTTCGAACTGCAGGCGAGCTTCGCCCGCAACATCATCACCGGCTTCATCCGCATCGAGGGCCAGACCGTCGGCGTCGTCGCCAACCAGCCGATGGTTCTCGCCGGCTGCCTCGACATCGATTCCTCGCGCAAGGCGGCCCGCTTCGTCCGCTTCTGCGACGCCTTCTCGATCCCGATCCTGACGCTGGTCGACGTGCCGGGCTTCCTGCCGGGCACGAGCCAGGAATATGGCGGCGTCATCAAGCACGGTGCCAAGCTGCTCTTCGCCTATAGCCAGGCGACGGTTCCCATGGTGACGCTGATCACGCGCAAGGCCTATGGTGGCGCCTATGACGTCATGGCATCCAAACACATAGGAGCCGACGTGAACTATGCCTGGCCGACGGCCGAGATCGCCGTGATGGGCGCCAAGGGCGCGACCGAGATACTCTACCGTTCCGAACTCGGCGATCCCGAGAAGATCGCAGCCCGGACGAAAGAATATGAAGAGCGCTTCGCCAATCCCTTCGTCGCCGCCGAGAGAGGCTTCATCGACGAGGTGATCATGCCGCACTCCTCCCGACGCCGCATCGCCCGCGCCTTCGCCTCCTTGCGCAACAAGCAGGTCGAGACCCGCTGGCGCAAACACGACACCATCCCGCTTTGACGGGAGAACCCGATGGGACACATGTTCAAAAAGATCCTCATCGCCAATCGTGGTGAAATCGCCTGCCGCATCATCCGCACCGCGAAGACTCTCGGCATCCCGACCGTCGCGGTCTATTCGGATGCCGACCGCGACGCCATGCATGTGCGCATGGCGGACGGGGCCGTCCATATCGGCCCCTCCCCCTCCAGCCAGTCCTACATCGTCATCGAGAATATCCTCGAGGCGATCCGCAGGACCGGGGCGGATGCCGTGCATCCGGGCTACGGCTTCCTCTCCGAAAACGCCGCCTTCGCCGAGGCTTTGGAGAAGGAAGGCGTGACCTTCATCGGCCCGCCGGTCCGGGCGATCGAGGCGATGGGCGACAAGATCACTTCGAAGAAGCTCGCCGCCGAAGCGGGCGTCTCCACCGTTCCCGGCCACATGGGTCTGATCGAAGATGCGGACGAGGCCGCGCGCATCGCCGCTGAGATCGGCTTTCCGGTGATGATCAAGGCTTCCGCCGGCGGCGGCGGCAAGGGAATGCGGATCGCCTGGAACGAACGCGAGGCACGCGAGGGCTTCCAGTCGTCGAAGAACGAGGCGAAAAGCTCCTTCGGCGACGATCGCATCTTCATCGAAAAATTCGTCACCGAGCCCCGCCACATCGAAATCCAGGTGCTCGGCGACATGCATGGCAATGTCGTCTATCTCGGCGAGCGCGAATGCTCAATCCAGCGGCGGAACCAGAAGGTCATCGAAGAGGCGCCCTCGCCCTTCCTCGACGAGAAAACGCGCCGCGCCATGGGCGAGCAGGCGGTCGCGCTGGCAAAAGCCGTCGGTTATTATTCGGCCGGCACGGTCGAGTTCATCGTGGACGCCGGCCGCAACTTCTACTTCCTCGAAATGAACACGCGGCTGCAGGTCGAGCATCCGGTAACCGAACTCGTCACCGGACTCGATCTCGTCGAACAGATGATCCGCGCCGCGGCCGGAGAGAAGCTCGCTTTCGCCCAGAAAGACGTGAAGCTCGACGGCTGGGCCATCGAAAGCAGACTTTATGCGGAAGACCCCTACCGCAATTTCCTGCCCTCGATCGGCCGGCTTACGCGCTATCGCCCGCCGGAGGAAGGCGCGCAGGCGGACGGTACCGTCATCCGCAACGATACCGGCGTCTTCGAAGGCGGCGAGATCTCGATGTATTACGACCCGATGATCGCCAAGCTTTGTACCTGGGGACCGGACCGGCCGACGGCGGTCCGGGCGATGGCCGATGCGCTCGATGCATTCGAGGTAGAGGGCATCGGCCACAACCTGCCCTTCCTCGCAGCCGTCATGCAGCAGGAGCGTTTCCGTGAGGGACGGCTGACCACGGCCTACATTGCCGAGGAGTTTGCCGGCGGCTTTCACGGCGTGGCGCCGGATGAGGCATCCGCTCGGAGGCTCGCCGCCGTCGCGGTGACGGTCAACCAGACGCTGCAGGAGCGTGCCAGCCGGATTTCGGGCACCATCGGCAACCACCGCCGCGTCGTCGGCCATGCATGGGTGGCGAGCCTCGACGGGCACGAAATTCAGGTCACATGCGAAGCTTCCGCCGACGGTACCTATGTCCGCTTCGCCGACGGGACATCCGTGTCCGTCGCAACCGACTGGGCGCCCGGCCGCACCCGCAGCGCTTTCAACATCGACAATCAGCCCATGAGCGTGAAGGTCGAGCTTGCCGGCACCGGGATCCGGCTGCGCTGGCGCGGAATCGACGTCGTTGCACGGGTCAGAAGCCCGCGCATCGCCGAGCTCGCCCGGCTGATGCCGAAGAAGCTGCCGCCGGACACGTCGAAGATGCTGCTCTGCCCGATGCCGGGGGTGGTGACGTCGATCACGGTCACGGCCGGCGAAACGGTCGAGGCCGGACAGGCGATCGCCGTCGTCGAGGCGATGAAGATGGAAAACATTCTGAGAGCGGAAAAGCGTGCGGTCGTGAAGCGTGTGGCCATCGAAGCCGGCGCGAGCCTCGCGGTGGACGAGTTGATCATGGAGTTCGAGTGATGGTTCAGCGTTGAGGAGGCGCTGAGATGCCGCCGTGAGGAGCGGCAGCTTTGCCCCTCACCCTAGCCCTCTCCCCGCACGCGGGGAGAGGGGACTTAAGACTGCGCCGCGAGTCTCCTTCGCCCCGCTTGCGGGGAGAAGGTGCCGGCAGGCGGATGAGGGGCTTGCGGTTTCATCGGTACCGATGAGGGCCAAGCCCCGGCCAAAGCTATTCGGAGTGGAACCAATGAGCGAAAAAACCATCAAGGACTGGGAAGCCCTCGCCGAGAAGGAGCTGAAGGCCTCCCCCGAGAGCCTCGTCTGGCACACGCCCGAGGGCATCGACATCAAGCCGCTCTATACGAGCGACGACATCTCCGGCATCGGCCATCTGACCTCGCTCCCCGGATTCGAACCCTTCGTGCGCGGCCCCCGCGCCACCATGTATGCCGGCCGGCCCTGGACGATCCGGCAATATGCCGGTTTCTCGACGGCTGAGGCCTCCAACGCCTTCTACCGCAGGAACCTCGCTGCCGGTCAGCAGGGCGTCTCGGTCGCCTTCGACCTCGCCACACACCGCGGCTATGACAGCGACCACCCGCGTGTCGAGGGCGATGTCGGCAAGGCAGGGGTGGCGATCGACTCGGTGGAGGACATGAAGATCCTTTTCGACGGGATTCCGCTCGACAGGATCTCCGTTTCGATGACCATGAACGGCGCGGTGATCCCGATCCTCGCCTCCTTCATCGTCGCCGGCGAGGAACAGGGCGTGTCGCGCGACAAGCTGTCGGGAACCATCCAGAACGACATCCTCAAGGAGTTCATGGTCCGCAACACCTATATCTATCCGCCGGAACCCTCGATGCGGATCGTCGCCGACATCATCGAATACACGGCGAAGGAGATGCCGAGGTTCAATTCGATCTCGATCTCCGGCTATCACATGCAGGAGGCAGGCGCGACGCTCGTGCAGGAACTGGCCTTCACCCTTGCCGACGGGCGCGAATATGTGCGCGCAGCACTCGCCAAGGGGCTCAACGTCGACGATTTCGCCGGCCGGCTCTCCTTCTTCTTCGCGGTCGGCATGAACTTCTTCATGGAGGCGGCGAAGCTGCGCGCCGCGCGGCTCCTCTGGACGCGGATCATGAAGGAGTTCAAACCCGAGAAGGCGTCCTCCCTGATGCTGCGGACCCATTGCCAGACGTCCGGCGTCTCGCTCCAGGAACAGGACCCCTACAACAACATCATCCGCACCGCCTTCGAGGCGATGTCCGCCGTGCTCGGCGGCACGCAATCGCTTCACACCAATTCCTTCGACGAGGCGATGGCGCTTCCGACGGATTTCTCCGCCCGTATCGCTCGCAATACGCAGTTGATCTTGCAGCACGAGACCGGCGTGACGAAGGTCGCCGATCCGCTTGCCGGCTCCTACTACGTCGAAAGCCTGACGAACGAGCTCGCCGAAAAGGCCTGGGCCCTGATCGAGGAAGTGGAGGCGCTGGGGGGCATGACGAAGGCAGTCAATGCCGGCCTGCCGAAGCGGCTGATCGAGGAGGCCGCGACCCGGCGTCAGGCGGCCGTCGACCGCGCCGAGGAGGTTATCGTCGGCGTCAACAGGTACCGGCTCGATAACGAGCAACCGATCGACATTCTCCAGATCGACAACGCCGCGGTTCGGACGGCACAGGTCAAGCGCATCGAGGAGACCAGGCGGCGCCGGGACTCGCAGAAGATGAAGCAAGCGCTGGAAGCGCTGGCCGATGTGGCGCGCAGCGGCAAGGGAAATCTGCTCGCAGCCGCGGTCGAGGCTGCCCGGGCGCGCGCCACCGTCGGTGAAATCACCGACGCCATGCGCGAGGCTTTCGGCGATTACACCGCCATTCCGGAAGTCGTCACCGATATCTACGGCAAGGCTTACGAAGGCGATCCGGAACTCGGCGTACTCGCCGGGCGGCTCGCCGAAGTGACGAAGCGCTTCGGCCAGAAGCCGAAGATCATGGTGGCCAAGCTCGGCCAGGATGGGCACGACCGCGGCGCCAAGGTGATCGCATCCGCCTTCGGCGATATCGGCTTCGATGTCGTCGCAGGCCCCTTGTTCCAGACGCCGGAGGAAGCCGCCGATCTGGCGCTCGCCGAAGAGGTCACCGTTGTCGGCGTTTCATCGCTTGCCGCCGGCCACAGGACGCTGATGCCGCAACTCGCAGAGGCGCTGAAGAAGCGCGGCGGCGAGGACATCATCGTCGTCTGCGGCGGTGTCATCCCTCGGCAGGACTATGATTATCTGATGGAAAATGGCGTCACCGCGGTCTTCGGCCCCGGCACCCAAGTACTCGACGCCGCGCGCGCCGTACTGGATCTGATCGAAGGCAAGCGGCGAAACGTGTAGGTCCGCGGCGTCCGGCCGAGTTCAAGTCTCGATCCGGAGCTTCATCCGGTCGGCGGCAAAGCGCGTTCGCGAATATTCGACCGGGCGGCCTTCGAGATCGGCATTGACCGATTGCGTCTCCATGACGATCGCCCCCGGCGAGAGTTTCAGAAGCGAGAGTTCCTCTGCCTCCGCGTGCCGCGCGACGATCTCCGTCGAGACACGGACGTAGTCGTCGAGCCCATGCTCGGCAAAGGCCTTGGTGACCGAGCCGAGCCGCGCATATTCGTTCGCCATCCTCGCAAAACGCTCGGCGGGGTAATAGCTGACCGCCGTTGAAAGCGGCCGCCCGTCGCCGCTGCTGACGGTGCTGAGCTCAATGAGAGGGGTGCCCGGGGGGACGCCAAGCGCAGCGGCAATTTCGCCGCTTGCCGACACTTGGCGATGCCCCAGGAGCTCTGTTCCGATTTCCCTCACCTGGCGGCCGAGACCTTGCGAGAAGCGAGTGCGCCGCGAGATCGGATAGCTCACACGATCCTTGCGCTCGATCATCGTGCCGCGCCCCTGCACCGCGCGCACCAGTCCTTCCTCCGCGAGTGCGGCCAGCGCGCTGCGGACCGTATGGCGATTGACGCCGAATTCCGATGCAAGGGCCGTCTCCGGCGGCACCATGCCGGTCGCGTCATAGTCGCCGTTGCTGATCGCGAGCCGTATCCTGTCGGCAATCTGCCGCCATAGCGCCACGCCCATCTGCCGTTCGACGACCTTCGCCACCATCTTCTTCGCCCCGCTTCTTCGCCGCCAGTTTCCTAGCAAATGTCACAGGCCTGTCATTTGCGAAGGTTATGGAAAGTTATAAGATGTATAGTTGTCTAGATCAATAGACATTTTGGAGTGAGATGATGAACGCAGCGAAGACAAGTGACGATCAAGGCGTCGCTCAGCGCCGGGAAGGCATGCGGCTTCTGGCGCGCGCGACGCTCGGCGAACTTTCCGCGGCCTGGGACGCGATCGACGACAAGCCGGAGGTCGCGCCGGTGCGCGGTCCTGAAACCGGGCTCGTCATGGTGCGCGGCAAGATCGGCGGCGGCGGTGATCCTTTCAATCTGGGCGAGGCCACCGTTTCACGCGCCACCGTGCGGCTTTCGACCGGCGAGATCGGCCATGGGCAGCTGCTCGGCACCGACAAGGCACGCGCCCGCTTTGCAGCGATCTTCGACGCGCTCTTTCAGAGCGCAGCGCATCGCGCAAGCGTCGAGGCGCTGCACGAGCAGGTAGCCGCTCGCCTCGATGCGGAAGACCGTCGCAAGGCCGAGGAAACGGCCGCGACCCGCGTCGACTTCTTCACCATGGTCCGCGGAGAGGATTGATGACCGCCCAATCGCAAATCTATAGCGGCGCATTCGCCGATCCCGTCTTCGAGGCGCAGTCCGTGTTCCGCAGCCTGATGGACTGCTTCGCCCGCCCGGGCACCATCGGCCGGCTTTCCACTGCTGCAGCCCCGCCGGCGCCGCTCGGAGAGGCAAGCGGAGCTGTCGCGCTCACGCTCTGCGACCATGACACGCCGGTCTGGCTATCGCCGGCGCTCTCCAGATCCTCGGCGCCGAAGTGGATCGCCTTTCACACCGGCGCCGGCGTCACCGAAACGAAGGACGAGGCCCGCTTTGCCTTCTTCGAGAAAGGCGCGGCCGTGCCGGGCTTCGACCAGTTCGCTCTCGGCACGCAGGAATATCCCGACCGTTCCACCACGCTCGTGGTCGAGGTGGAAGCGCTCGAAGGCGGGCAGCCGCTCATCGGCAGGGGACCGGGAATCAAGAACGGGATCGTCATCGCTCCGAAGGGCCTGCCCGACGTGTTCCTCGACCTCTGGGCGGCCAACCGGGCGATCTTTCCGCGCGGCATCGATCTCGTCCTTACGGCGCGCCAGGCAGCGCTTTGCCTGCCGCGCACCACCAGACTCGAGCGGGAGTAAGCGCATGTATGTAGCCGTCAAGGGCGGAGAAGCCGCCATTGCCAATGCTCACCGGCTGCTGGCCGACCGCCGGCGCGGCGACCGGGCGCTGCCCGCGATCACCATAGAACAGGTCGTCGAGCAGCTCGGGCTCGCCGTCGACCGCGTGATGGCCGAGGCCTCGCTTTACGACCGTGCGCTTGCGGCGCTTGCCGTGCGCCAGGCGCGCGGAGACATGATCGAGGCGATCTTCATCCTGCGCGCCTACCGCACCACTCTGCCGCGCTTCGGCTATTGCGAACCGGTCGACACCGCAAGGATGAAGGTCGAACGGCGCGTCTCGGCGACCTACAAGGATCTGCCAGGGGGCCAGCTTCTTGGCCCGACCTTCGACTATACGCACCGACTTCTCGACCCATCGCTGATCGGCGAGGAGCCTGTCGATGAGCCGGCGCTCAAGGAGCCGGGCGAACACGTCATGCGCGTCTCCGACATTCTCGACGGCGAGGGCCTGATCGAGGGCGACGGCCGGATGCCGGAAGGCCATGTGGCGGGCGATCTCACGCGCGAGCCGATGGAATTTCCGATGGCGCGCGACCTCCGCCTGCAGGCGCTCGCGCGCGGCGACGAAGGGTTTCTCCTGGCGCTCGCCTATTCCACACAGCGCGGCTATGGCCGCACCCATCCCTTCGTCGGCGAGGTCAGGATCGGCGAGGTCGAGGTCGAACTGGACCTGCCGGAACTGGGCTTTGCCGTCTCGCTCGGCAGAATCCGCGTGACCGAATGCCAGATGGTCAACCAGTTTAAGGGCTCGGCCCAGCAACCGCCGCAGTTCACCCGCGGCTACGGGCTCGTCTTCGGCCAAAGCGAGCGCAAGGCCATGTCGATGTCGCTGGTAGACCGGGCGCTCCGGACCGACGAATTCGACGAGGATATCGTTGCTCCCGCCCAGGATCAGGAGTTCGTCATCTCGCATGCGGACAATGTCCAGGCTACCGGCTTCGTCGAGCACCTGAAGCTGCCGCATTACGTCGACTTCCAGGCAGAGCTCGACCTGGTCAGGCGCATGCGCCGCGAATACGAAGCCGCCCAGGCCGGCGGCAAGGACGGCATGAAGGAGGCCGCCGAATGAACGACCTCGCAACTTACAACTTCGCCTATCTGGACGAGCAGACGAAGCGGATGATCCGCCGGGCGATCCTGAAGGCGATCGCCATCCCAGGCTATCAGGTGCCCTTCGCCTCCCGCGAGATGCCCATGCCCTATGGCTGGGGCACGGGCGGCGTACAGGTGACCGCCTCCATCCTCGGACCCCACGACGTGCTCAAGGTCATCGACCAGGGCGCCGACGACACGACGAACGCCGTTTCGATCCGCGCCTTCTTCCAGAAGGTCGCCGACGTCGCCGTCACCACAAGGACGACGGAGGCGACGATCATTCAGACGCGCCATCGCATTCCAGAGGAGCAATTAAGAGAGGGGCAGACGCTCGTCTATCAGGTACCGATCCCGGAACCTCTTCGCTTCCTCGAACCGCGCGAAACCGAGACGCGCAAGATGCATGCGCTGGAAGAATACGGGCTCATGCATGTGAAGCTCTACGAGGACATCGCCCGGAACGGCCATATCGCCACCACTTACGCCTACCCCGTGAAGGTCGAAGGCCGCTACGTCATGGACCCTTCGCCGACGCCCAAATTCGACAATCCGAAAATGCATATGTCGGGAGCCCTCCAGCTCTTCGGCGCCGGCCGGGAGAAGCGCATCTATGCGGTGCCACCCTATACGGAGGTCGTCAGCCTCGATTTCGAGGATCACCCCTTCGAGGTCCAGAAATTCGACAAGCCCTGCGCCCTTTGCGGCGCCGAGAACGTCTATCTCGACGAGGTGGTGCTCGACGACAAGGGCGGGCGCATGTTCGTCTGCTCCGACACCGACCATTGCGAAGATCGCCGGGCGCACGGCCATGCCGGTGCCATGCTGGCCCCCGCCGCGAAAGAAAGCCAGGAGGCTGCAGAATGAGCGCCGTGCCGCTTCTGAAAGTCAGTGACGTTTCGAAATTCTATGGAAGCCGCATCGGCTGCCGTAACGTCTCCTTCGACCTTTATCCGGGCGAGGTGCTCGCCATCGTCGGGGAATCCGGATCGGGCAAGACCACACTGCTTTCCTGCCTTTCGACCCGGCTGATGCCGACATCCGGCATCGTGGAGTACCATATGCGCGACGGCCAGTATCGGGACCTCGCGCGCATGAGCGAGGCCGAGCGGCGCTTCCTGATGCGCACCGACTGGGGCTTCGTGCATCAGAACCCGGCTGACGGGCTGAGGATGACGGTTTCGGCCGGCGCCAATGTCGGCGAGCGCTTGATGGCCGTCGGCGACCGGCACTACGGCAATATCCGCGCGGCGGCAGGCGACTGGCTGAGGCGTGTGGAAATCGAAGAGGGCCGGATCGACGATCAGCCGCGCGCCTTCTCCGGCGGCATGCGCCAGCGCCTGCAGATCGCCCGCAATCTGGTCACCTCACCCCGCCTCGTCTTCATGGACGAGCCGACCGGCGGCCTCGACGTCTCGGTGCAGGCACGCCTGCTCGATCTGGTTCGCGGCCTCGTCCACGACCTCGGCCTTGCGGCGGTCATCGTCACCCACGACCTCGCCGTGGCACGCCTCCTTTCGCACCGGATGATGGTGATGAAGGACGGCGCCGTCATCGAGCAGGGTCTGACCGACCGGGTGCTCGACGATCCGCGCGAGCCCTACACGCAGCTCCTCGTTTCCTCGATTCTTCAGGTGTGACGCATTGACAATGCGCAACGGAAAGTAAAAGCCATGCCAACTCCCCTCGTTGTTTCGGAAGTCGCGAAAAGCTTCACCATGCACCTTCGCGACGGCGTGCGCCTGCCGGTGGTCGCTGACGTCTCCTTCTCGGTGAAGGCCGGCGAATGCGTCGTGCTCGGCGGCCCCTCCGGCGTCGGCAAGAGCTCGATCCTCAAGATGCTTTACGGAAATTACGGCGTCGACGAAGGCCAGATCCTGGTGGAACATGACGGCCGCCTGGTGAACCTCGCGACCGCCGAGCCACGCACCGTGCTCGAGGTGCGCCGCACGACGCTCGGCTATGTCAGCCAGTTCCTGCGTGTCGTACCGCGCGTCTCCGCCCTCGACATCGTCGCCGAGCCCTTGCAGGCGCGCGGCGTGGCAGCGGCGGACGCGCGGGAGCGTGCGGCCGAACTGCTTTCGACGCTCAACCTACCGAGGGAACTCTGGGCTCTGCCGCCGGCCACCTTCTCTGGCGGCGAGCAACAGCGGGTCAATATCGCCCGCGGCTTCATCACCGACCACAAGATCCTTCTCCTCGACGAACCGACGGCCTCGCTCGATGCGAAGAACCGCGCCGTGGTGGTGGAAATGATCGCCGGGAAGAAGGCGGCCGGCACGGCACTGATCGGCATTTTTCATGACGAGGAGGTACGCGAGGCGGTCGCCGATCGCATCATCGACGTCTCGGAATTCTCGCCGAGGAAGTACGCCGCATGAGCCAGAAACTCGGCCTCGAACCCACCATCCATCCGACTGCGAGCGTCGTGAACTCGACCCTCGGCCGCTACACCGAAGTCCAGGAACGCTCGCGCCTCGACGAGGTGGAGTTCGGCGACTATTCCTACATCATGCAGGACGGGTCGATCTGGTGCGCGTCGATCGGCAAATTCGTCAACATCGCCGCAGCCGTGCGCATCAATGCCACCAACCATCCGACCTGGCGGGCGACGCTGCATCACTTCACCTATCGCGCGCCGATGTATTGGGACGATGCGGAGCCCGACCACGATCTCTTCGCCTGGCGCCGGCAGAACCGCGTTACAATCGGCCACGACGTCTGGATCGGCCATGGCGCGACGATTCTGCCCGGCGTGAGTGTCGGCAACGGAGCCGTGATCGGTGCCGGTGCCGTCGTCTCCAAGGATGTCGCATCCTACACGATCGTCGGCGGCGTGCCTGCAAAGCTCATCCGCGAGCGCTTCACGGCCCGGGTCGGCGAAGCCATGGACCGGCTCGCCTGGTGGGATTGGGACCACGCCAAGCTGCGCCGCACGCTCGATGATTTCCGGGAGTTGACGGCGGAAGAGTTTCTGGTGCGGTATAGTTAGGCGCCGCGCGTATGACGCCCCTCATCCCGCTGCCGCGACCTTCTCCCCGTTTCGGCGCGGAGAAGGGACAAGCCGCAGATCCTTAAGTCCACTCTCCCCGCAGACGGGGAGAGGGGCAAATCCGCCGCCGCAAGCGTATCAAGCCGCCGCAGCTTCCCTCAAAAACGTACCCGCCACCCGGGCCACCAGCGCGAGCGAAACCGCACCCGCATCCGGGTGGCCGATGCTCTTTTCGGCCAGTGGCCGCGCGCGGCCGAGTTTCGGGGTCAGCGCGGAGGTCGCATCGGCGGCCTCCTGTGCGGCCTTGGCCGCCGCGTTCCAGGCTTCCGCAAGCGGCCTGCCGGCGGCAGATTGCCTTTCCAGCGTCTCCACGAAGGGCACCAGCGCATCGACCAGCGTCTTGTCGCCAACGCGCGCGCGGCCGAGGCGCGTGACGCCGTCGAGTGCAAGGCGGGCACCGTTTACGATCGCCGCATCGCTCACCTTCTCGTCGTCGCTGAAGGCATTGCTCCAGGAGCGCAGAGCCAGGCCCCAGATAGCGCCCGACGTGCCGCCGGCGCGGTCCGCCCAGGCGTCGCCGGCGGCGGCAAGCACGCTTGCAGCCCCTGCCCCTGCCGCGACCGCAGTCTGTGCTGCGTCGAATGCGGCGGCCGAGCCGCGGCTCATGCCCTGGCCGTGATCGCCGTCGCCGGCAAAGGCGTCGATGCGGCCGAGTTCCTCTTCCGCCTCCTTGAGGGCCTCGGCAATCCCGCCGATCAGCCGCGCGATGCATTTACCGCTTTCCTGCGAAGCTTCCGATGCGGGACCGAAAGACTGCGGACCGTCGGCGTCGGCGATCTCGTCGGTCGCCGGTTCGGCGGCGATGATGACGCCCTTGCGCAGAACCGGTGCATCCGACGGCGCGCGCCAGAGCGCCTCCAGCTCTTCATCAAGCCAGAGAAGGGTAAGCGAGCAGCCCTGCATGTCGAGGCTGGTGACGAATTCGCCGCATTCGGGGTCGACGACCTCAAGGCCCGCCTCGGCCAGTTGCTTTGCGACCGCCGTCCACAACACGAAAAGTTCTTCGTACTTGGTCGAGCCGAGGCCGTTCAGCACGGCCGCCACCTTCCTGGCGCCGGTGGGGCGCTCGGCAAGGAGCTTGCCGGTCAGGAGCTTTGCGAGGTCGGTCGCCGTCGCAACCGTCTCTTCGCTGACGCCCGGTTCCCCATGAATGCCGAGGCCGAGTGCCATCTGGCCCTTCGGCACAGTGAAGAGCGGACCGGCGGCGCCCGGAAGTGTGCAGCCGCCGAAGGCGACACCGAAGGAAACGGTGCGATCATTGGCGTGACGCGCGAGCCGCTCGACCTCGTCGAGCGATTCGCCGGCTTCCGCCGCCGCGCCGGCGATCTTGAAGACGACGAGGTCGCCCGCAATCCCGCGGCGCTTGGCCGACATCTCCGCAGGCGCACTCGCCACGTCGTCGGTCACCGGCAGGATGCGCACGTCGATGCCTTCGGATCGAAGCCGTTCGGCCGCAACCCCGAAATTCAGGACATCGCCCGCATAATTGCCGAAGCCGAGAAGCACGCCGCCGCCCTGATCGGCATGGCGGCAGACGCGGGCTACCGCGGCCGTCGAGGGCGAGGCAAAGACATCGCCGGCGACCGCGGCGTCGGCGAGCCCCGGGCCGACATAGCCGGCAAAGGCTGGATAATGCCCCGAGCCGCCGCCGACGACGACGGCGACCTTGCCCTTCGGCACCTTGGTCGAGCGCACGACGCCGCCTTTCACCAGGCGGACGTTGCGCTGATAGATCGCTGCGAAACCGGCAAGTGCGGTCGTGGCGAAATCTTCCGGAGCGTCAAAGATCGTGGTCATCGCTTCAATGTCCCCTTCAATGTCCTTCTTGGCGAGGCAGGATACGCCTCAGATAGTCGCGGTTGGCGGCGCTGACGGAAAGGCCGTCGCCGCCGTAGTGCTCGCAGAGGAAGGGACTGTCGTAGCCATGCGCCAGCGCCATGCGAATTGCCGCCCGATAATTGATGAGGCCGAATTCGAGCGGGGCCGGATGGGTGACGATGATGCCCGATGCCGGATCTTCCGTGCGGTTGTAGTTCTTCACGTGCCAGTATTTGGCAAAAGGCGCAACCTTCGCCATCATTTCGTGCCAATGTTCCACGGGCCGGTGCAGGCGGATGAGATTGCCGAGATCGGCATTGATGCCGACATTGGCGAGGCCGACCTCCTTAACGAAGCGCACGGAACTGTCGGCCGTGCCCAGATAGGTGTCCTCATACATCTCCAGCGAAACTTCGATGCCGAGTTCCTCCGCATGGCGGCCGAGTTCGCGAACACGGGAAACCGCCATCTGCCAGGTTTCCGCGTCGTCCGGATTTCTCAAGCCGTCGACGGTCCAGAACCAGAGTACCTTCTTCTGCGCCTCCGTCAGCGGGCCGAAGAAGCCGAAGGACACGGAACCTGCGCCGACAGCGGCGGCCGCCTCGATGACCCGGTGCCCGTAGGCGAGATATTCCTCGCCATGTTCCGGATCGATGAGGCTGCGCCGTGAGGTGGAGATCGCCGGTATGGTGAGGCCGAGAGACCGGGTCAGACCCACGAATTCGTCAAGCCTCTCCGCCGAAAGGTCCGCGAGCCGTATCCAGCTGTCGGTCGGATCCAGTTCGGTGAAGCCGGCATCGACCACGTCGGCGAGCGTTGCCGCCCACTCCTCGACCGGCTGGTCCTGCACCGAGCGGCCGTCCGGCAAAAGGTTGGGGTACTGGATCATCGCGGCCGCAATCGGCCAGTTGTCACGGTTCCATTTGCGTGGCGCCATGTCGGACTCCTCGGGATTGAATTGGAGCTAGGATATGGGACGAGCGGCGGGTCAGGCCGCCGCGTTGCCGCCGCCGCTCGAAGCGGCAACCTTGTTCTTGCGCTTGCGCAACGTGCCGATCAGCCAGAAGAACAGCGGCGAAAGAAGAAGCGCAAGGGCAACAGCCATCAGGGCGGAGACAAGACCGTTCGACCAGAAGATATTGAGGCTGCCGCCCGACATCAGCATCGACTGGCGGAAGGCGTCTTCCGCCTTGTCGCCGAGCACCATGGCGAGAACCAGCGGCGCCAGCGGATAGTCGAGCTTCTTGAAGACATAGCCGAGGAGACCGAAGCCGATCACCATGAAGATGTCCGAGACGGAGTTCGCGACCTGGTAAGCCCCTGAAAAAATGACCGCTACGATGATCGGTCCGATGATAGAGAACGGCACGCGCAGGATCGAGGCGTAAAGCGGCACCGTCGCGATCACGAGGAAGACGGCGACGACATTGCCGAGATACATGGAGGCGATCAGGCCCCAGACGAAATCCGGGCGATCGGTGAAGAGCATCGGGCCGGGCGTCAGGCCCCAGATCATCAACCCGCCCATCATCACCGCGGCGGTGGCGGAACCCGGGACGCCGAGCGCCAGCATCGGCAGCAGGGCCGATGTGCCGGCGGAATGGTCGGCCGTCTCGGGCGCGACGATGCCGCGCGGCTCGCCCCTGCCGAACATCGACTTGTCGCGCGCCGAGCGCCGGGCGACGCCATAGCTCATGAAGGAGGCGGCGGTCGGGCCGGCCGGCGTGATCCCCATCCAGATGCCGATGATCGTCGAGCGGGCGATCGTCAGCCAGTAGCGCGGGATCTCGATCAGTGTCCTGCCGATCTCGGCAAGCCGCACCCGCGCCTTGATGCCTTCGAAGCGGAGCCCCTCTTCCGTCGTCAGCAGGAGTTCACCGATGCCGAAAAGCCCCATGACGGCGATGAGGAAGCTCACGCCCTTGATCAGTTCGGGAATGTCGAAGGTGAGCCTCAGACTGCCCGAGATCGTATCCATGCCGATGGAGGCGAGCGCGAAGCCGAGCATCATCGAGACGAGCGTCTTGAAGGGCGACTGAGCGCCCATGGAGATGAAGCTCGCAAAGGCGAGGAAATAGACGGCGAAATATTCGGGCGAGGAGAATTTGAGCGCAAAGTTCGCCACCCAGCCCGAAAGCAGGGTGATCATGACGACGCCGGCAAGCGCGCCGAGCCCGGCCGAAACGAAGGCGAGCGTCAGCGCCCGGCTCGCATGACCGGCTTTGGCCATGGGATAGCCGTCGAATGTGGTGGCGACCGAGGAGGGCTCGCCCGGAATATTGAAGAGGATCGACGTCGTGGAGCCGCCGAAAAGCGCGCCCCAATACATGCAGGACAAGAGGATGATCGCCGAGATCGGGTCCATAGAGAAGGTGAGCGGCAGGAGCAGCGACACGCCGTTCGGCGCACCGAGACCCGGCAGCACGCCGACGAGGATGCCGAGCGTCACGCCGACCATCATCAGCAGGAGGTGGTTCCAGCTGAGGATGTGGCCGAAGCCATCGATCAGAAGACCGATATTTTCCATGTCATTCCTCCCGCAAGCACTGCACCCTTGCGGGTCAGTAAATTCCGAACCAGGCTTCGACCGGTCCCTTCAGCAGCGGAACCTGGAAGCCGATTTCGAAAACGATGAAAAAGAAGATCGAGACGCCGAGTCCGGCGGGGATCGAGATCCACCACTTGTAGCGCCCCTGGAAGAGCATGGTCGCGGCGATGTAGAGCGCCGTTCCGACATAGAGCCCCAGCCAGGCGGAAGCGGCGGCGAAGGCCGCAACCGGCAGCAGGAAAGAGGCGACCACTCTGCTACGGGCGCCGTCGAGGAAGACCTCGCCCGTACCGCGATGCTTGAAGAATGCGTGCGCGATATTGGCGAGACTGCCGAGAATGATGAGCAGGCCGATATAGAAGGGGAAATAGCCCGCATCCGGGCCCATGTCGGTCCAGCCCGCGCCGATGTCGAGGGAGCCGTAGCAGACAGCGATGCCGAAGGCGCCCGTCAGCGCGGCGACGCCGAGTTCCACCGCAAAGCGGCTGACCCCATTCGCACTGTTCTCACTCATGACCGTGACCTTTCCGAGCGGAGAAACGGACGCATGGGAGGGCCGGGGCCGGATGCGGTCGGCCCGCATCCTTACCTTGGCTCCCAAGCGCCCGGTGACCTGACCTTAGTTGGCGAGCCAGCCTTCGCGTTTCAGCACTTCGCCGACCGTCGTGCTATCCTTTTCGATGACGGCGTTGAGTTCGTCGCCGGTCACATAGCCGGGAGACTGCGAGCTGTCGGCGAGATATTTCGCCCATTCCGGCGTCTCGGAGACCTTGCGGAGCACATCCGCATAGAACTGGACGACCTCCTGCTCGACGCCGGCCGGCAGCCAGACGGTGCGCGGCATTGAGTAGTTTTCAATCGGGATCCCGGCTTCCTTGCAGGTCGGAATGTCGCTCCAGGCCTTGTCGCCGGCGACCTTGGCGTCGCTCGTGAACTTCGCGCTCTTGAAGACGCAGAGCGGCTTGACCATGCCGGCCTGCCATTGACCGAGGTTCTCGCTCGGATTGTTGACATTGGCGTCGAGATGCTCGCCGGCGAGCTGAACGGCCGCCTCGCCGCCGCTTTTGAAGGGGATGTAGCTGATCTTGGCGCCGGTCACCTCATTGATCATCGAGGTCAGAATCTGGTCGGCGTCCTTGGACTGGCTGCCGCCGATCTTCAGGCCGCCTTCCTTCGCCTTGGCCACGAAATCGGCAGCCGTCGCGTAGTCCGCCTTGCCGTTCACCCAGAGCACGAACTCGTCGGACGCGAGTGAGGCGACCGGCGTCAGGTCCTCGGATGTATAGGGCACCTTGGCGCGCACCGGCAGCAGGTAGGCATTGTTGGTGCCGAAGGCGAGCTTGTAGGGATCACCCTTGTAGCCAGCCGTGTAGACGAAGCCTTCGGCGCCGCCGGCGCTGCCCTTGTTGGTGACGACGACCGGTGCCTTCATCAGCTCGTATTTGCCGATGATCGCCTGGATGGTGCGCGCGAAGATATCGGTGCCGCCGCCGGGGCCGGCGGTGACGACGAATTCGACCGGGCGGTTCGGCTCGAAGGCCGATGCCGGCGCGGCAAGGCCGAAAGCGGCGGCCGCGATTACGGCGATGGAGACGGATTTTTTCATGCGTGGTCCTCCCATTGAGCTGGATTTCGGCGCGAGACCTCCCCTCACGCCGGTATTCATCGAAAGCGTGCGAATTCAGGCAGCAGCCGAAAGCGCCCGCTTTTTCTTCGCCATGCGGGCCGCAAGCAGGATCGCCTCGCGCGTTGCGCCGATATCGGCGATACCCCTGCCGGCGATGTCATAGGCGGTGCCGTGTGCGGGCGTGCAGAGCGGGAACGGCAGCCCCCCCATCATCGTCACGCCCTTATCGAAGCCGATGATCTTCATGGCGATCTGACCCTGGTCGTGATACATGGTCATCACCGCGTTGAAGCCTTCCTTGAGCGCCCGAAGGAAGACCGTATCGGCCGGAAACGGCCCCTCGACGTTGAAGCCGAGCGCCTTGGCCTTTTCGACCGCCGGCTCGATGATGTCGATCTCTTCCATGCCGAAGCTGCCGCCGTCGCCGGCATGCGGATTGAGCCCCGCAACCGCGATCTTCGCCTCCTCGTGGCCAGCATCCTTGAGGCAGGCCTGCGTCAGTTTGAGTTCGGCGAGGATCGCCTCCACCGACAGATGGGATGCCACGTCCTTGAGCGGGATATGCGACGTCACCCGCGCGTTCCACACCTTCTCGAGAACATTGAATTCGCGAACTTTTCCGGTGAAGGAAAGCACATCGGCGACGAAGCGGATCTCGTCGTCATAACCGGGATAGGCGAAGCGCATCGCCTTCTTGTTGAAGGGCGTGAAGCAGACGGCATCGGCCTTGCCCGCATGGGCGAGTTCGAGCGCGGTGCGGAAATTGCGCGTGGCGAAGGTACCGCCGGCAAGTGTCGCCTCGCCGCGTACCACATCGGCCGGATCGAGATGGGCGAGGTCCACGAAGACGTGGCGGGCTGTGCCGGCATTATCGAGCGCTTCGAGCGAAGCGGCTTCCAGTTCCAGCATGACGCCGGCAACCCGGGCACCCTCGTCGAGGATGCGGCGATCGCCGATGGCAATGATGTGCGCCGCGTCGCGGATGTCGGAAAGGGCCAGCAGCCGCGCCGTCAATTCCGGGCTGATCCCCGCGGGGTCGCCCATGGCCAGCGCAATCACAGGCCGCCGCTCCTTCGTTCCATCCGCTCCTGGTGTCGTCATTCGAGATGTCCTCCGCTTCGTACTTCGATGCCTCATACGTCATTCAGCATTCTGCATCAAGTCTTTTGTATTCTGTATGCAGCATTTTCTGTTGACGGTAGCGGAGGCAGTCTCCATGCTTGAATGAGGCGGCACTGATTCAATCGCCCACACTCAAGGGGAAGGCCCGCGCGGCGGTCCGAAGCTCAGACGAAACAAATGAACGAAATCAAATCACTGGAGCAGCGGCTCACGGGCGGCCCGGGACCCATCCGGCGCACCGCACTGCACGACACGCTGGTCAGCCATCTGCGCGACATGATCATCGAGGGCGATCTTGCACCCGGAAGCCGCCTGCACGAGGGGCAGCTTGGCGAGCAGCTCGGCGTATCGCGCACGCCGCTGCGCGAGGCGATCAAGTATCTGGCGAGCGAGGGTCTGGTGGAGCTCGTCCCGAGCCGCGGCGCCGTCGTCAAGCGCTTCAGCGCCAAGGACGTCCGGGACATGCTCACCGTGCTGCGGACGCTGGAGGAGCTCGCAGGCAGACTTGCCTGCGAGGCCGCGACCGATGCGGAGATCGCTGAAGTGCGGGCGCTCCACGACGAAATGGTGCGCCGCTACGAGGCGGGCGACCGGATGCAATACTACAAGCTCAATCAGGACATCCACACCGCTATCGCCCGCCTTTCGGGCAATGCAGCCCTCGCCGACATGCATGCCGTGCTGCAGACGCGGCTGAAGCGCATCCGCTTCATCGGACATGAGGGCCCGGAGAAATGGGCCGCGGCGGTCGCAGAACATGAGGAAATAATCACCGCTCTGGAAGCGCGCAACCAGGCCAGGCTATCGGAAGTGCTGGGCCGCCATCTGACGAAGGCCTGGGAGAGGGTGCGCGACGCGGTTTAGAGGACGCAGGAAATGCGTCTTCTCCCCTTATTGCTGTGTTCGTCACAGGAATCCAGTCAGCCCAAGTCCTTGGGATGAGCGGGACCCTCCGTAGAACCTGGCACGAACCGCCTTTTACCGCGGATTCCTGCAGACTAGGCCGGAGCATCGCTCCGCGCCGATCACTTCACCGCCAGAAGGCAGATATAGGAAAGCACCGTTACGAGCAGCCCGCGGAAGGCGAAGCTGACGCAACGGTATTTGCCGCAGGCGATCGCCGCAAGCGCGTCCGCGTTCTCGGCATATTGGCGGAAAAGATAAGCCCGATCGCCAGCCCCTGCTGCCCGCATGAAGCTCTCCCGATGACGGGACCAGGCGCCCCAGAACAGCGTCGTCGAGGTTGCGCTTTTCCTGGGCAGGACCACGAGGATCGCCGACACGATCGAGAAGATCGAGGCAAGCGCAAGCATAGCCGAGAACACCATCGGGATGGTGCTGCCCTCCGCATAGCGCTGCCAGGCAAAGACACTGCGCCCTTCTTGCGACGTCACCAGAAAAGCGAACATGAAAGTGAATATATAGGCGGCTTTCTGATCGGATGTCTTTATCTGATCGGCAAAGACATCATTTACCTTCCTGATGTGGTCGTAATAGGCCCCCAGCATCGCCTCCGGCGCCGCTCCTTCACTTGGAGGATCGAGCCTATACAGATTTCCCCCTGCTTCCATCCGCCACTCCCCTCTATTCGTCTCCTCTTTATTACACTCCGCCAGTAAAAGCATACGCCCAAAACTGGGCACTTGACTTTTCCTCCCTATAAATCCACTGGATTCACTATTGCGAGGGGTATTTCGGAAATGCGGGGAAGAAGAACGGGGGCATTGCTTGCCGCGGTGACGCTTGTTGCTCCCTTGGGGGCGCTTGCCGAGACGGTTCCGCGCCCGGCCCCCGCAGCCGGCTCCGTCATTGCCCGCAAATCCGGCGAGGAGGTCCGCTTTGTCGACGTTTCCAACTGGCGGGTCGTAGACCTCGCCCAGGATCTGCTTCCCGGCGACGTGCTGCGGACCAACGCCACGGGTGCGCTCGCCGTGCTCTTCCGGGATCACACGCAGATAAGGCTCGGGCGAAACACCGCGCTGCGGGTCAAGGAGATTGGCGGAGGCGACTCGAATCTCGAATTGCAGGCAGGTACCATCTGGGCGCGCGCCGAGCGCGGTGGCGAGGGCCTGCTGATCGACACGCCTGCCGCAACCGCCGCCATCCGCGGCACCGACTGGACGCTTACCGTCGGTGCCGATGGCAAGACCTCGCTCGTCGTCCTCGAAGGGGTCGTCGAACTCAGCAATGCCTATGGCAGCGTGACGGTGCAGCAGGGCGAAGGCGCCGTTGCCGCGATCGGCAGCGCGCCGACGAAGATCGTGATCGTGACGCCGAAGGATCGCGAGCAGATGCTCTTTCATCTGTCGCTTCGCAACGCCTTCGTCTGGATGCCGGCCACACCCTTCAGCGTTCCCGAAATGCGCCGCGAGCGTGCGCGCATCGAGGCCTTGCCGGCAGCATCACGCTCGGCCGAGGAATGGCTGACGCTTGCGGAGATTTATCTTTCCCTCGATGGCCGTCACAAGGCTCAGGCCGCGCTCGCGGAAGCGACGAGCCGCGGCCTGACCCGCTCCCAGGCGGCACGTGCCGACCTCGTCAGGGCATTGATCGCCGGTTCTTCGAACCGGTATAAGGAGGCGGCGGGCCTGTTCGCGAGGGCCGAACGCAACCTCGACCCGAGCCGCCGCACGATCGCGGCCTATGGCGGCTATTTTGCGCGCGGGCTCGCCGATCCTGCCCGTGTGGAGGAGCCGCCGCGCAACGCAAGCGGCCGCTATGCGGGCATGGCCCGGGCCTGGACCGCCGGTTTCCGGGAGGACATCCCTGCGGCGATCGCGATGATGAAAAAGGCCGAGCAGCAATATCCCGACGACCCGACCCTGCCCGCGGCACGCGCGCAGTTCGCCCTCCTGCTGGATGATCGCGACGAGCTTCGCGACGGCGTCGAACGGGCGCTTTCGATCGACCCTGAAGACCCGACGGCGCTCGAGGCACGCGCCCATTATCGCTATCACATCGACAACGATCTCGAGGCCGCCCTTGAGGATCTCAACAGGGCCCTGAAAACCGCTCCGGGCTCCTCGTCCATCTGGAATTCCCTCGGTCTGGTACAGGGCGCGCGCGGCGACAACCGGGCAGCCGAGGCTGCATTCAAGCAGGCCATTGCGCTCGATCCGCTCGATCCCGTCTCCCATGCAAACCTGGCAATTCAATACATGGACGAGATGCGGATGGCCGAGGCGAAGCGGGAGATCGACGCCGCGCTTTCGGTCGACCCCTCCTTCGACGTGGCGCTGGTGGCGCGCGGCCGCTATCACATGCAGAACGGCGAGGCCGACAAGGCGGTCGAAGACCTGCTCGCCGGCTCGACGGCCAACCCTGCCTATTCGAACGCCCAGCTTCTGCTCGCGGCCGCGCATTACGAGAAGGGCGACCGCATTCCGGCAGCTCAGGCGCTCGACAACGCCGACCGGCTCGATCCGAACGATCCGGTCGTGGCGACGGTCAGAACCGCGATCGCGATCGATGCCTATGACGCCGATGCGGCCATTCGCAACGCTCAGGAAGCCCTGCGCCGCACCCGCGCCAAGGGCGGCGACACGGCGGCACTCGGCGCCAACCAGGAGCAGGGCTCGACGCTTAACGACGCCTTCCGCCTGCAGGGGTTGGATGCCTGGGGCCAATACTACGGCGACGCCGTCTTCGATCCCTTCACCGCTGCAAGCTATGTCGACCAGGCGGTCCGCGGCAGCGTCAATCCCTTCTTCAACGCTTACGATTTCGCAGCGAACGCGATCACGAACACGGTCAATCCGGCCAGCTTTTCCGCGCTCATCCAGGGGCTTCTGATCGAACCGCACATGCTCGCCAGCCGCGAGCGGACGGCCAATCTGCTGCGTTCTCCCTTCTTCGAAGCGGAGTTGGGCGGCGGGTTCACCGCCAATGAGGATCATACCGGGTGGATCGGGGAAGCGGCGGTTCGCGGCTTTACGGTCTCGCCCTTCCCGATCAGCGTTTCCGGCACCTTTCAGTGGGAGGAGCCCCGCGATACGGTCGAATCCGAAGGCGCGCGACTGGAACGCGAACTGCGGGTAATCGGTGGCAACGGCTATGTCACGGCCAGCCCCACTCCCGACGACCGCGTCGTCGCCTTCGCGAACTATTCGGACGTCGATGAATTCCAGCAGCTTCTGCCGGTTCCGCCGGACCTCGAACTGGGTGACGAGTCTTCCGGCCTGATTTCCGGCCTCGCCTGGAGCCACACATTCGGTTACCGCAACGTCGGCAATGCCGCCCTCTTCTTCAAGGAATTGCGCACGGGCGACAGCCTGGCCCTCTCCGATGCAGGCACCCAAACCGAATTCGATCTGGATAGCAGGGAACGAACCTACATCGCCGCGCTCAACCACATGTATGGGCAGGGCGACCTGACGTGGCGCTATGGCATCGAGGGCGGGAAGGTGCAATCGGACTTGCGGACGCATTTCAGCTTTGCCGCGCCGACCCGATTCGATTTTACGCAAGCCGTCGCCAAAGCCTATGTCGACGGCCTTTATGAAATCACGCCCGACCTCAAGATCGAAGGCGCACTGTTCGCCCGCTATATCGAAGATGTCAACAACAACGACGTCCGGCTCGAACCGAAGCTCGGCGTCGCCTGGGCGCCGGCAGAGGGTCACTGGCTCCGTGCCGCCGTTCAGCGGGAAGGTTATAATTTCGGCTCCGCCACGCTCGCGCCGGTCGGCATAGTCGGGCTGCAGCCCAACCAGTTTTTGATCGGTACGGAGGGCTATGCCGACACGCTGGCGCTGCGTTGGGATGCCGAGTGGACGGACTGGCTGTTTACGGCGATCGACTATCAGCATCAGGAAATTCATGACGGTTCGATACCCATCCCGATCATCAGTCCCTTCCTGGCGGCAAGGACGGATTTCCCTTTCGACAAGGGTCGACTCGACCGCTTCGCAGTGACCGCCAATCTGGCATTCGGCCACGGCTTGGGTCTTTCGGCGACGGTGGCGCGCACCGAAAGCGAGGACCTCTCGGCAGGCGGCGCCGGCGACCTTCCCTTCCTTCCCGAATATTCGGGCCAGCTGGCACTTACCTGGGTGAGCACGGCCAACGTCAAAACGACCGTTGCCGCAAATTACGTAGGCGAGCGCGCAGAGGGTCCGATAACGCACGACGACTTCTGGACGCTCGACGCCGCTCTTCAGTGGGAGCCCTTCGACAAGCGGATCGAGGTGGAGCTCGCCGGCTTCAATCTGCTTGATGAGGAATTCGAGATACGGGACGGGCTGCCCGGCTGGGGTCCCACGGTCAAGGGCACCGTCAAAGTGCGGTTCTGATGAACGCCCCTCGCCAGTTTCGCCTTTCCCCGCGGCGGGCAAAGCTTGCCGTCCTCATGACCTTCGTGGCCGCGCTCGTCTCGCTCGTCTCGCTGACCGGCTCCTGGTCGCTCGCCGACCTGCGCGCCTACGACTATCTCTCGGTCCTCGGCCGGCCGGCTCTCCCGGAAGACGGCCCCGTTATCGTCGCGATCGACGAACCGTCGATGGCCGAGATCGGCAGCCAATGGCCCTGGCCGCGAGCCCTGCACGCCCGGCTGATCCAGGCTCTGAGGGCCGCCGGCGCCCGGGCGATCGCTCTCGACGTGGTCTTCGCCGAACCGGCCGTCGCGCCGGAGAACGATCTCGCGCTTGCCGAGGTCCTCGGGCCCGACGTCGTGCTTGCCGGCGACGAGACGCTGATCCGGACGCCGCAGGCCGAGCAGTTCGTCCGGACCGAGCCCCTTCCCGTCCTGCTGGAACGGGGCGCGAAGGTGGGCATCGCCTCGGTTAACCTCAGCGGCGACGGCACGCTCAGGCAGATACCCTCCTATCCGGACGGCTTCGCCGTGACGCTCGCAACAGTCGCTGGTGCAGAACCTGCGCCTCCCCCGAGACGGGCCCTGATGCAGACCTTCGGCCCGGCGCGCACCTACCCGACCGTTTCCTATTATCAGGCGCTCGACCCCGCGAATTTCCTGCCCGAGGGGATGTTCCGTGATCGAGTCGTCATCGTGGGCCTGAGCCTGCAGAACGCGCCGTCCCTCGCGGGCGGCGGCGTCGATGCCTTCCCCACCTCCGACACGGTCTTCTCACGCGGCCGCGTCGCCGGCGCCGAAATCCACGCGACCATCTACGACAATCTCGTGCATCGCCTGTTCGTCAGGCGGGCGGGTGCGGCCGTCGCCATCGCGGCAATCATCCTCGCCAGCCTGGCCGCAGCCCTCGCAGTCCTCAGGCCTACGAGCTGGAAAACCCTCGGTTACGGCGCCCTCGCCCTCGCTCTGATATTCCTTGCAAGCTATGGCCTGATGCGCATCGGCCACGTGTTCGTCTCGCCGCTCGCCCCGGCACTTGCCTTTCTTGGCGTGGCGGTCGGGCAGGCCGGCCTCGATTATGCGGAAGAAAGACGGCGTCGCCGCGAGATCACCCGTGCCTTCTCGCAATATCTCTCGCCGGCCCTCGTGGAGCGGCTTGCAAGCGATCCCTCGCAATTGAAGCTCGGCGGCGAAAGACGGACGCTCACGGTCCTCTTCTGCGACGTACGCGGCTTTACCACCATCTCGGAGGACATGAAGGACGATCCGGAAGGGCTGACGACGTTGATCAACCGGCTCCTGACGCCCCTTTCGGAAGCCGTGCTCAACCGACGCGGCACGATCGACAAATATATCGGCGACTGCCTGATGGCCTTCTGGAACGCTCCCCTCGACGACCCCGACCATGCCGTCCATGCCGTTCAGGCGGCGCGCGACATGCTCACGGCGCTCAATAGTCTGAACGCAGAGCTGGAAGCGGAAGCGAAAGGGGCGCGACGTCCGCCGAAGACGCTGAGGATCGGCATCGGCATCAACACGGGAGAATGCGTCGTCGGCAATATGGGCTCGGCCCGCCGCTTCGATTATTCGGCGCTGGGCGACGCGGTGAATCTCGCCTCCCGCCTCGAAGGCGCCTCCAAGGACTACGGCGTGCCGCTGCTTCTCGGAGAGCGTACGGCAGCACTCGCCGCCCGGAAATTCCCGGTCGCCGAGCTCGACCGCATCACCGTCAAGGGGCGCAGCGCAGTCTCTCCGGTCTTCACCGTGGTCGACGGCGCTTCGGAACCGGCGCTCGCACGCCACCGCGCCTATCTCGCCCGGAAATACAGCGGCGAGGTCGCTGCCGATGACGGTTTGTTCGATGTGCTGAAAAAGGACCTGCCTTCTCTCGCGCGCTATTACGAGCGCGAGCGGGAACGGCTGTCAGAATGAATAAGAGAATCGCCCCTCATCCGCCTGCCGGCACCCGAAGGGACAAGCGGCATGCTCCGTAAGTCCCCTCTCCCCGCCTGCGGGGAGAGGGCTAGTCCTCGGGTTAAACCCGAGGAGAGGGGCAATCACGGTGTTCAAGCGGGTTGAACAACGGGCAACAGCTCATTGCAGCCCGCCGACCCCCAGTAGCCGTTCGACCGTGGCGTGCTCCTTCGCCAGCGCCTCCGGCGCTCCGCTCCAGGCAAGCCTGCCACGCTCGAGAATGATCACGCGATCGGCAAAGTCCAGAGCACTCTGGATGCGCTGCTCCACGAGCAGGATGGTCATGTCGCCGGTCTTCGCAAGATCGGTGAAAGCCTTCATCAGCTCCTCGCAGATGACCGGTGCCAGTCCTTCGAGCGGCTCGTCGAGAAGCAGGACCGAGGGCCGGCCAAGGATCGACCGGGCGGTCGAGAGCATCTGCTGCTCGCCACCGGAAAGCTGCGAGCCCAGATTCCTGCGCCGCTCGTAGAGGCGCGGAAACATTTCAAAGGCTTCGCTGAGCGCCGTCCTCGGCCGGCCCTTGAGGCCTACGAAGAGATTTTCCTCGACGGTCAGCGACGGGAAAACGCAGCGCGCCTGCGGCACGAAGCCGAGGCCTTTCAGGGCGCGCGAAGCGCTCGGCAGCGTCGTGACGTCGGCTCCGCCGATGCGGATGCGTCCGTCGTAACGCCGCGTCTGGCCGGCGAGCGTAGCAAGCAGCGTCGTCTTGCCCATGCCGTTGCGCCCGAGAACCGCAAGCCGCGCGCCGGCAGGCACCGAGAAGGAGACCCCCTCCAGCACCCGTGTCGGTCCATAGCCGGCGGAGAGATTGTGGACCTCAAGCGGCGCTGCTGGCATCGGCATAGCTCCCGAGATAGGCTTCGCGCACACGCTGATCCTTGGTGACGTCGGCTGGAGAACCGTCGAAGATGACCGTGCCGGCAGCAAGCACGATCACGCGTTTGGCAAAACGGAAGACGAGATCCATGTCGTGTTCGATCATCAACACGGCGAGATCGCCCGGAAGATCGGCGAGCGCCTGCTCGATGCGGCCGGTGTCGCTCTGCGGCACGCCTGCGGCCGGCTCGTCGAGCAGCAGCACCCTGGGTTTGAGCGCCAGCGCCATCGCAATCTCCAGCAGCCGCTGCTGGCCATAGGCGATCTCGCGCACCGGCCGGTGGGCGAGATCGCGCAGACCCAGCTTGCCGAGCAGCACGGCGACTTCCGCCATCACCCCGCGCATTGCCAGGAAATTGCCGAACATGCGGCCTGCCCGACCGTCGCGCTGCAATATAGCGAGCCCCACGTGCTCTGCAGGCGTCATGTCCTGGAAAAGGCGCGTCACCTGGAACGATCGGACGAGTCCGCGGCGGACACGGCCGATCGCATCGATATGGGTGACGGTTTCGCCGCCGATCCGTACCTCTCCGGCATCCGGCTTCAGATTGCCGGTGACGAGATTGACGAAGGTCGTCTTGCCGGCACCGTTCGGGCCGATCAGGGCGACGCGGTCGCCCGGCGCCATGGAAAGGCTGACATCGTTGGTGACGGCGAGGCCGCCAAAGGAGCGCTTGAGATTTCTGACTTCGAATATGGCGCTCATCGGCCCGCCCCCCGTCGCCGCGCGATGATCTCTGCTGCCGTGCCGTAAAGCCCTTTCGGCGCAAAGAGCACGACCGCGATCAACAGGGCCCCGACCATGGTCAGCCAATGGAACGGGTTGGCCGCCGAGACGAGGTCTTCGAAGAACATGAAGACGATCGTGCCGGTAAGCGCCCCGAAGAGCGAGCCGGTGCCGCCGAGCACGAGCATGACCAGGCTTTCGGCCGAAAGCGTGAAGGAGAGGCTGTCGAGACCGACGACCTGCGTCGAGATCGCGTTGAGCGCCCCGCCGACGCCGGCGACCGCGCCGGATATCGCGTACATCCTGATAAGGGCAATCGCCGGCGATGCGCCCATCGCCCGGATGCGGATCGGATCCTCCTTGATGCCGCGGCAAAGCATTCCGAAAGGCGAACGCACGACGACGCGCAGCAGAATGAGGACGATTGCGAGCAGCACGACGCCGAAAACATAGGCCGTGCGGCCCCAGAGGTCGAAGGCGAAAAGGCCGATGAGCGGGTCGGGCGCGATACCCGCCAGCCCGTCGCTGCCGCCCGTCCAGGACGAGGCCTTGTTGGCGAATTCATGAAACAGATGGATGAGGGCAATCGAGAGCACCAGTTGCGGGAGACCATGCGCCCGAAGGATCACGACCCCGCAGACGAGCCCCGCCAGCGCACCCCCGAGAATGCCTGCGGCGAGCATGAGGAGCGGATCGGTGATGCCGAAATGCACGGCCGCGATGCCGGCGGCATAGGCTCCGCTGCCGAACAGCGCGGCATGGCCGAGGGTCGCGACGCCGCAATAGCCGGTGACGAGGTCGAGCGAGAGGACCAGGAGCGCGATCGCGATGATCCTCGTAAGCAGCGCCAGATTGTTCGGAAACAGGAGATAGCCGATCGCGGCCAGCACCAGGATTACGGCGAGGCCGGCAAGATCGCGGCCGAGCCCCTGCCTGCCCGTAGGAACCGTCGTGGCTGCTTCGCTCATCGTTGCCATGGTCACCTACTTCATCCTCCCGGCAAGGCCACGCGGAAAAACGCAGACGATGGCGATGACGGCGAGATAGAAGAAGAACTCTCCGAATTCCGGCAGGAGATAGCGCCCGGTCGTATCGATGCCGCCAAGCAGGAGGCAGGCCGCAAGTGCACCCGGGATCGACCCCGCACCGCCGACGGAAACGACCACCAGGAATGTGACCATGTATCGGAGCGCATAATAGGGCTCGACCGGCAGCAGTTCCGCGCCGACGACGCCGCCGAACGCGGCAAGGCCCACGGCCACTGCGAAACTCACGGCATAGACGACCTCCGTGCGCACTCCGAGCGCCGCCGCCATCGCCGCATTGTCGACGGCGGCGCGTAGCTTGACCCCGAAGGCGGTCTTCTCGATCGCAAACCAGAGAACCGCAGCGACGGCGAGACCGCAGGCGATCGCGAAGATCCGGTGCACGGCGATCGAACGGAAGCCGAGATCGGCGGAGCCCTCAAGGCTCGGCGGCAGCGGGATCGTCTTGAGAGTCGGGCCGAAGACGTAGTTGGCGATGCCTATGATGCAGAAGGTGATGCCGATCGTCATCAGCACCTGCGTCAGCTCGGGCTGACCGTAGATGCGGCGGTAGAGCAGGCGCTCGATCGGGATGGCGATGACGATGGTGCCGAAGACCGCGATCAGCACCGCGACCGAGTAGCCGAGTCCGAGATCACGCGCCGCGTAGGATGCGATATAGCCGCCGATCATGGCAAAGGCGCCATGCGCGAGGTTGACGACGCGCATGAGGCCCAGGGTGACCGAAAGGCCGATCGAGATCACGAACAGCACCATGCCGTAGGCGAGCGCATCGACCGCTATGCTGAAGATGGTTTGCATGACCGCATCCTGTCGGTTGGCAGGCTTCGCCCTCGATCCTCATTCCTGCGCCCGTCACGGAAAGCCGGCCAACCCAGATCTTCGGGCCGGAAAACTTTCCCGCGCCACGCTGCTGGATGCCTGTGACGTGCACAGGGTTGAAGCGGAAAAAGCATGCACCAGGCCATCATGAGAAATGATCCGGACTGACCGCCGATCACTTCAGCGCCGCAAGACCGGGATCGCCCTGTTTCTCGAAGGTCTGGATCTCCTTGTTGTAATAGGTGCCGTCATCGGCCGTGGCGACCTCGCGCAGATAGATGTTCTGGCTGATATGGCGCGATTCGGGATCAATCGACACCGGCCCGCGCGGGCTCGTCCAGGAGAGCCCCTTCACGGCGTCGACCGCCTTCCGAGCGTCCTGCTCGCCCCCCGTCGCCTCGATCATCTTGTAGATGACATGCATGCCATCATAAGCGCCGACAGCGGGGAAGGAGAGCTCGGCCGGATTGCCGATCGCCTTGGCTGCAGCTTCGACGAAAGCCTTGTTTTCCGGCGAATCATGCGAGACGGCGTAGTGGAAGGTCGTCTGCAGGCCGAGCGCTGCGTCGCCCAGCGCCGGCAAGTCGGATTCCTGAGTGAGGTCGCCCGGCGCAAAGAACTTGATGCCGCCGTCCTTGAGGCCGTTTTCGTTGAAGGACTTGACGAAGCCGAGCGTCGTCGGGCCCGACGGCAGGAAGGCGAAAACGCCTTCGGCACCGGAATCCCGGATGCGCTGCATGATCGGCGAGAAATCATTGGTCGAGAGCGGCATGCGGATCGCCTCGACAATCTCGCCACCGGCCGCCTCGAAGGCCACCTTGAATGCATTCTCCGCATCGACGCCCGGACCGTAATCGCTGACCACCGAGATGATCTTCGAGACGCCGGCATCCTTCGCCACCTGGGCGATCGGCGTGGATGTCTGCCAGAGCGTGAAGGAGGTGCGCACGACGAGCGGGCTCTTGGTGACGATCGCCGAGGTGGCGGCATTCATGATCACCAGCGGCACGTTCGCCTGCTCGAGCAGCGGCGTGACGGCCATCGCATCGGGCGTGAAATAGAAGCCGGCGAGATATTGCACGCCCTCCTTGACCACGAGCTCCTGCGCCAGCGCCTTGGATTGGGCCGGGTCCGCCTGCGGCACGTCGCGGTAGATGATCGCGATGTCGTCGTCGCCGATCCTGGCGCCATTGAGCGCCATGTAGGCGTCGATGCCCGCCTTGAAGTTCTTGCCCTGCAGCGCAAAGGGACCCGAGAAAGGTCCGACGACGCCGACCTTGATCGTGTCCGCCTGCGCCGCGACGCTCGTGGCCAGAGCCGCGAGCGCGGCCAGAATGATCCTTCTCATATTTCCTCCCCGCGACGCCGCTACTCCCGGCCGGCATCGCTTCCTTTCACATCAATCGCAATCGACAGCGGGCAGTCTGCCATGTCAAACGGTGATGCAAAAATGAAATATGGGCGGAAATCCATAATCTTCCGGTTATTGTTCTGTCCGGGGATCATGGAGGAAGCGCGTGCGCATTAGTGCAGTCCGAATTCCCGAAGCAGTTCCTGCCTGTAGCGCACGAAACGTGCTTCGCTTCGCTCCCGCGGCCGGGGCAAGTGGATGTCGACCGTTCTCGGCGCTCCGTCCTCCTGCTTCGGCAGGATGAGGACGCGATCCGCCAGATAGATGGCTTCCTCAAGATCGTGCGTGACGAGCACCATCGTCACGTTTTCCTCCCGCCAGATGCGTTCGAGCTCCTGCTGCATGGTCAGCTTCGTCATCGCATCGAGGGCGCCCAGCGGCTCGTCGAGCAGCAGGATCTCAGGCTTTACCGTCAGCGCCCGCGCAAGCCCGACCCGTTGCGCCATGCCGCCGGAAAGCTGTTTCGGATAGGCGTCCTGGAAATCGGCAAGGCCCACAAGCGAGATGTAGTGACGCGCACGCTGTTCGGCGCGTTTTGAGTCTTCGCCTCTGACCTCCAGGCCGAAGGCCACGTTGCCGAGGACCGTCAACCATGGAAGCAGCCGCGGCTCCTGGAATATGACCGCGCGCTCCTTGCCCACACCGGCAACCGGCCGGCCGTCGATCAACACCCGGCCCGCATCGGCCGTCTCGAGACCCGCAAGAACCCGCAGCAATGTCGTCTTGCCCGATCCGCTTGCGCCCACGATTGCAAGGCATTCCCCGGACCGGATGTCCAGATTGAGGCTCCTGAGGACGCTGAGCGGCCGTCCGTTGATCTGGAAGGATTTCGAGAGATCGCGCAGCGAAACCTCCCCCTTGCGCAGGCTTCGAACTTCAGCCATCTCCACACCTCAATTCGCCGCGGCGGACGTCGCGTCCGGCCGGAACAGAAGATCGGCTGCCTTGTACTTGCCCTGCGGCAGACTGCCCTCGCGCTCGAGAACGCCGATCCAGAAATCCAGATCGCGCTCCGTCGCTTGCGCGCCCTTCCGCAGGCCGAACCCCGTCCAATGCCGCGCGAGGTCGCCGTTCTCGCCACGCTCGGTCAGAATACGGGCGAGCACGGCGCGCGCTTCTTCGGGATGCTCGCGTGCCCAGTCAGCAGCGCGCGCGGATTGCTCGACAAAATTCCTGGCCGCTTCCGGATTCTTCTCTACGAAATCCCGGCGGAGAACCGCAAAGCCCCCGGCGATCTCGCCAAGCACATCCGTGTCGTCGAAGATCGCACGCACGCCGCCGCGCTCGAGGATCTGCCCGTTGAACGTCGCCTGCCAGTATCCCACGGCGGCGATGTCGACCTGGTTCGACCGGAGCGTCTGTTCGAGCTGTGGTCCGGGTACAACGACGAGGTTCGCGGCGTTTTCGGGCAAATCCTTGCTGTGCAAAGCCTCGCGCACCGCATAGTCGAGGTGCGCCCCGAGCGTATTCACGGCGATCGTTTTGCCGGCGATTTCCTCGATGGTCCTGATTGGACTGCTGTCGAGCACGTAGAAGATGCTCTTGACCTGCTCGTTGATGCCGTTGGTCGGGAAGGCGGCGACGAAGTCGTTTCCGCCGGCGATCGAGTTGATGACGGCTGCGGTCGCCGCCGATCCGATGTCGACGCTGCCGGAGGCAAGCGCGAAGAGCGATGCGGGTCCGCCTCCCGCGTAACCGACATTCTCGAGCTTGATGCCGAGGCCATCGAAATAGCCGAGTTCATAGGCGAGCTCGTGCGGCGACAGGCTTCCCTGGCTTGCAAGGAACCGCAGCGTCACCGGTTCCGCAGCCGCTGCTGCCGTAAGGCTGGAAAGGCCGAGTGAGAAGAGGCTGCCCAATGCGAGGGCGCGAATGGAAATCGTCATGTGTCACCTTTTCCGTGATCTGAAGCTTGAAATGCCGGGACCGTTAGTTCGAGACGTCGCTCCAGCGGCAGAGGCGGCGCTGCGCAAAGACCAGCGCGTAGTTGGAGACGAGCCCGAGCCCGGCGAGAATGAAGATCGCCGCGAACATCAGGGGAATCTGGAAATTGTACTGGGCGTTCATGACCTGGAAGCCGATGCCCTTGTTGGCCCCGATCATCTCGGATGCGATGAGCAACAGCAGGGCAGTCGTTGCACTCAAGCGCAGGCCGACGAAGATCGAAGGAACGGCGCCTGGGAGGACCACGCGACGGAACACCGTGAGACGCGACGCGCCATAGACACGCGCCATCTCGATCAGCTTGGAATCCACTTCCTTCACCCCGCCGATGGTGCTCAGGAGCAGCGGAAAGAGCGTCGCCCAAAAGATGACGAAGACTTTCGACGCCTCGCCGAGTCCGAGAAGCAGAATGAAAACGGGATAGAGAGCGAGCGCGGACGTCTGGCGGAAAAGCTGGAGGACGGGATCGAGTGCGTTCTCGATCGGACGCATCTGCCCCATCAAGAGACCGAGCGGTATAGCCAGGATCACCGCGCCGACAAAGGCGGTGCCGGAGCGCTGAAGGCTGATCGCGATGTCGTCGAGCAAGGCTCCACCGGAAATTCCCGTCCACAGGGCGGAAAGGATGGCACCGACGGACGGAAACACGGCCGGGTTGATCCAGCCGGCGGTGCTGGCCGCCTGCCAGAGCGCAAGAAAGGCGATGAGCAGTCCGTAGCGCGACAGCCAGCTGCCGGCGACGGCGCCCGACCTGCGTAGATACTCGTCCGCTTTTGCGCTGACGCTGCCGCCTTCGTGGACGATCGCCCTGTCGAGTTCCTGCAAGCTCATTTTCGCGTCTCCCCTCTTACTCGGCCGCCTGAACGGTCGCGCGCGCCAAAGTCCACGGGTTCGCCGGACGGGGAAGACCGAGATTCTCCCGCAGCGTCCGACCCTCGTAGGCGGTGCGGAACAGGCCGCGTCGCTGCAATATGGGGATGACCAGATCGACAAAATCGTCGAGCGCACCCGGAAGCCACGGCGGCAGGATGTTGAACCCGTCGGCGGCTTCGCTCAGGAACCACTCCTCGAGCTGATCGGCGATCTGTTCGGCGCTGCCGACAACGGTGTAGTGACCGCGTGCGGTTGCGATCCACTGGTAGAGTTGGCGGATGGTAAAGCCATGCTCGTCCGCGATCTTCCGGATCAGCGCCTGCCGGCTTTTCATCCCCTCCGTCTCGTCGCTGACGGGCAAGGGCCCATCGAGCGGATATCCCGTCAGGTCGAGCGTGCCGCCGGTCAGGCCGTTCAAGAGCGCCACGCCGTCCTCCGGTACGATCAGCGCATTCAGCTCTTCGTATTTGGAACGCGCCTCCTCTTCGGTCCGACCGGCAAAGGGGGCCACCCCCGGCATGATCAGCACGTGGTCGGGGTTGCGCCCGGCGCGCTTCACCCGTGCCTTGATGTCACGGTAGAATTCCTGCGCCGAACCAAGGTTCTGATGGGCGGTGAAGATCACCTCGGCGCCGGCCGCCGCAAGCCTGCGTCCGTCCTCGGATTGCCCCGCCTGCACCACGACCGGGTGCCCCTGTACGGGGCGCGGCGCGTTCAGCGGTCCTTTTACGCTGAAATGCTTGCCCTTGTGGTCGATGTCGTGAACCCGGCCGGCATCGAAGAAGCGGCCGGTCGCCTTGTCACGGATGAAGGCGTCATCTTCCCAGCTGTCCCATAGAGCCTTGACGGTCTCGACGTGCTCGTGCGCGCGTTCGTATCGCTCGGCGTGGCTCGGCTGCGTTTCTCTGTTGAAGTTGCGCGCCGTCTCGTCGCCGGCGGAGGTGACCACGTTCCAGCCTGCCCTCCCGTTGGAAAGCAGGTCGAGCGAGGCGAACTTGCGGGCGAGCGTGTAGGGCTCCTCATAGGTCGTCGATGCCGTGGCGATGAAGCCCAGATGGGTCGTCAGCGGCGCGAGTGCTGCAAAGAGAGTGACAGGCTCGAAGCCGGCTATCTTCGCATTGCCGCCTTCGCGGCCGCCAAGCCCGACGGAGAGATTGTCGGCGAGGAAATAGGCGTCGAACAGGCCACGCTCCGCGGTCTCGGCGAGCCTTCTGTGGAATTCGAAATTCGTGGCACCGTCTGCCGGAGCGTCCGGGTGCCGCCAGGCGGCAATATGCTGGCCGCCGCCGGGGAGAAAGGCTCCAAGCTTGATCTGTCTGGTCATTGCTGCCTCCGTTGAATTTGCCTGCATAGTTGTCCTGGTACTCGCATTAGGCCGCCGCAAGGCTCGCCCCGGCGGTCCGAGCCAGCGCCTGCCGCGCCTCGCCGATCGCCCTTCCGACGCGGGCATGGATTGCCTCCGAGGCGAGAGCGCCGTCGGCAAAGTCCTTGTCCGAGGCGTAGATCGCGCTCGGCATCGCCAATGCCTCGAAGAAGCCGAACAGTGGCCGCAACTGATGCTCCACCATCAGCGAGTGGCGTTCCCCGCCCCCGGTCGCGGCGAGGATGACGGGCTTGCCGCGGAGCGAAGAGGGATCGAGCAGGTCGAAGACGTGTTTGAAGAGGCCGGTATAGCTTCCCTTGAAAGTCGGCGACCCCGCCACCAGAACGTCCGCTGCTAGCATCTGGCCGACGACGTAGCGCGCTTCCGGCGCGAGTTCGTCGAGCGTTCTCGCAGGGAGCAGGGACGCCCCGAAATCCTCGATATCGAAGGTCTGCGCCGAAGCGCCGGCATCGACCGCCAGCCGGTGGACGATATGGTCCACGAATGCGCGTGTCTTGGACGGACGCGTGATATTGCCTGAAATCCCTACCACTCGTGTCTGCGGCATCGCTTTAGCTCCCCGTGAGATCCGTGCTTCCGTGGCATTAATCAAAATCTATAAATTTAGTAGATTAAAGGAACGCCATTCTATTCCCGATGCGCGAACAAGAAGACTTTGCTTCGGAGGCGTCCCTCGGGGAACAAAGCACCGGCCCCGGGGTTACCGGCAGACAAGCGCAAGACCGCCATGCATCTGCCCGACGCAACCTACCGTCTCCAGTTCCGCAACGGGATGGACTTCGCAAAAGCCGTGGAGTTGATCCCGCACCTAGTCGGGCTCGGCATATCTCACCTCTACGCCTCGCCCCTTTTCACCGCGGTCCGGGGGTCAACCCATGGCTACGACATCGTCGACTACAACGAGATCGACCCGGCGCTTGGCGGCTACGATGGACTGGTCCGGCTCGCTCATGCGCTGAAGGCCGAAGGACTCGGTCTCGTGCTGGACATCGTCCCGAACCACATGGCCGCGCATCTCGAGAATGACTGGTGGCACAGCGTGATCGAATGGGGCCGCCTTAGCGAATTTGCCGACTATTTCGACATCGACTGGCGGGAGCCGCTCACGCTCCCCTTCCTCGGGCGGTCGTTTGAGGAAGAGGTCGCAGCCGGCAATCTGCGCCTCGCATACGACCACGAGCACCGCTGCCTGGCGTTTCGATATTACCAGGCTCTCTATCCGCTCAATCCCGCCAGCTATGCGGCGATCCCGCGCATCGGCAATGCTGCGCTCGAAAGGATCGCGGCTGTCGCCGGCACGGCAGAATGGAAAACCGCCGCACAGTTCCACGCGGAACTTGCCTCTGTCGTCGGGACGCCATCGCTCGCTGCCGAACTCGACCAATCCCTCGCCCGGTTCTCCGCAGACACGCTGCAGCTCGACCGGCTGCATCGAAGGCAATCCTGGCGGCTGATGAGCTGGCGGACGGCCCGGGACAAGCTCAGCTACCGGCGGTTCTTCGAGGTCGCCGGCCTCGTCGGCATGCGCGTCGAAGATGACGCGGTCTTCACCGATACCCACCGGCTTGCGCTCGCCCTCGTCCGGGAAGGCCTGATCGATGGGCTCAGGATCGACCACATCGACGGCCTGGCCGATCCCAGGGGCTATCTCGACCGGCTCCGCCGGGAGGCCGGCGACGGCACCTATATCCTCGTCGAGAAAATACTCGGCGAGAACGAAACGCTGCCGTCCGACTGGCCGGTCGACGGGGCTACCGGCTACGAGTTCATATCGGCCCTCGCGGATCTTCTTTCCGACGACACTCCGTCTTCGTGGCTTTCAAGCGAGGAGAGGCGATCTGCGGCCGAAGAGGCGGTCATGGGATGCAAGCTTCAGGTCCTGGGCCGCAATTTCAATACGGAAGTCCGGCGGCTGACCGGACTGGCCGCTGGCTTCACAGGCGATGGGGCTCCGGATCAGGACGAGCGGACCGGTGAGGCCATTCGCCAGCTGGCGGCGGCACTGCCCGTCTATCGGACCTATGTCGGCGACCAGGGGCCCGGAGCGCACGACAGCCGCCTCCTCGACGGGATCGCAGCGAAGGCAGCGGCGCGCTCACCCGACGTCGGCGCCGAGATCGCAGCGATCGTTTCCGCACTCAGGGCGCCGACCGACTCGGCGGACGGCAAGCTGCGGTCCGCATTCCGCACGCGCTTCCAGCAACTGAGCGGCGCGGTGATGGCCAAAGCGGTCGAAGACACCTTCTTCTATCGGAGGGGCGATTATCTTGCGGCGAACGAGGTCGGTGCCTCGCCTTTCTGGGCGCCCGGCGGCGTCGTCCGCTTCCATGCGATGATGCAGGATCGCGCAAGCCAGATGCCGCACGGCCTGTCGGCAACCTCCACGCACGACACCAAGCGGGGGGAGGATGCGCGCGCCCGCCTCCACGTCGTCAGCGAGGCGCCGGAAGTCTGGGCCGCAGCGACGGACCGCTGGCACGGGATGAATGCGGAAAGCATGGGCCGACTCCCAGCCGGTGAGAAACCGGACGCTTCGGTCGAGCAATTCCTCTATCAGAGCCTGCTCGGTGCCTGGCCCATCACGTCTCCTGGTGACGAAGACGACCTGATTTTTCTGCGCGAGCGGATGGTCGATTTCGCCGTGAAGGCGCTGCGGGAGGCAAAGCTCAGGACGAGCTGGGACGATCCGAACGAGCGCTATGAAGCAGCGATCAAGGCCTTCCTCGGCGATCTCCTGGACTGGCAGAACCGGTCTTTCCTCGGCGATTTCGAGAAAACGTCCGGACCGTTCATCCATGCCGGCCTGATCAACAGCCTCTCGCAAACGCTGGTGAAGCTCACCGCGCCCGGCATTCCCGATATCTATCAGGGCAGCGAACGGGTCGACCTTTCCCTCGTCGATCCCGACAACCGCCGCGGTTTTTCACCGCATGCCTCTCTTCCAAGTCTGCCCGAAGCGCCGGCGATCAGCGATTTCGAAAACTGCAAGCAGACTTTGATCTCGATGGGACTGACCTATCGCCGGGGGCGCGGCGCGGCGTGTCTTGCAGAAGGCGAGTATCGCGCCGTGCCCGTCGAAGGCCCGGGCTCACGCCATGCCGCAGCCTTCATGCGTCGCAGCAAGCACGGCTTTGCGCTCACGGTGGTGCCGCGGCTTGTCTTTGGCCAGACGGTGGACGGCCGCCTGGCCATCCGTCCGGAACTGTGGCGCAACACCTTTCTCGCCTGGCCCGAGAATTGCGAACTCAAGCGCATGCGCAATCTTCCCACGGGCAAAGTCATCGAAACCCGGCCTCTTCTTGCCGTGGCAGACATTCTCCGCGATTTCCCGGTCGCCCTGCTGGTCGAGGCGTGAGCACGGTGCACTCGATTTCCGAATTCGCCCCTCATTCGCCTGCCGGCACCTTCTCTGCCAGGCGGGGCGGCAGGGACAAGCGAACGCGCCTGACCCTGCTCAAGCCTTGCCGCAAATGGGTTGCGAAGAATACCACCAATCTCATACCCGCCCCATCCGCCGGATATTGCCGGCGAGCTCGGCGGAGAGCCTCAATGCGGCCGCCGTCGCGCCGACCATTTGCGGTACGATCAGCCATTCGAGCGTCCAGGCGGAGCCCGAACGTTCCTGTTCGTGCACCAGCGACTGGTGGATGGCGGAAACCTGGGTCGCGTTAAAGCGCGCAAGCGCCACGAGCACCTCCGCGGCGACCGGGTTCTGCTTGTGCGGCATGGCCGAGGATGCGCCGCCGCCGGCAAGTACGACCTCGTCGCCCGCCTGCGCCATCAGCGCCACGTCCTGGCCGAATTTGCCGAGACTTCCGGTGACGAGCGACAGCAGATGGGCGAAATCGGCAATCGCCGCGCGCTGATTGTGCCATTGCGGACAGTCGACCAGCGCGAGTTCCTCCGCAAGCGTCGCGCGGACGATGTCGGCCTTGCCCTTGAGCTTTTCCAGCGTACCGGCGGCTCCGCCGAACTGCACGGCGAAAAGGTCGAGTTCGGTGGCGTCGAGCCTGTCCTGATGGTCGAGCAGCGGCTCGATCCAGCTCCGCAGGCGATCGGTGACCGTGATCGGGATTGCCGCCTGCATTCGCGTATGGGCGGTCAGCGGGCGCTCGCCCCATTGCCGGTCGCACTCCTCCAGCGCCGTCACCACCGTACCGAGGCGGCCGGAGAAAAGTTCGGCGATCGCCTTCAGCCTCAGCATGAGGCTGGTATCGATGACATCCTGGCTCGTCGCGCCGAAATGGACGTGTTCCGCCGCCTCTTCCCCGACCGCCCGGCGCAATTGCCGCACGAGTTCGGGTACGACCACGCCGTCCGTGGAAGTTGCGCGGCGCATTGCGCTGACGTCCGGAGAGAAGCCACGACATGCCTCGGTAATGCGATCGGCGGCCGCTTCGGGGATGACGCCATGGCGCGCCTCCGCGCGCGCAAGGGCCGCCTCGAAGGCCAGCATTGCGCGCACATCGGCGGCCACGGAGAATTCCGCCGCCACGGCCTCGTCTCCGAGAAGGCCGGAAAGATAGGGGTGGTCGAAGGCCGAATAGGTCATGCCGCATCTCCAGCTCTCGCGCCCTTCGATTCGAAGGAAGCCTCAAACGCATGCGGCAACGCGGGGAGCGGGCTGCCGAACGATCATATATCCAGGAAGACCGTTTCCTTCTCGCCCTGGAGATGAATGTCGAAGACATAATTAGGCGCCCGGCCCGCCGCGACAAGCGTCTCGGCCCGGCGGCGGTGCTCGATGCGGGAAAGCAGCGGATCCTCGGCGTTCGCCGGCGCCTCGTCGGGGAAATACATGCGGGTGTGGAGACCGATATTGATGCCGCGCGCAACGATCCAGAAGCTGATGTGGGGCGCCATCAACCGACCGCCGCGGAATGGAACGCGGCCCGGCTTCACCGTCTCGAAGGTGAAGACGCCGTCTTCGGCGCTCGTCGGTGAACGTCCCCAGCCGGCAAAGTTCGGATCCGCCACACCGCGCAGCTCCGACGGCGAATTATAGAGTCCGGCAGCGTCCGCCTGCCAGATTTCGAGAAGCGCGTCCCTGAGCGGCATTCCGGCACCGTCGATCACGCGGCCCGATACGGTGATGCGCTGCCCGAGCGTCTTGTCGTTGACCATCGAAGCGCCGAGATCGCTTTCATAGACGCCGCCGATCCCGCAGAAATTCGGAGTCAGGCCGATATGGACATAGGGCCCGGCCGTCTGCGAAGCGGTTTCCTTGAGAATGCTGAGATCCTGTACCATCGGTGCCTCCTCAATTCCCTTCCGGCCGGTTTTCGAAGAAGGTCGAGCGGCGGCCGCGCAGCACGATGTCGAACTTGTAGGCGCGCGCATCCATCGGCACCGTGTTGCCCCAATCGAGAGCCGCGATCAGCTGCTCGATTGCCCGGCGGTCCGGAATCGTGCCGACGATTGGACATTTCCAGATCATCGGATCGCCTTCGAAATACATCTGCGTAATCAGGCGCTGGGCGAAACCGTGGCCGAAGATCGAGAAATGAATATGGGCCGGCCGCCAGTCGTTGACCCCGTTCGGCCAGGGATAGGCTCCGGGCTTGACCGTGCGGAACCAGTAACGGCCGTCCTCGTCGGCAATCGTTCTGCCGCATCCGCCGAAATTCGGATCGAGCGGCGCCAGATAGCTTTCCTTCTTGTGACGGTAGCGCCCGCCGGCATTCGCCTGCCAGAACTCGACAAGAGCACCTCGAACCGGGCGGCCGCGTTCGTCGAGCACGCGGCCATGGACGATGATGCGTTCGCCGATTGCGCTTTCACCGGGACCGGCGAAATTATGGATCAGGTCGTTGTCGAGGTCGCCGAGCATCGAATGGCCGAAGACCGGGCCGGTGATCTCCGATATGGTGCCGTCGAGCGAGAGCAGCGCCTTCTGCGGCGAGCGCAGCACGGAGGTCTTGTACCCCGGCGCGAAGGCCGGCGGGTGCCAGGCACGGTCGCGGGCAAAAAAGGCGCCCGTTTCGACCTTGCCGTTCTGATTGTGGGACATTGTCGCTCCTCCCTCATCTTGATCTGTGGCGCCGGGTGTCTCATCAGAGGCGCGAAATTCGCTGCAGCGCTTTGATTTGCTGCATGCTCTTGTCTCTCAGTCGGCTACGATCAAAGGCACCACGCAGCCGTCACGCCGTCCTGCCGGCATCCATTTCCGCATATACCTGCTTGACGATCTTGATCGCGTGATTGGCTGCGGGAACCCCAGCATAGATGGCCACATGCAGGAGTGCCTCGCAAACATCTTCGCGCGTCGCCCCGGTATTGGCAGTGGCGCGGACATGCATGGCCACCTCTTCGTCCTGCCCGAGGGCGGCGAGCAGCGCGATGGTGACGATCGACCGCTCCCGCTTGGTCCAACCGGGGCGCGACCAGACATGCCCCCAGGCGGCTTCGGTGATCAGTTGCTGGAAGGGACTGTCGAATTCGGTGGACGCCGATTGTGCCCGGTCGACATGGCTGTCGCCGAGAACGGCGCGGCGCGTCGCCATTCCCTGTCGGTAGCGCTCGGAAGGCGCAGAAGCATCGCTCATGGTTTGTCTCCAGGCAATACGGATCGAAAGAAGCGCCTCAGCACCGACGTCAGAGCCTCCGGCTGCTCGACGCAGGGGATATGTCCCGCCCGGCGGATGACCTCGAACCGCGCGCCCGGAATGAGTTCGGCCGTCGAGCGGACCAGGTCCGGCGGCGTCGAACCGTCCTGGTCGCCGACGACGCAGAGCACCGGAACCGCTATCCTGCCTGCGGCTTCCGTGAAATCGGCGTCGCGGATTGCGGCGCAGGTGCCGACATAACCCGGCACAGGCTGGCGGACCAGCATGTTTCGGTATCCGCTGAAGGCGAGGTTTTCGGGCCGCCGAAAGGCCGGCGTGAACCAGCGTTCGAGTACGCCATCGGCGATCGCCTCGATGCCATGCGCCTCGATCGCCGCGATGCGGGCATCCCAGAACTCGGCGGCGCCAATCTTGTGCGCGGTGTCGCAAAGCACGAGCGCCCGCACGAGGTCCGGACGGCGCACATAGAGCGATTGCGCGATGAGACCACCGACCGAAAGACCGCAAACGAACGCCTGTTTCACGGAAAGGCGATCGAGGAGACCGGCGAGATCGGTCGCATGATCCTCGATGGAATAGGGAACCTGGCCGATATCGGACAGCCCGTGACCACGCTTGTCATAAAGTATGATGGCGAAATCGCCGGCCAGCCGGAGGACGATATCGCGCCAGATACGGAAATCCGTGCCGAGCGAGTTGATGAAGACGAGCGCGGGCTTTTGCGTGACCGTGCCAACCACGCGATAATGGATCGTGACGTCGTTGATGCGGGTGAATTGCACGGCAGATCTCCTCGCTCACCAAATTGGATGTTTCATCTGGTTAGGTAAAATGATATTTCGTGGCCTTTCCTTAACCAGAAGGTTATACGATCCCGTGATCGACGCTCGCGTCAAGTTTCGCCATCTGCAGACATTTGTCGAGGTCGCACGCCAGAAGAGCGTGGTGAAGGCGGCCGAACTCCTGCATGTCACCCAGCCGGCGGTCACCAAGACGATCCGGGAACTCGAAGAGGTTCTAGGTGTCGCCATGGTCGAGCGCGAGGGCCGCGGCATCAAGATCACCCGCTACGGCGAGGTCTTCCTGCGCCACGCGGGCGCCGCGCTGACGGCGCTCAAGCAGGGCCTCGACTCCGTGTCGCAGGAGCGGTCCGGCGATGGTCCGCCGATCCGCGTGGGCGCGCTTCCGACCGTCTCGACCCGCATCATGCCCGGCGCCATCGCGCTGTTCCTGAAGGAAAACACCGGCGCACGCATCAAGATAGTCACCGGGGAAAACGCAGTGCTTCTCGAACAGTTGCGCGTTGGCGATCTCGACCTGGTCGTCGGCAGACTTGCAGCCCCCGACAAGATGACCGGCTTTTCCTTCGAGCACCTCTACTCGGAACAAGTGGTCTTCGCGGTGCGCTCCGGCCACCCGCTCACCTCCGGCGGGCGGTCGGTTTTCGCCCATCTGAGCGACTACCCGGTCCTGATGCCCACCCGCGCTTCGATCATCCGGCCTTTCGTCGAGCATTTTCTGATCGCCAACGGCATTGCCGGCCTGCCGAACCAGATCGAGACCGTCTCGGATTCCTTCGGCCGGGCCTTCGTGCGCTCGAGCGACGCCATCTGGATCATATCGGCGGGCGTCGTCGCCACGGATATCGCGGATGGCGTATTGGCGGCGCTGCCGGTCGACACGAGCGAGACCAGGGGACCCGTCGGCCTCACCATGCGCACCGACGCGATCCCCTCGCTGCCGCTTTCGATCCTGATGCAGACGCTGCGCGAGGCGGCGATGGCTGCGGGCGCAAAGACGGCGGCGCAGCAATCAGGAAAAGTTGCCGCCCCCTCTCGCCGGCCGGCAGGCCAGAGGCGGCCTATTTCACATACAGAGCCCTAAAGGGCCGGCATTCCGGCGGGCCGAAGCGAGCGTTTCTGAGCGGCGATGCGGAAGGGCGCGTTGGTTGCACCATAGCCGCGATAGCCGGCGCGCCGCTCGACGATTTCGAAGAAAAAGCCCTCTCCATAGGTCGGGCCATAGATCTGGAAATACTCGCCGTCCTCATCGCGGTCATAGAGGATGTTCTCGTCCCTCAGCCGGTCGACGAAGTCAGGCTCGAGCCCGAACCGGACCTCGATGTCGTCATAGTAGTTGCGTGAGATTGCCAATGGGCGGAAGCCGCTGCGGCGCATGCGTTCGGCGGCCGCAAAGATATCATCGGTGCGGAAGGCCACATGCTGAACACCCGAGCCGAAACTCTCTGCGATGAAGTGGCCGGCCAGCGTGCGGTGGTTGTCGGCCCCGTTCAACGTCAGCCGAAGCGTCCCGCTCGCATTCTCCACGACCTGACTGCGGATCAGGCCGGCAGGATCGACGATGTCGACCTGCGCCAACTTGTCGGCATTGAGGATCGACGTGTAGAAAAGCAGCCAGCTCGGGAGCTCCTCCCCTTTCATGGATTGCGCCACATGGTCGATGGCGACGAGAGGCGATGATCCCTGAGGCCCATCCCTCAACGGTACGAATTCGCGCGACCAGACGTCGTCGGTCTCGTCGAGGAAATAAATCAGGCCGCCACCGATGCCGCGGATTGCGGCCATCGCCCCCTCGCCTTCGCCCGCCTCGGGCAGGAATATTTCGGCGCCGAGTGCACGCGAGCGCTCGATGGCGGCCGAGGCATCGGGCACTTTGAGGCCGATCGCATAGGCCGATGCGCCGTGCACCAAATAGCTCGAATGAGCGAAGCCCTTCTGCTCGGTGTTGATGACGATGTTTACGCCTCCATCATCGCGACCCTGGCGCCACAGAGCCACGGATTTTTCGCGATGCGAGGCGACGGCGTGAAAACCCATGGTCTGCATAAGCAAGCCGAGTGCCTCCGCCTCCGACCGATCGGCCGTGAACTCCACGAATTCGATGCCCAGCACCTCCACTCGGTCGGGCATGACCTCCACGCTCTTCACAACCGGTTCGCGCCGCTTCACCCGATCCATCAGGTAAACGAGCGAACGATGCCCGTCCTCCGCGATTGCCCTGGGCGACCCGCCCCGGAACTGGTCGTTGAAGATCTCGAGCGATATGGCGCCGTCATAGCCGGTCGCGGCGACAGCCGACATGAATTCGACGATCGGAAGATCGCCCTCGCCGGGCATGTTGCGGAAATGGCGGCTCAGATACAGAAGATCCATGTCGATCCGCGGCGCGTCAGCGAGCTGAACGATGAAGATGCGGTCCCCTGGAATGGAGCGGATCGACCGCAGATCTATATTGCGCGAAAGGGTGTGAAAACTGTCGAGGATCAGCCCGATATTCGGGTGGTCGGCCCGCCGCACGATCTCCCATGCATCCCGGTGGTCGTTGACATGCCGGCCCCAGGCAAGCGCCTCGTACCCAACGCGCAAGCCACGCCTGGCCGCTCTCTCGCCCAGCTCGCTGAGATCATCGGCGGCGCGGTCGATGCCGCCCAATGCAAGTGGCGAAATGCTGGAGCAGACGAGCATCAGTTCCGTTCCAAGCTCCTGCATCACGTCGAACTTGCGCTCCGCCCGGTCGAAAGCGCGTGAACGGTGCGGTTCCGGCAGGCCTTCGAAATCGCGAAACGGCTGAAAAAGCGTCACCTCCAGCCCGTGGTCGCGAACCATGCGGCCGACCTCGGCCGGCGAACCGTCGAAGGTCAGGAAATCGTTCTCGAATATCTCCACTCCGTCGAACCCTGACGCAGCAACGGCGGCGAGCTTCTCGGAAAGAGTACCGCTGATCGAAACGGTCGCAATCGAGGTCTTCATGCCGACATCCTCTCGCTGGCCTCGCCCTCTGCCAGGCCGCGCCTGAGCGCCGCGGCGTCGACTTCGGCGCCGGTGAACAGCCGGAAAGCGTGGACACCCTGATGAAAGAAGAGTTCGTATCCGCTGATGACGACAAGCCCGGCCGAGCGGCAATACGACAGAAATTCCGTCTCGACCGGCGTGTAGACGGCGTCGAAGGCCCAGCGGCGGCCGGCGACGAGGTGTTTTGCAATGGCGCTGCCGGGATTGCCGGTCATGCCGAGAGGCGTGGAGTTCACCAACCCGTCGGCATCTTCCACCGCTTTTTCCATCGAGGTCGCAATCTCGGCCTTCATCGCAAAGCCGGAATCTCGCAGGGAGGCCACGAGAGGATAGACCCGCTCCGGCGAGGTGTCATAGATCGTCAGCTTTTCGCAGCCGAGCCCGGCAAGACCGAAGGCCACGGCCTTGCCGACGCCTCCCGCCCCAGCCATGGCCACCCTGCCCGGGTTCGCGGCCCCGAAAGCCGCGCGAAAAGCGCTCATGAAGCCCGTATAATCGGTATTGTGGCCGATCGGCGGTTCATTCGTGAACAGCGCCGTGTTGCAAGCGCCGATCGCCGCGATCGCGCGATCCGGAACCGAAAGGAAGCGCATCACCTGTTCCTTGTAGGGATAGGTGATGTTGATGCCGCGAAAGCCCTCCGCGCGGCAGCGGGCAAACACGGTCTCGAAAGGCTCGCCGATCGCCGCCGGCACGAGCCGTTCGTAGCGAACGTCCAACCCGCAAAGCCGGCCGGCCAGCACATGCAGACGCGGCGACTGCGAATTGGCGATGTTGTCGCCGATCAGGCCGAGACGGATGGGCTTCGCCATCGGTCATTCCTTTCCGTTCAGGGATGTGCCGAGCCCCGTATCCGCCGGATCGCCATGCCGGCTCCTGAAAGCCTTCCACAGGGGCGTCTGGCCGACGAGCACGAAGAGGATCACCAGCAGCAAGCCGAGCGACAGCGGACTCGTGACCACGCCGTTGAGGAACGCCGGAACGCTATCCTGCTCGGAGATGATGGCCCGACGCCAGTTGTCGTCCATCAGCCTGCTGAGGATGATGCCGAGCACGATCGGCCCCACCTGATATCCATAGAGCTTAAGGAGATAGCCGAAGACGCCGAACCCCAGCATCCACCACACGTCCGCGATGGAATTGTTGATCGAGAAGGCGCCGACGACGCTGAGCAGAAGAATGAGCGGGAACAGGATCGACTTCGGGCATTCCACGATGCGCGTGAAGATCCGGATTCCGGTCAGGCCGAACACGAGCATGAATATGTTGGCAAGCACCAGGTTCCCGACCGTGAACCAGAAGATGTCCGGCTTTTCGATCATCAGCAGCGGCCCGGGATTGAGCCCGTGGATGAAGAGAGCGCCGATGATGATAGCGGTCACCGCATCGCCCGGAATGCCGAGGGTCAGCATTGGGATATAGGCCCCGCCGACGGCCGCGTTGTTGGCGGTTTCCGGTCCGACCAGCCCCTCCTTCGCACCTTCCCCGAACGGCACTTCCGGGTCCTTCGTAACCCGCTTGGCGTGATCGTAGGCCATCAGCGCCGCGATATCGCCGCCCGTGCCCGGGAGCGCGCCGATGATGACGCCGATCGCAGAGGTCTGGAGGCTGAGCGGGAGGTATTTCCGAACGTCTGCAAGCGAAGGCACGATCTTGTCGACCTTCTGCTTGATGGCGGGCGCATGAAGGTTGTGCAGTTGCAACAGCGCTTCCGATACGCCGAAGAGACCGATCATGAGCGCGACCGGAGAAATGCCGTTCATGAGTTGCACGGAACCGAAGGTGAAGCGTTGCTCCGCCGTCATCGGATCGAGACCCACGGTGCCGAGCAGCATGCCGAGCGTGCCGGCAAATATGCCCTTGGCAAGGCTCTCGCCCGAAAGCGAGCCAACCAGAAGAATGCCCATGATCGCGAGCAGCATATAGTCGCGCGGCTGGAAGAGGATGGCGAATTCGCTCACGGTGGGTGCGGCAACGGCCAGGACAAGGATGCCGAGCAAGCCGCCGAAGAAGGACATGACCGTGGAAAGCCCGATGGCGGTGCCGGCCTCCCCCTTCTTTGCGAGCGGATATCCGTCGAGCGCAGTGGCGATCGCCGCAGGAGCGCCGGGGATGTTGAGCAGGATTGCGGTGCGCGAGCCGCCGTAAACGCCGCCCATGAAGATGCCGTTCATCAGCGCCAGCGCCGGATTGACCTCCCAGCTGAAGGTGAAGGAGATCAGGATCGAAACCGCCATGGTGACGGAGAGGCCGGGAATGGCGCCGATATAGATGCCGGCAAAGGTCCCCAGCGCTGTCAGTGCCAAGAGTTCCGGCTGGAGCCAGGAGGAAAAGAGATAGGCGAGAGCGTCCATGGTTCAGTTTCCTCCGCCCGTCAGGCTGCCGATCGCCGCCAGGATGCTGCGCTCCGGCAAGAGACCCTCCGGAAGCACGACCTGGAAGATCAGCCGGAAGACGACGTAGACGCAGACGATCGAAACGGTCGACAGGAGAAGCGCCTTCTTCAAACGCCCCCCCTCCAGGAACCAGGAGGAAATCAGCAGGAAGATGAAGGAGGAAAGCACGAAGCCGAGCGGCTCGAGAAGCAGTGAATAGCCGAGAATGAAGAGCGCGAAGGTGACGACGATCGGCGGCATGACCTCCCTGCGGAAAAGCGCAAAGCCCCCCTGCGGCGAACTACGCCGGACGCAGCGCGCCAGCGAAATGGCCGAGGTCGCAGCCATGAGGGCCGACATGGCCATGGGAAAGGCGCCGGCGGAACTCAGCGAGGTAAAGCCCGAAATACGGTAGGCCTCGAGGAACATGAAGAGGCTGAATGCGAGCAGGAGCACGTTAAAGACCAGCTCTCCAGGGCGCCTCGATTGATTTTGAGCTTGCATGCGTGGATCTCCTCCCCTCGCCGCTCCATGGCTTCTGGCCGGCCCACCGCCGGACCGGCCGGTTCCAATTAGCCGTCAGGGCTTCGGAATGCCGAACTCTTCCGGCGACGTCTTGGCGATCCCTGCATCATAGACCACCCATGCGGTGGTCGACTGCCATTTCTTCAGGAAGGCATCGGCCTCCTCGCCGGAGATGCTCATCGAAACATAGCCGCGATCCGCCAGAAGCTTCTGGAATTCGGCCGATTCTGCACCGGTTTTGAAGGCTTCGACCAGCTTCGCCTTGACGTTGTCGGGCGTGTCGCGCTTGACGAAGACGCCGAAGAACGGACCCCACGGCATGAACTTCTCGAATTGCGGGTAGTCTTCGACAATCGGCTTGGCATCGGGCAATACCGGATTTGCTTCCTTGTCGAAGATGCCGAGTATCTTGATGCGGCCGGCCTTCACATGTTCGACGGCAGCACCGAGAACGGCCGGCATGAAATCCACCGCGCCGCCCTGCATGGCCGTCAGGGCCGGACCGTCCCCGTCGAAGGGAACGGCGGTCACCTTGAAGTCGAGCTGTGTCGAGAGCATGCCGCCGACGACGGACGGCAGACCGCCCGGGCCGGTCGAGCCCATCTTCACCTTTCCGGGATTAGCCTGTACGTACTCGACGAGCTCCTTGATCGTGCTGAACGGCGCGTCGTTGTTGGCGACCAGCACGGGTATGCCGCGCGCCAGCACGTTGACCGGATAGAAATCGGCGTAATCGGTCTGGGAGAGACCCATCACCTTGTAGAGCTGCGGATTCTCCGCACCCATCAGCAGCGTGTAGCCATCGGACGGCCGTGAAGCGACGAACTGCGTTGCGATGGCGCCGACGCCGCCGGTCTTGTTAGTCATCACGATACTGCGTCCGAGGACCTTTTCGGCATGCGGGGCAACCGCACGCATGACGAGGTCTGTGCTGCCTCCTGCGCCCCACTGGATGACGCCCTGTATGTCCTGTTCAGGGTAATCGGCGGCCGCTGCACCGCCAGCAAGAAGCACGAGAGCGGCAACCGCCCCCTTTAGTTGCTTTAGCATGTATTCCTCCCAAGAGATGATCCGATTGGTTTCCAGGTGACCGGAAGGTTCTCCCCGCCCGCGGTCAATGCCGAATCCACGGCTGGACGAGGAATGATTGTCGACTTCCGTCTATAACGCAAATACCGTTTTCTCCATCCTCCATATCATTTAGTTATCAGACATATCCGCCGCGCGAACGACTTATCGAATCGTCCATCACGCGCCGCAACGTCGTCACCAGCCGTTCGGCATAGCTGGAGAGCGCGGCATCGGCGCGGTAGGCGACATAGGTCTGGAATTCCGTATCCTCGCTGATCGGAATGATCGCCAACCCCTGGCCGGTCATGTCGCCCACGGTGAACGCATCGATGACCGCGATACCGAGATTCCGCCTGACCAGCGCACACACCGTCGTGCCGAATCGCGCTCTTATGGGGATGTGATATTCGAGATTTTCCCTCTCGAATATGCCTGCCATGATCGCCCCGTAGGGATCGCGCGGGTCGATGCCTATGAGCGGATGCTCGGCGATCTCGCGGGCGGAGATACTGGACCTGCCGGCAATCGGATGCTCTTTGGCGGCAATGCAGACGAGGTGCCCCTTCGACAGGGGCTCGAAGGTGATCGAGGGATGGGAGAGATGATAGCTCATGGCGACCAACTCTCCCTTGCCGAGCAGGAGATAGTCGATCGCCTCCTCGATCTTCAGAATATCGAAATTGATGCGGATGTCGGGATAGCGCCGCATAAGTGTGGCAATCGCCTGCGGGACCATCGCGTTCGCGATGCTCGGCACCGAGCCGAGTGCGAGTTCCACACCGCGTCCGCGTTCCAACTGGCCGATCGAGAATTGCAGGTCGTCGACCTTGCGATGGACTTCCTGGAGCTGGGCGAAGATGCCACGCGCTTCGTCGGTCGGCACGTAGCGCCCCGCCTTCTTGACGAAGAGCTTTATCCCAAGCGCGCTTTCGATGTGCTTCATCGTCCGGCTGACGCCCGGCTGGGCAACGTTCATCAGGCGTGCCGCCCCGGCGATCGTGCCGGCGATCATCACCGCGCGGATCACCTCGATCTGGCGTAGCGTAAGCCCCATAGCACCCTCTCCTGGCAGCAATCCCTCACGGGCGGCAGTCGAGCAGAGCCGCTACTCGCGCGCAAGCCTTGGCCGAGGCTTTCGCGTGGTGCCTCAAAACGGCAACCCCACATAGTTCTCCGCAAGCGCGGTGGCCGCCGCGCGCGAGTGGGTGAGATAGTCGAGTTCCGCCTCCTGGATTCTCTGGTCGAAATCGCTGGTCTCCGGAAAGCGGTGCAGCATCATCGTCATCCACCAGGAGAAGCGGACCGCTTTCCAGACGCGGGCGAGCGCACGGGCGGAGTAGGCGTCGATGCCGGCATTCGAACGGTCCTGATAGTGCTCGAGCAATCCCTCGAACAGATAGTGCACGTCGCTCACAGCAAGGTTCAGACCTTTAGCGCCGGTCGGCGGAACGATATGAGCGGCGTCACCCACCAGGAACAGCCGGTTGAACCGCATCGGCTCGGCGACGAAGGAGCGCAGCGGCGCGATCGACTTTTCGAAGGAGGGTCCCGTCACCACCCGCTCGGCGTGGTGGGCGGGCAGACGGCGGCGCAATTCGTCCCAGAAGCGCTGATCGTCCCAGCCCTCGATCTTCTCCTCGAGGGGGCACTGGATGTAGTAGCGGCTGCGCGTGTGCGAGCGCATCGAGCAGAGCGCGAAGCCGCGCGGGTGGTTGGCGTAGACCAGCTCGTGGTCGACCGGCGGCACGTCGGCAAGGATGCCGAGCCAGCCAAACGGATAGACCTTCTCAAAATTGCGGACCGCCCGTTCCGGCAGGCAACGACGGCTCACTCCGTGAAAACCGTCGCAACCGGCAACGAAGTCGCAGTCGATGCGGTGCGCAATCCCGTCCTTTTCATAGGCGACATGCGGCGTCCGCCCGTCGAAATCCTGCGGCATCACATTCGCCGCTTCGTAAATCGAGAGCGCTCCGGCCCTCTCGCGATGATCCATCAGGTCGCGGGTAAGCTCCGTCTGGCCGTAGATCATCACCCGCCTGCCGCCGGTCAGGCCGAAGAGGTCGATGCGATGGTCGCGCCCATCGAAGGCGAGCGAGAAACCATCATGCGGCAGGCCATCGGCATGCATTCGGGCGCCGCTGCCCGCCTTCTCCATGAGCCGCACCGTACCCTCCTCCAGGACGCCGGCGCGCACACGGCCGAGAATGTGATCCTTGCTCGCGCGATCGAGGATCACATTGGCGATTCCGGCTCTGGTGAGCATTTGCCCGAGCAGGAGCCCGGAAGGTCCGGAGCCGATAATGACGACCTGAGTCCGCATGATTGTCCTCCCGCTTCCCACCGGAGATTCTGCGCGCTGGCGCGCCCTGTCTCAATGGACATTTCCACCAGGAAATTGCACTTTTCGGACATCTGGTGAGAGTACGACGAATGAAGCGAACCGTCCCGACCTACGAGCTTTACGGCGAGGAAACCGGCGAGAGGCCCGATTTCTGGCTGCATTGCGAGACCATCCATGCACGCAGCAGCCTCTATCGCTGGGAGATCGGTCTGCATCGGCACGAGAATTTCTTTCAGATATTGTACATCGCCGGGGGATCGGGAGATGCCGTTTTTGAGGCGACGGTAGCGCCGATATCGCCGCCGGCGGTCATCACCATCCCGCCTGCGGTCAGCCATGGTTTCCGCTTCTCGCCGGACGTCGACGGCTTCGTCTTCACCGTGCTCGCTTCGCATCTGCCGATTACACCGGGCGGAAGAAGCCGCCTCGGACCCTGGACGGCGGCGCCACGCCTGACGCCGCTCGGCGGAAGCGAAGACGGCCGTTATGTCGGCGAGACGCTACGCCGTCTCGCCGCCGAATGGGAAACGCGGCTCAGCCACCGCACCGGCCTGCTCGACGGTTATCTGACGACCGCCCTCGGCTTGACTGCACGGCTCGCGGAAAGCGTCGGCGGCGGAAAGGGTGTAGCCGAGACGGAGAACGAAAGAAGGATGGAGCGCTTCGACGCGCTCCTGCAGCAACATTATCTCGCGCACCGGCCAGCCTCCTTCTATGCCCATGCGCTCGGCCTCTCGCCCACTCACCTCAACCGTATCGTCCGGGCGGCAACCGGCCGGAGCGTGCACGAGGTCATCGCCGGGAAACTCGTCGACGAAGCGAGGCGGCAACTTCTGTTCACCCGCGGCAGCGTACAGGAGATCGGCTTCCGCCTGGGTTTTGCCGATCCGGCCTATTTCTCGCGCTTCTTCCTGCGCCGGACCGGCATGACGCCACGCGCCTGGCGGACTGCCGAACGGGAAAGGCTTGGCGCCTGAAGTTGATCACGCCGCGGCCGTCTCAACTCGCAGTCGTCGTGACCCGTATTCGCCTTGACGTGGACATTCGGGAGACGTCTAATTCCCGTTCATGCCTATGGATGGAGAGCAGTCGTGGCCGACGAAACACAGGCGCCGGAAACCAAATTGACTTCCACGAAGCGCCGCTGGGCGGCCGACGGCAAATTTCTTACCGGCCGCATTGCCCGTCCGGAGACGGACCGCCTGCCACCCGGGCAGCATCTCGTCAGGGACTGGCCGGTTCTCGATCTCGGTCAGCAGCCGCATCTGACGCATGAGACGTGGCGCCTCGAGGTGACCGGCCTCGTCGAGAACCCGCTCTCGCTCGACTGGAACGCTTTTCAGAAGCTGCCTCAAAGCGACAGCCTATCGGACATCCATTGCGTGACGACCTGGTCGCGCTACGACAACAGGTGGCACGGTGTATCCACGCGCGACCTTCTCGATCGCGTGGTGCCGAGGCCCGAGGCGGCCTATGTCATGCTGACGAGCTATGACGGCTACACCACCAATCTGCCCCTCGCCGACTTCGCCGCCGAGGACGCGATCCTCGCCACCGGCTGGGAAGGGGCACCCATCATGCGTGCCCATGGCGGGCCGATGCGCCTGGTGGTTCCGCATCTCTATTTCTGGAAAAGCGCCAAATGGCTCCAGCGTATCGATTTCCGCGCAGCCGATTCCGCCGGCTTCTGGGAGCGGAACGGCTATCACATGCGTGGCGACCCGTGGCTCGAGGAACGCTATTCCGGCGATTGAGCGGGCATGCACCAACTTCGACTGCAACCGATGATCTTTAATGCTACAGTCCACGGTTGAAGGGTGATCCGCACCCGCGCGCCGAACCACCATTCCTGTCCGGGAGGAAAGCATGCGCAGTCCCTGTCTGAAGTCCCTATCGATTACCCTGATCGTCGCGCTGAGTGCCTTCGCACCGCGGCAGGCCCTGGCGGCCTCGCCCGAGCCGGTCAAGGCCGAGCACGGCATGGTCGTGACCGCTCAGCATCTTGCATCCGATATCGGCGTCGAGGTCCTGAGGAAGGGCGGCAATGCGATCGATGCGGCGGTCGCGGTCGGATATGCCCTCGCCGTCGTCTATCCGACGGCCGGAAATATCGGCGGCGGCGGTTTCATGACCATCCGCTTCAAGGACGGCAAGACGACCTTCCTCGATTTTCGCGAGCGCGCGCCTCTTGCCGCCACCAAGACCATGTATCTCGACGACAATGGCAATCTCGTCAAGGGATTGAGCACCGAGGGCTATCTCGCCGTCGGCGTGCCCGGACCGGTCATGGGGTTCGAGTTCGCCCGCAGCCGTTACGGCACAAGACCGCTGCAGGAGCTGATCGCACCGGCGATCGAGCTCGCTCGCGAAGGCTTCGTGCTCGAAGAGGGCGACATCGCGTCTTTTGACGGCGAGACGGAGCGGCTCGCCCGGGACCCGGCCGCCGCCGCGATCTTCCTGAAGCCGGACGGCAGGCCTTTTGCAGCCGGTGACCGGCTGGTCCAGACCGATCTCGCCGCGTCGCTTTCCAGCATTGCCGAGAAAGGCACCGACGCCTTCTACAAAGGTTCGATCGCGGACGCGATCGTCAAGGCGAGCACGGATAAGGGCGGCATCCTCGCCAGGGAGGACTTCGAGCGCTATCAGGTCCGCGAGCTCGAGCCGGTCAAGTGCAGCTATCGCGGCTATGACATCGTCTCCTCGCCGCCGCCATCGTCCGGCGGATTGATCATCTGCGAAATTCTCAACATCCTCGAGGGCTATCCGCTCTCCTATCTCGGTTACGGCTCGGCCGAGACGGTGCATGCGATGATCGAGGCGATGCGCCATGCCTATGTCGACCGCAACACGGCGCTCGGCGATCCCGCCTTCGTCGAGAACCCGGTCGCAAAGCTCGTCGACAAGAACTACGCGAAGGAAATCCGCGCCAAGATCGACCCCTTCAAGGCCGGAACATCCCAGGAGCTGATGCCGGCGGGCTTTACCGAAAGCAGGGAGACGACCCATTACTCCATCATCGACGACGAGGGCAATGCGGTCGCGGTCACTTACACGCTGAACGGCTCCTTCGGCGCCGGCGTCGTCGCGCCCGGCACCGGTATTCTGCTCAACAACGAGATGGACGATTTCACCGCCAAGCCGGGTACGCCCAATCTCTACGGTCTCGTACAGGGCGAGGCGAATGCGATCGAGCCCGGCAAAACGCCGCTCTCATCGATGAGCCCGACGATCATCTCCAGGGATGGCAAGCCTTTCATGGTCATCGGCAGCCCCGGCGGTGCCCGCATCATCACCATCACGCTGGAAGCGATCATCAACGTGATCGACCACGGCATGAACATTCAGGAGGCCGTCGACGCGCCGCGCATCCACCATCAGTGGCTTCCGGACAAAGTCTTCATGGAGCCCTATGCGCTTTCGCCCGATACGCGCAAGCTGCTGTCCGCCATGGGCCATGACGTCCAGGTCGACAAGAATTGGACGATCTGGGGCAAGGCAGCTGGCATCCTCGTCGGCGGCGAGAACATCGCCGAGATCGAGGCCGGCGGCGGCGCCCGCTATAACGGCGCCGCGGACAGCCGCATCGGCGCCGGCGCAGCGCGAGGCTATTGAGAGGGCGGAAGAAGGGCGCGCGGAGCCTGTCGATGGCGGTGCGGCGGCGCCTATGCTCGCCGCGGGAATCCAGCGAGCCCGAGTCGTCGGGCCGCAGGAATCCTTCGGCCGGAGATGCGCTACCGCAGCACAAGCCGCAGCGCGGCTTGCGTCTCCCTAAGCAGCGGCAAATAGCGCTCTGCCATCTCGCAGGCCGGCACGTGGGCGGCCGGTGCGCCGATGTTCAAGGCAGCGACTACCTGTCCGCGATCATTGGCGATCGGTACCGCGATCGAGCAGAGGCCAAGCTCCAGCTCCTGGTCGATAATCGCATAGCCCTCATCGCGAACCCGCCGCAATTCGGTCATCAGCTCTTCCGGGTCGGTTCTGGTGCGCGGCGTGTTTGCCCTCAATTCGGAACGTCCGAGAATGCCGCGTGCCTCGGCCTCGGACAGTGATGCAAGCAGCACCCTTCCCATCGAAGCGCAGTAGGCGGGAAGACGCGAGCCCGGCATCAGATTGATCGACATCACCCGGCGCTGTGAGGCGCGCGCCACGTAGACGATCTCGGTCCCGTCGAGAACAGAGGCAGAAGCGCTCTGCCCGGCCTTTTCCGAGAGCTGGTCGAGATAAGGCTGGACGATCGTCGGCAGCGGCGTTGCCGAGAGATAGGCGTGGCCGAGCCGCAGGATCTTCGGCGTGAGCGTGAAGAACTTGCCGTCGTAGTCGGCATAGCCGAGTTCCGAGAGCGTCAGCAGCGAGCGCCTGACCGCCGCTCTGTCCAGCCCGGTTATCCTTGCGGCATCTGCGATGGAAAGACGCGGCTGAGCCTCGCCGAAAGCTTCGATCACCCTCAGGCCACGTGCAAAGCCGCTGACGAAGTCCGTTTCCCGCATGGCGGTGCCCTCCTGCTCTTAACAGTAGCTATTTATGTGCGATATACGAACAAAAATCAAATGCCGCACAAAAAATATTGACGCCTGGGCGGGACGGGCGCTTATTTCTTAGCGATCGCTTTGACGGGGATGCCGTGTGAAGGCTCGGCCGCCGACCTTGCGAAATCAGAGGAGGAAAGCGATGGCGAAGATTATGTCTCTTGCCGAGGCGGTGGCCGAAAATGTCCGGGACGGCGATACGGTTGCCATGGAAGGCTTTACGCACCTGATCCCCTATGCCGCAGGACACGAGGTGATCCGCCAGGGCCGGAAGGACTTGTTCCTCGTGCGCATGACGCCGGACATCCTCTACGACCAGTTGATCGGCGTCGGCGCGGCACGCGGCATGAAGTTCTCCTGGGGCGGCAATCCGGGCGTCGGCTCGCTGCACCGCTTCCGGGATGCGGTGGAGAACCAGTGGCCGCGGCCGATCGAGATCGAGGAACATTCGCATGCGGCCATGGCGAATGCCTATGAGGCGGGGGCCGCGAACCTGCCGTTTGCGACCTTCCGCGGCTATGTCGGCGCCGACCTGCCGAAGGTGAACCTTAATATCAGAAGCATCGCCTGCCCGTTTACCGGCGAGATGCTCGCTGCCGTGCCGGCAATCCGCCCGGACGTGACGATCATCCATGCCCAGCGTGCCGACCGCAAGGGCAACGTGCTGATCGAGGGGATCATCGGAGTGCAGAAGGAAGCGGTGCTCGCCGCCAGGCGCTCGATCGTGACGGTCGAGGAGATCGTCGGCGAACTCGCCCCGCCCTCGCCCAACTCCGTGGTGCTGCCTGGCTGGGCTGTGACGGCCGTCGCTGAGGTACCGGGCGGCGCATTTCCGTCCTATGCCCATGGCTATTATCCGCGCTCAAACGCCTTCTACATCCGCTGGGACGAGATTGCCCGCGACCGCGAGACGTTCAGCGCATGGATCAAGGAGAACGTCCTTGATGCGAAACCTGAGGACTTCGCCCACCACGCCGCGAAGACCTCCGCCAAAGTTGCTTGAAGGGAGGCGACAATGACGGATTTCACCCCGACCGAGATGATGACGATCGCGGCGGCTCGGGCGCTCTCCAACGACGATGTCTGCTTCGTCGGCATCGGCGCGCCGTCTGCAGCCTGCAATGTGGCCCGGCTGACGCATGCACCTGATATCACGCTGATCTACGAGAGCGGCACGGTCGGCACGAAGCCCGACGTGCTGCCGCTTTCGATCGGCGACGGGGAGCTCTGCGATACCGCGCTCTTCACCGTCTCGGTGCCGGAAATGTTCCGCTACTGGCTTCAGGGCGGCCGGATAACAACGGGCTTTCTGGGCGGCGCGCAGATCGACCGTTTTGCCAACCTCAACACCACCGTCGTCGGCCCCTATGACCATCCCAAGGTGCGCCTGCCGGGAGGCGGCGGTGCGCCGGAAATCGCCTCCAATTGCGGCCGCATCTTCATCACCATGGCGCTGACGAAGCGCGGCTTCGTGGAGACGCTGCCCTTCGTCACCTCCATGGGACACGGCGAAGGCGGCAATCATCGTGAGCGGCTTGGGCTGACGACCAGCGGCCCGACCCGCGTCATCACGGATCTCTGCATTCTGGAGCCGGATCTGGAGACGAAGGAACTGACCGTGACCTCCATCCACCCCGGCGTCGCCCGGGATCAGATCGCCGGGAATTGCGGCTGGGCGATCAAGTTCGCGGGAACCGTCGTCGAAACACCGGCACCCACTCAGACCGAGCTCTCGGTGCTGCGCGACATCAACGCCCGCACCCGAAAGGCTCATGAGGGCCCGGGAAAGGAGGCTGCGTGATGCGCGAGGCTTATATCTGCGATTATATCCGCACACCGATCGGCCGCTTCGGCGGCTCGCTTGCTTCAGTGCGCGCCGACGACCTCGGCGCCATTCCGCTGAAGGCGCTGATGGACCGCAACGTATCGGTCGACTGGGAAGCGGTCGACGACGTCATCTTCGGCTGCGCCAACCAGGCGGGCGAGGACAACCGCAACGTCGCCCGCATGTCGCTGCTCCTTGCCGGTCTCCCCACCGGCGTTCCCGGCACGACGATCAACCGACTCTGCGGCTCCGGCATGGATGCCGTGATTGCGGCAGCGCGGGCGATCAAATCCGGCGAGGCGGAGCTGATGATCGCCGGCGGCGTCGAATCCATGTCGAGGGCGCCTTTCGTGCTGCCGAAGGCCGAGGGCGCCTTTTCGCGCCACGCCGAGATTCATGACACGACGATCGGCTGGCGCTTCGTCAACCCGCTGATGAAGGTGCAATATGGCGTCGATTCCATGCCGGAGACCGGCGAGAACGTCGCCGAAGACTACAAGGTCTCGCGCGAGGACCAGGACGCGTTCGCTCTACGCAGCCAGGCAAAGGCGGCGGCCGCGCAGGCGAACGGACGCTTCGCCAGGGAGATCGTCGCCGTCACCATCCCCCAGAGAAAGGGCGAGCCGGTTGTGATCGACCGAGACGAGCATCCGCGCGCCACGACGATCGAAGCGCTCGCGAGGCTCAAGGCACCCTTCCGGGAGGGCGGCACCGTCACCGCGGGCAACGCGTCCGGTGTCAACGACGGTGCGGCTGCACTGATCATCGCCTCCGAAGAGGCTGCCAAGAAGAACCGCCTGAGACCCATCGCCCGCATCCTCGGCGGCACGTCGGCCGGCGTGCCGCCGAGGATCATGGGCATGGGCCCCGCGCCCGCCTCGCAGAAGCTCATGGCACGCCTCGCTATGCGCCAGGATCAGTTCGATGTCATCGAGCTCAACGAGGCCTTCGCCAGCCAGGGGCTCGCAGTTCTGCGGGCGCTCGGCATCGCCGATGACGATCCCCGCGTCAACCGCAACGGCGGCGCCATCGCGCTCGGTCACCCGCTCGGCATGTCGGGTGCGCGCATCACCGGAACTGCGGCGCTGGAGCTTGCCGAGACGGGTGGCCGCGCATCACTCTCCACCATGTGCATCGGCGTCGGACAGGGCATCGCGGTGGCGCTGGAGCGGGTGTAGTCATCGCGTGATGCGAAAGCCCGCCGGGGCGTGAACGGCCGAAGCCTCTTCGCTCGCCACATCGGTAACGGAGGCCCCCGGCGGCCCTTTCCAGAAACGGTCCAGCATGGTGCCGACGGCATCATCCGGCCCGGCGATAAGTGCGGTCACCGAGCCGTCGCTTTCGTTGCGTACCCAGCCATCGAGACCCAGCCGCTCGGCCTCGTCATAAGTCCAGGCGCGAAAAGAGACACCCTGTACCCGCCCGGTGATCCTGACCAAAGCGGCCCTGCGGTCCTCCATCATGGCACCTATCCTCCTTTGCGTTTCGAATCTGGCGCACATGGCGGCAAAGGCAAGCGTCCTCGCCACCGCACTGATGGCCGCACAGATTTTATCGGCTGGAAAAAATTTCATTTTCGATCTTGAAGATGCTGCACTGCAGCATTACTATAGGACTGTCGATGGAACACTCCTCCTCCCGGTTCCATCGCGGGATCGGCAACCCTCCTCCTCCTCCCAGTTGCCGGTCAGGATCGAAAGCCCGGCGCACCTCCTCCCGCGCCGGGCTTTCTCTTTTCAGGCGAAGCGCCGATCCGGATCGGGTCTCGCTCTCCTTACAGAAGAAGCCACCTTCCTCATTCACTGATAATATCCAAAAATGTGCGAAAGCATTGCTGGGAACATTTCCGGAGACAGGGCATCCAATATGTCGGAAGGAGCCCGACCATGCCTATCGCTGAACCCGACCTTGGCGTGAATGCGCCGCCCTCCCCGCAGGATCTCGCCCGTTTCCGCGCGATCATGCAGGCGCACAACCGCAAGCTCTACCGGATTGCCCGAAGCATCCTGCGCGACAGCGGCGATGCGGAAGACGCGCTGCAGGAGGCCTATGTCCGCGCCTTCACGCATTTTCACCGGTTTCGCGGCGACGCTGCGATCACGACCTGGCTCGCCCGCATCGTGATCAACGAGGCGCTCGGCCGCCTGCGAAAAAGACGCCGCGAGACGAAATCGGCCAAGGACATGCGGCAATCGCAAGAGGCGGAGATTATCGCCTTTCCCCTCAATGCAGGCATCAGCGATCCGGAGAAGACGATGGCACAGCGCCAAATCCTCGATCTCGTCGAAAGATTGACGGACGATCTGCCGGATGCCTACCGAAGCGTCTTCGTGCTGCGCGTCATCGAAGGACTCGGCAACGAAGAGGCGGCCGCCCTCCTCGATCTCAAGCCGGAAACGGCACGCACGAGGCTGCACCGGGCGCGCCGCATCCTCAAGGATCGATTGGAACGGCAGATCGGCCCCGTTCTGCTCGATGCGTTTCCTTTCGCGGGAAGGCGCTGCGAGCGCCTGACCGAGACCGTTCTTGTCCGCATCTCGTCTCAGCACCGGGAAGCAAAAGAAAAATAGCGGGAACGGTTCGCGCCGCGAAGCATCCAAAGCATGTCATTCAAACCGCGCTTTGATCTTCGAGGAAAGGAACATCCCATGACCATCCGCCTGACGACCGCAGCGGCCGTAGCCGCCCTCCTTCTCGGCGCCAGCGGGGCGTTCGGCAACGACAAGCCGACCGATCCGCAGATCGCCCATATCGCCTATACCGCCGGTGTCATCGACATAGAGGCCGCCAAACAGGCGATAGCCACGTCAAAGAACAGGACCGTCGTCGAATTCGCCGAGAGCATGCTGCGCGACCACGACTCGGTGAACAAGCAAGCCCTGGATCTCGTCAAAAAGCTCAACGTCACGCCCGAAGACAACGACACGAGCAAGTCACTCTCGCAAGCGGCCGAGACGAAGCGCCAGGAACTGGCGGAGCTTAAGGGCGCAGAATTCGACAGGGCCTATATCGAGCACGAGATCGCCTATCACAAGCAGGTCAACGGCGCGTTGGAAACGCTGCTGATCCCGTCGGCTCAAAATGCCGAGCTCAAATCGCTGCTCGAGACCGGGCTGAAGCTGTTCCAGGGGCATGAGCAGCATGCCGAACACGTCGCGGCCGAATTGAAGTGAGCGCGACGATGTTCACATCGCGAGCGGCGATTGCCGCACTGTCGATGGGAGCGGCCGCCGTCGCCGCTCCTTCGCAGGCGGAAACCATCGAGGTGACGATCGATCGCCTCGTCTATTCGCCCGCGGAGATCGAGGCAAAGGTGGGCGACGAGATCGAGTGGATCAACAGGGATGCGCTCGTCCATACGGCGACCGTCAAAGGCGGCGCAGACGTGATTCTGGCGGCGAGAAAATCCGCCCGCCTGCTGCTGCAGGAGCCGGGCAGCTTCGATTATATCTGCCGCTATCATCCCAACATGAAGGGCCACATCACAGTGCGGCCGTGATCCATAGAGCACCTCAGTGTTTCATGGAAACACTGAAGTGCTCTAACCGTTTGATCTAACGCACTTCCGGACGGAAAACCGTCGCACACTTTTCCCGGAAGTGCTTTAGCTCCCTCTCGCCCGCAGGCCGGAGGGAGCAGAGCGACCGATATCTCAGTCCAAATCGTCGCTGTCCGGCTTCGGCGCGCTGTCGCGGTTGCCGTAGATGATCTCGCGTTTACCGACGTGGTTCGCCGGACCGACCAGGCCGTCCTTCTCCATCCGTTCGACCAGGGACGCGGCGCGGTTGTACCCGATGCCGAGGCGGCGCTGAATATAGGAGGTCGAGCACTTCTTGTCCCGCAGCACCACTTTCACCGCCTGGTCGTAGAGTTCATTGCCGTCTTCGGCGGCAATCGCGCTCTTGTCGAACACGGCGCCCTGATCTTCTTCCGGCTCCTCTTCCTCTTCGTCCGCCGTCACCGTCTCGAGATATTCCGGGCGGCCCTGCGTCTTGAGGTGGGCGACCACCTGCTCGACCTCGTTGTCGGAGACGAAGGGGCCGTGAACGCGGGCGATGCGGCCGCCCCCGGCCATGTGCAGCATGTCGCCCTGGCCTAGGAGCTGCTCGGCTCCCTGCTCGCCGAGGATGGTGCGGCTGTCGATCTTCGACGTCACCTGGAAGGAGATGCGGGTGGGGAAGTTCGCCTTGATCGTGCCGGTGATGACGTCGACGGAGGGGCGCTGCGTCGCCATGATCAGGTGGATGCCGGCGGCACGCGCCATCTGCGCCAGCCGCTGGATCGCCCCTTCGATCTCCTTGCCGGCGACCATCATCAGGTCGGCCATCTCGTCGACGATGACGACGATATAGGGCATTGGCGACAGATCCATTTCCTGCTGCTCGAAGAGCGGTTCGCCGGTGCCCTTTTCGAAGCCGGTCTGGACTGTCGCTATGATCGGCTCACCCTTCTCCCGCGCAGTCGCGGCACGTTGATTGTAGCCGTCGATGTTGCGGACGCCGAGCCGCGACATCTTGCGATAGCGGTCCTCCATCTCGCGCACCGCCCATTTGAGCGCCATCACCGCCTTCTTCGGATCGGTGACGACAGGCGTCAGCAGATGCGGGATGCCGTCATAGACGGAGAGTTCGAGCATCTTCGGATCGACCATGATCAGCCGGCATTCCTCGGGCTTCAGCCGGTAGAGGAGCGACAGGATCATGGTGTTGATCGCGACCGACTTGCCCGAGCCGGTGGTGCCGGCGACGAGCAGATGCGGCATTTTTGCGAGCTCGGCGATCACCGGTTCGCCGCCGATCGTCTTGCCGAGGCAAAGCGCCAGCTTGCAACCGGTCTTCTGGAAATCGCCGGATTCGATCAGCTCGCGGAAGTAGACGGTCTCGCGCGTCGCATTCGGCAGTTCGATGCCGATGACGTTGCGCCCTGGCACCACAGCGACGCGGGCGGAGAGCGCCGACATCGACCGGGCGATATCGTCGGCCAAACCGATGACGCGGGAGGACTTGACCCCCGGCGCGGGCTCGAATTCGTAAAGCGTGACGACCGGGCCGGGTCGTACATGGATGATTTCGCCCTTGACGCCGAAGTCCTCGAGCACGCTTTCGAGCAGTCCGGCATTTTGCTCGAGCTGCTCCTGCGTCATGAAGAAGCCCTGGCCTTGCGGCGGCTCCTGCAGAAGTTCCTTCGACGGAAATGCGTAGGCGTCTCCTCCCTGCAGCCGCTCGGTCGCGCCGACCGGGGGCAGAGACGGCGACGAGCGCTGTATGACGGCCGGCATGGTGATCGCCGCCTTGGTCACCGGCGCTTCGGGAGCCGGTTGGCTTGCGGGCACGATGGCGGGCGCGACGGGTTCGGCCGGTGCCGGAGCGGGTGCGTCGGCTATAACGGGGGCGGCAGCCTCCGCGGCGGCCGGCTCAGCGGCAAAATCCTGCGGCGCGGCCGGGACCGGTTCGGCAGCGGCGGGCTCGGGCCGCCGGCATTCCACCACCCGGAACAGCGCGCTTATCGCCGTGGGTGGCTGCGGCCGGATCTCGACAGGCGTTGCGGCGACGATCTTTGGTGGCGAGATCTCCGGCGCGGCTGCGATCGGCGCTGGAACGGCCGCGACTTCCTTCACAGGTTCCGCGACAGTCGGCGGAACAGCCGCCGCTTCGAGCGGCATGAACTCGAAAAACGCAAAATCGGAAAGATAGGCCAGGCGCGCATCTGCTTGATGGGGCACGTCCGGCTCCACTCCGGCATTCCGGGGCGCAAGGTTCGCGACAGGCAGTGCTTGCGGAACCACAGGCGCTTCGTCCGTTACCGGCAGGGCAGATGGCGTTTCAGCAATGGCGCGGTCTTCCCCCACCACGGCCGGGCTATCGACAGCTTCCGTTTCGGCGATGCTCGCTTCCGGCACCGGCGAACGTGCAGCGCTCCAGGAAGGAAGCTGCTGCGTCAGCACGCGCAGCAGCTCGGACGGGCTATAGGACGGAAGTTCCGGTTCGACGACGGGCGGCGCGGGCTCGACCGGCATGCTCTCCGTCACGGCCTCGGCCCCGGGCGTTTCCGCCGCGGCTTCGTCGGCGTCGGGCTCGGTCTCCTCGGTTGCCGGCGGACGGCGCTTCATGAATTCGCGCTCGGGCGTGCGCGTGAAGCGCACGTTCGGCGACAGGAAGAAATGGCTCTCCCAACCGGGCTCGCCGGAAAGACCCGTGATCTCGGCAAGCGTGGGAAGCGGATCGCGCGTCGAGACCGTAACCTCTGCCGGAGCATAGGCGGACCCATGACCGTAGAGCCGGGCGGCGCGCGCCGTATAGACTGCCTCCTCCTCCCGATGGCCGGGCCCGCGTCGCGGCGCTTCCGGTGCCTCGAACAGATGGTCGTGAGCAGCCGGCTCAGGCGCCGGAACATGGGCGCCACCTTGCGCAACCGGATGCGGATTCTCGAAATCATCCGCCTGATGTGGGTCGTACAAAGCTGCAGTCGAGAAATTTGTCCGGGGAATGCGCATGGCCTGAAAACTCGAAATTCATCATCGATGGGGCTGCCCTAGGGAATAGGAAATGAAGGTTAACAACTTACTTCCGGGCGCCTCGCCGGATGGGCGCCAAGTTGCGGCAAGGCTCCCCATTTGCCCTTCATCCCTCATTGGCGCCGCCTGTTTTCAGCGCTTTCCCGCCGCGTCCCGAAGCTGATCAATTTCATTCACATTTGGAGTATTTTCTCGTCCAATATGCGGAAGCCGAAGCGCGGCTTTTGCCACAACCTGAGTGTGAAGATTTCCCTGAATTGCAATTTCAGGAGCTTCTTGGCCAACTGCGTTTAGCGCCCGTCGTCACCGGAGCCTGACCACGGCTAATTGATCCATTGGAAAGCCACAAACCTCCGCAAACGCCTTGCGAAAGGTGGGGCAAGCACCAGACGTAGAGCCCCCTCAGATGCGGCCGGCCCGTCGGTCCAGACTGAACGCGCCCGCCCCGAAGGCGGCGATCTGCAGGAAGCCGCCGGCGATCGCGAGATTCTTCATGAAGTGGATCATCTGGTTCTGGTCGGCGAAGTTGGCGTGAAAGCCGACCGCCGACGCGAGCGTAAAGGCTGCCAGAACCAGTGCCATCCACCTGGCCCGGTAACCGATGACGAGCAGGATGCCAACGCCGATTTCCACGACAAGGGCGACGACGTAGGCGGCCGAAGGTAGGGGCAGACCAGCAGACGCGATGTAGCCGATTGTGCCGGAGGGATCGGCGAGTTTCCCGAAACCCGAAGTGAGGAATATGCCGGAGAGAAGCAGGCGGCCGAGAAAAGCCATCGAGCTCTGAAGTGCAGAATTATCGGTCATAGCTTATGCCTTTCTTCGCGACGTGCCGCAAAGCAGCCGTACATGAACAAGTCGTGGGGCACGTCCTTCCGGGTCTCTGGACCGAAGGAAAGCGCTCGCCGATCCATGATTATAAAGCCGGAGCCCCCAGTCCGGAAATCTTCCACACCTGAAGCAATTCGGAGCCAGGAAATGCTTTCGCCAAGCGCGCGGGAAGCCGCGCACCGCGCCGTGGCACAGCCATTCAGGGGGACCTGATGATTCGCCCATCCCTGCGCGGCATCCCGCCTGCGCAGAACGCTCCGCAGGCGGGGACACCCGGATAGCTCAGCTGCGCGGCAGCAGGCTTTCCACTTCCGCGGCCGCGTCGTTCAGCGCCTCTTCGGGCGTCGCCGACTGTTCGACGACGCGCGACAGGTTCTCGACGATCGTCTGCGTGACCTTGACGCCGTTCGTACCGGGGAAGGCATACCACGGGATCATCACGGGCATCTGTTCGAGACCGGCGCGGAAGAGCGGGTTTTCCTTGTAGAAGTTCGCGAGATATTCCGGCGACTTCGCCGCAAGCTCGTTGTTCGGCACATAGCCGGTACCCGGAACGACGACCGAGGCGCCATAGGGACCGGCAGCGAACTTGGCGAACTTCCACGCCGCACTCTGCTTGTCGGCGTCGCGCGTCAGGATCACGACCGCATTGCCGCCGGTCGGCAGCTTGCCGTTTACAGGGTCGATCCGCGGAATGGGCGCCGAACTTGTCGCCGACATTCTTGATCGTGTTGCGCAACGCACCGGTCGTCTGGAAGGCGAAGCCGATCTTTCCAGCGACGAAGGCCTGTTCGCCGGCCTGTTTGGCGAGCACCGGCAGGCCGCCTTCCTTGACCATGCGGTCGAGGACTTCGATCGCCTTGCGACCTTCCTCGCCATTGAAGGCAACTTTGCTCTCGTCCTCGGTGAGCATGCGGCCGCCGGCGCCGAAGAGAAGCGCGGAGAACATCCAGTCGTCACCCTGCCAGCGGAAATCGATGCCCTCGACGCCATCCCCCAGCGCCTTGATCTTGCCGCCGAGCTCTATCACCTCATCCCAGGTCTTCGGAGGACTATCCGGGTCCCCGCCCGCTTTGCGCACGAGGTCGGCATTGTAATACATGATCGGATTGGAGGTCGCGAAGGCAAGGCCCACCTGCTTGCCGCCGACCTGGGCGAGCTTCAGGATGTTCTCCGAGAAGCCCTGTTCGGCCATGTTGCCGTCTTTGCCGATGAAGGGTCCGAGATCGACCGGAACGTCGCGCTCGTTGAGCATGCGCAGGCGGTTAAGCCCAATGAAGGTGATATCGGGCATTTCGGCCGTGCCGGCCTGGCGCATGATCGTCTGGATGCCTTCCTCGTAAGTTGCGGAAGGATTGGCGAAGGCGATCTTGATGTCCGGATTTTCCTCCATGAACTTCTTCGAGATCGTATCCATCACATCCTTGAAGAAGCCCGGCATCGGATAATGGACCGTCAGCACGGTTTCGGCCTGCGCCGGAACTGCAAGGGTCATCGATACCGCCGCGGCGGCGAGAAGTTGCCTGAAGTGTTTCATGAGGTTCTCCTGGTTGGACCGGTCAGCCCTTGAGACCGGTCATGGTTATGCCCTCGACGAAGCGCTTCTGTGCGACGAGGAACGCGGCGACGAGGGGAAGCGTGATGATCAGCGTGGCGGCCATCAGCGCGCCGTAATCGTCGCCGGCTTCCGCGGCGCGGAAATAGAGAAGACCGAGCGGCGGCGTGGCGTAGTGCTGATTGGTGACGACCACCAGCGGCCAGAACAGGTCGTTCCAGTGCGCCACCACCGAGAAGATCGCGAAGGCGGTGATCGCCGGCCACGCGTTGGGCACGACGACCCGCGCCACGATGCCGATCTCCGACATGCCGTCGAGCCGCGCGGCATGGATCAGGTCGTCGGGAATGGCGCGGAAGAACTGCAGGAACAGGAAGATCGCGAAGACCGAAATCGAAAAGGGCGCGACGAGTGCGGTATAGCTGTTGAGCACGGCCAACCGATCGAAGGCGACATAGAGCGGCAGCGCGGTCGCATGGATCGGCACCAGGAGCCCGAGCATCACCAGCACCATCATCAGCCGTGCGGCGCGGAATTTGAGTTTCGCCATTGCGTAGGCGCAGGGAATGGCGACCACGACCTGAACGACGAAGATCATCGCGCAGACGATCACGCCGTTCATGAGCAGGGTCGGCATCGAAACACGCGACAGCGCCTTGGTGAAATTCTCGACATAGGACCATTGCTGAGGAATCAGCGAGAGCGAGGAGGAAAAGATTTCGCTCTGCGCCTTGCCGGCCGTGGAGATCATGAAGATGTAGGGCGCGAGGAAGGTGAGCCCACCGAGCGACAGGAGCGTGAACCGCAGGATGCGGTCGAAGGAAAGATTCGCGGTCATGCGTAGTGCACCTTCCGGTCGAGAACGCGGTATTGCAGGAACATGAGGACGACGAGGATCGCGAGAAAGACGACCGTCATCGCCGAGGCATAGCCGACCCGGAGATAGACGAAGCCCTCCTGGTAGATGGTGAAGAGCAGCACCTCGGACGCCTTGTTCGGCCCGCCTTCGGTGAGCGTCTTCACCGTCTCGAAGACCTTGACGGAATTGATGATGCTGATGGTGGTGACGAAGAGCGTCGTCGGCGCGAGCATCGGCCAGGTGACGAGCCGGAACCGGTCGAGCCGGGATTTCGCGCCGTCCACCTCCGCGGCGGCATAGAGCTCACGCGGTATCGCCGTCAGTCCGGCAAGGAACAGCACCATGTTGAAGCCCACCGACTGCCAGATGCCGATGATAGAGAGCCCGTAGAGCACGGTGCCGGAGGCACCGAGCCAGTTCGGGCCGGGGATGCCCAGTCCGGCGAGAAAGGTATTGATCGGCCCGATGGAGGGATGGAACAGGAATTGCCAGACCGTCGCCATGGCGACCAGCAGAGAGGCCACAGGAAGGAAATAGACCGTCCGGAAGAACGCCTTTGCGCGGGTCTCCGCTTCGATCAGGAGTGCGATCGCGAGTGCCAGCGCGATCGAAACAGGCGTGACGATCGCCGTGTAGACGGCCGTGTTCCGGAGCGAGCGGCGGAAGGTACGGTCGCCGATCAGTTCCGCGTAGTTCTCGAAGCCCACAAAACGGAAGCTGCCGTAGCCGAGCTCGAAATCAGTGAAGCCGAGAAGCACGACCGCAAAGGTCGGGAGCAGGATGAACAGAAACAGAAGCACGATCGCGGGGGCGGCAAGCAGCCAGGCGATCCGCGCCTCGCGCCGGTCGGCAGCCGCGATGGGCGTCGATAGCGTTCGGCGCGCGGACGGACCTGCCCCATGTGCCGGGCGTGACCCGATGCTCTCGATATTCCCAAGGCTTTCCGCTTTAGCCATGGGCCTTCTCCAACGTCGGGGCGAAGGCGACCGTTTGCGCCCGCAGCCGCTCGCCCGAGGCGGCAAACAGCATCGCCCGGTCCGGGTCGATCTCGACGGAAACCGGCATGCCGACGGTGAGCGGCGCGGCTTCGGACGGGCTGATCCTCGCGACGATCGTTTCACTGATGGCGCTGAGACGCGCATGCACGATCACTTCGGAACCGAGAAATTCCGTCCGCTCGACGCGCGCCTTGAGTATCCCGTCCGGATTTCCGTTCAAACGGACGAATTCGGGGCGCACACCAAGCATAATGGGCGCCTCGCCCGAAGCCGGGCTTTCACCGGCAAGCGTAAGCGCTCCGAAGCGCACCGTGCCGGACGCATCCATCCGCGTTTCGATAATGTTGATGCGCGGCTGACCAAGGAAGCGGGCAACCTCGATATGGGCGGGATCGTCGTAGATCTCCTTGGGCGATGCTAGTTGCAGGAGCTTGCCGCCGATCATCACCGCCACCCGATCGGCCATCGACAGCGCCTCGGACTGGTCGTGCGTGACATAGAGCGTCGGCACACCGGCGCGCCGGTGCAGCTCGACGATTTCGCCGCGGGCATGGACGCGCAGGTTCGCATCCAGATTGGAGAGCGGCTCGTCCATCAGGAAGACGCTCGGACGGCGGACCATGGCGCGGGCAAGTGCTACGCGCTGGCGCTGGCCGCCCGACATCTGGCCGGGCTTGCGGTCGAGCAGATGGTCGATCTTGAGAGAGGAGGCCATCTCCCGGACCTGCCGCTGGATGTCGGCCCGGATCTGATGCTGGCCGGGAAGAATATTCCCGACGAAGGGTAACCGCTGAGCGCCCGAAAGCCGCCGCATGGCAAGCGGAACCGCGATGTTCTGGCCGGCGGTCAGATGCGGATAAAGGGCATAGGACTGGAACACCATGGCGACGTTGCGATCGGCAGCAGCGAGCGGGGAGACCTCGCGTCCGCCGATGACGATTTCGCCGCCATCCGCATGCTCCAGCCCCGCGACGATGCGCAGGAGCGTGCTCTTGCCGCAGCCGGAAGGTCCGACGAGCGCGATGAATTCGCCCTCTTCCGCTTCGAGGCTCACGCCTTTGAGGATCGCATTGCCGGTGAAGGATTTGGTGATGCCGCGAAGCGAAAGAATGCTCATTGCACCGCTCCCACGAGCTTCCTTGCGGCTTGCGGGTAGACCTCTTCCACGACGTGGTCGAGGACGTACGGCTTCAGCCCGGGCACCGCGACGACCTCGCTGTCGACGCGCCCCTCGCCGAAGTGGTGAACAACGGCCCCCACGAGGCGCTCGCCCGGCATTTCCCGCTCCAGCTTGTCGATGATGAAGGAGGTCGGCGGCGCCCATACGAGCTCGGTGCCCGCGTGATGGCCCTGCCAGGCCCAGTGAAGATGACCGCTCGCATGGAGCACGACGCCGTTCTGCGCCATCAGCTCGTAAAGCCGCTGCCTCGGCTTCGGCCGCACGCTCCAATAGCCGGTATCGCCTTCCGCCGGATCGTCGACGAAGAGCGGCTTATGGGCGAAGATCGCGACGCGGCGGCCATCGCGGTCCTTAAGCGCCTCTTCCAGCCAGCGGAACTGCCTCTCCTCTTCCGCGTCTTCGAAGCCGAAAAGAAGGCTGTCGAGACCGATGAGCCGCCAGTCGGCGTAGTCGGCGAACCAGAAATCCGGGCCGACGAGCCTGCGCCAGCGAGCGAGCCGAGCTGCGTTGACCGGCTGATCGGAGTCCGGCAAATGGCCGACATCGTGATTGCCGGGCACGATCAGCACCGGCACCGGCAGCTTGCGGACGAGGTCCATCGCGAAGGCGATGTCCTCCTCCTGGTCCGCGCCGTCGACCGTGAGGTCGCCCGTATGCACGACGAGGTCGGCGCCGGCCGTTTCGATCCAGCGAACCACCGGATCCCAGTTGTCGTTGAAATGGGATTTTGACGGGCTGAAGTGGGTGTCGCTGATCTGAACGATCTTCATAAGGTGACCTCCGGCGAGTGTGGCGGCTCGCATGAGAGGCCGTGCCCCGCTCAGCGCCGCTTTGGCGCTCTCTTTAAGGGGCTCCCATGTCAGTTAGGTAACAGGCTTTCTCAGTTGTTTTTCAGTTTCTCCATGAAAGCTTCAATCTTCGGAATATCGCCTCGCCGGAAGAGCGGTCCGAAAATGGGTTGACGCGAATCAGAGGATGAATCATTCCTCTAACGGAATAGACCGCATATTCCGCATTTCGGCGTAGCTCAGTGATTGCTCTGTTAGAGAATGCGCCAGGCGCATCTGCACGGCGGCAGCGCGCCATGCGGGCACGAGGGATTTGACCATGGATATGATGACGGCATCGGAGGCGGCAAGCGCGACCGGCGGGACTGTGCGCAGACCGGCAGACGAGGCGATCGCCGCGGATGCCCGAGCGCTCTCCGAACAGCTGAAAGCGATGCGCGACCGGCTCTTTGCGCCCACTGCAATGAAGACGCTCAGAAGCTTCACCTCCGGCGAGGCCGCCAAACTCATCGGCGTTTCCGACGGATACCTGCGCCAGTTGTCCCTGGCTGGCGAAGGGCCGCAGCCCGACACCGGCGCCGGCGGCCGACGCTCCTATTCGCTGTCGGACATCAACGCGCTGCGCCGGCATCTGGCCGAACAGGCGATCGCCAAGGGCAACGGCACCAAGGCCCGCGGCTATCTCAAATGGCGCGATGCCGTGAAGAACGAGCATCTGCAGGTCATTTCGGTCACCAATTTCAAGGGCGGATCCGGCAAGACGACCTCCTCGATCCATCTCGCACAATATCTCGCTCTGACCGGCCACCGTGTGCTCGCGGTCGATCTCGACCCGCAGGCGTCGCTTTCTGCGCTGTTCGGCTACCAGCCGGAACTGGACCTGACCGGCAACGACACGCTCTATGGCGCGATCCGTTACGATGCCGAGGCTCGGCCGCTGAAGGACATCATCCGCAAGACCTATTTCGACGGACTCGACCTGGTGCCGGGCAACCTGGAACTGCAGGAGTTCGAGCACACGACGCCGCAGGCGCTCAGCGCGCGGCAGAGCGGCGCCGATGCCGGGCCGCTCTTCTTCGCCCGAGTGCAGGCGGCACTCGCAGGCGTCGCCGGCGATTACGACGTCGTCGTCATCGACTGCCCGCCGCAGCTCGGCTATCTCACGCTTTCGGCTCTCTGCGCTTCGACCTCGGTCATCGTCACCGTGCATCCGCAGATGCTCGACGTCGCCTCGATGAACCAGTTCCTCTACATGACCTCGGACCTCCTGAGTGTCGTGCGGGAGGCCGGCGGCGAGCTGAATTTCGACTTCCTGCGTTACCTCGTCACCCGCTTCGAGCCGAATGACGGACCGCAGGCGCAGATCGTCGGCTTCATGCGCTCGCTCTTCGGCGACCGGGTGCTGACCTCGGCGATGGTGAAGTCGACCGCGATCTCCGATGCGGGTCTCACCAAGCAGACGCTCTACGAGGTAGGCCGGGAGAATTTTACCCGGGCGACCTATGACCGGGCGATCGAGTCGCTGAATGCCGTGAACGGCGAGATCGAGGCTCTCATTCACGCGGCCTGGGGGCGCTAAGTCATGGCTGGCAATAACCGGAAGAATGAATTGCGGGCGCTGTTTTCGGGAGGTGCGCCTGCCGCCAGTCCGCAAGCCCCCGCCGAAGCGACGCCCCGTGAGTTGACACCTGTCAACGCGAAGCCATCCGCCCCTCTCGACGTGCCTCGTGCGGCTTCTGGCGCAGTGAGGGCCATGGGGCTTTCTCTCGGCAGCATCACCCGTGAAGCCGAAGAAGCGCGGGCGCTCAGGGAGGCATTGACCCAGGGCGAACGCGTCGTTTCGCTCGATCCAGCGCTTGTCGAAAGCTCCTTCGTCGAGGATCGGCTGAGCGACGGCGAGACAGACGATCCGGATTTCCTCGCGCTCGTCGAGAGCATTCGCGAGAACGGTCAGCAATCGCCGATCCTCGTGCGCCCGCACCCGGAAAAGCAGGGCCATTACCAGACCGCCTACGGCCATCGCCGCCTGAAGGCGGTTCGCCGATTAGAGCTCCAGGTGAAGGCAATCGTCCGGCCGCTGAGCGATGACGAACTCGTGCTTGCGCAAGGCAAGGAGAACGCCGAAAGGCGCAATCTTTCCTTCATCGAACGCGCGCTGTTCGCCGCCGCGCTCGCAGCGCGCGGTTTCGAGCGCAAGGTGATCGGCGATGCGCTTGCGGTGCAGAAGAGCGAACTCTCGCGTCTCCTGCAGGTGGCGGACGGCGTGCCGCACGAAGTCGCCCGCGCGATCGGCCCGGCGCCGAAGGCCGGGCGCGAGCGCTGGATGGCCATCGGCGCGCTGCTCGAAGGGCAAGAGGCGCGCGCCAGAGCCCAAGAGGAAATCTCCTCACCGCGCTTCCGGGCCGCCGATTCAGACCAGCGCTTTCAGCTTGTCTTCAAACGCCTGTCGCAAAGCGACAAACCCGAGCCGGCAAAGCCGGAGGAACTGAAGGATGCCACGGGCCGCGTTTTCGCGCGGCTGAAGCGCGACGGAAAAGCGCCAAGGATCGAGTTCCTGCCCGGCACCCCTCCGTCCGTCATAGAGGAAGCGGTGTCGGTGCTCGCCAAGTGGCATGCTGCCTTCGTGAAGAACCAGTAATAACGATGATTTCAGGTGGGTCGGCCCGAGATCATGAAGGTGGTCGATTCCAGTAAGTCGAGACGCGGAATGCGGGGAGCCGCACGCACTTTTCCTCATCCCGCTCTAGATTCCTGAGACCGCCATTCTCACGGTCTCGCCGGGATAGAGCCGGTGGTCGAGGCAAAGGTGGCGGTATTGCATGCTGTTTTCGGCAATGTCGAGCAGCATGGCAGCCGCCGCCACGCCCATATCGGTATCCGGCATTGCCGCAGTCGTGAGCGACGGCTTCATCAACCGGCCAATCGCGATCCCGTCGAATCCGGCGACGGAGACGTTTTCGGGGACCGACAGACCCTCCCGCCGGAGTGCCCCGATCACCCCAAGCGCCAGCAGGTCGTTGGACGCGATGATTGCCGTCGGCTCATATCTTTCCATCGCGCCGGAAAGGTCCAGATGTTCATAGCCGTCGACGAAGGGGACCTCGAGGGAGGGAAGCGCACAATACCCGCCGTCCCGCATCGCCGCGCAATGACCCTCGTAGCGCAGACGGGCGCGGTCGGACGAGGCGAAATAGCCGGAGACGAACAGAATACGGCAATGACGATGCGCGAGGATGTGCTTGGTGATCTCGTATCCGGCCCGGTAATTGTCGACGGTCACGGCGGCTGGAAAGCGCGGGACGGGACGATTGTTGAGCAGGATCGTCGGCGGCAGGGCGGCCGAGAGCGCGTCGCTCGTCTCGGCATTGCACAGGGTAAGGATCAGGCCGGTCGGGCGCTGCTCCAGCAGGGCGGCGACGGCTCGGGCTTCCGCCGAAGGATCGTAGTTCGACTGGGTGATCAGAACGCCGTGGGCGGCAGTCTGCATGCGGTGTTGTATGCCGGCCAGCGACGCAGCGAAGACAGGGTTCGTCACGCTGGGCACCAGCACACCGACGACCGGGCGGCTACGCCCGCCGTTTGCGCCCGCGGGAGGCGCCGGCCGGTAGCCGAGTTCGGCGGCTGCCCGGCGCACCCGGCGCACCATTTCGCCGCTCGCCGGTCCCTCCCCCCGCAAGACGCGTGAGACCGTCGCCAGAGAACAGCCGGCATGAAAGGCGATTTGCTGGAGCGTCGTCATCTGCGACGCCCTATCGCACCTTCATGACAGAGGATTGAAGGGTGCCGGCTGAACCCCTGACGGTCGCCTCAAACCTCGGCCATGGGCGGCACACAGCCTTCGTGCGCCGAATGCACCGGCTGGCTGAAACGCTCGGCGAAGGCCTCGATGGAGCCGCGGCCGAAGCGCCTCAGACGCCGCCGCACGAGGACGGACATGACGCGGGCGGCGGTCGAGAAGGTCATCGCGTCCATCGGCCCGGCGCCGCTCCAGGGCTTCGTCAGCCGGTCGGTGACAATGCCGATCATATTGGCCGGCATGAGATCCGTGCAGGGTCTCATCCATTCGAAAACGGCACTGACCGCCAGCACCTTGCCTTCGAAGGAAACGGTGGGTTCGGGCATGCCCTCCTCCCAATCGTCATAGGCTTCGAGAGCATCCTTGAAGAGCGTCTGGAGCGTAATGGGGGCGTGCCCTTCATGAAGGGCGGGCAGGAAATTCGTCATTAGGGTCTCCTCCGATTGGATAGGCCGGAAACACGAAATGGCCAATTCTGTCAGCGAGATCTGATTTCGAGACTCGCCACGGCACCATGCGTCGTTCAGAGACATGGAACGCGCCGTGACACTTCGAGCTGCTGCATGGTGTAGCCTTTCAGTCGGTTCCGATCGAAAGGTCATGCAGGAGCAATCATTCAGTATGCATGCGCAGTATGGGTCAAAGCGCTCGAGCGGGCAAATGCAATCCACAAAAGAAGTGGATTTTTCTTTCCGTTCCACGCGAGACCGATATCCCGTATCCGGCATAACCCCTTTTGATAATTGGCTATTCTGCAGTCCTGTGGAAAACAGTCCGCCCGCCCCGATCGGGTTCAAACGGTTAGATGACGGCGCGCTTGCGCCGTGTCGAGCGTCTCCGGCGGCCCCTCGTGCACGAAAGCTCCACGGTCCATGATATAGACGTAGTCCGCAAGCTCGCGGCAGAAATCGAGATATTGCTCCACGAGCAGGATGGCCATGCCGGTCGAGTCGCGCAAATATTTGATCGCGCGGCCGATATCCTTGATGATCGATGGCTGGATGCCTTCGGTCGGCTCGTCCAGCACCAGGATTCTGGGGCGCGTGACGAGAGCGCGGGCGATCGCGAGCTGCTGCTGCTGACCGCCGGAAAGATCGCCGCCGCGCCGGCCAAGCATCGTCTGAAGCACCGGAAACAGGCTGAAGATGTCGTCGGGGATCGAGCGTTGGGCCCGCTGCAAAGGGGCGAAACCGGTCTCGAGATTCTCCTTCACCGTCAGCAGAGGAAAAATCTCCCGCCCCTGGGGCACGTAGCCTACGCCGTGCCTGGCGCGCCGGAAGGGCGCCATGCCGTCAAGAGGCGTGCCGTTGAAAGAGATCGAGCCGCTCGTCACCCTGTGCTGGCCGGCAACGGCCCGAAGCAGGCTCGACTTGCCGACGCCGTTGCGACCGAGCACGCAGGTGATCTTCCCCATCTCCGCCTTGCAGGAAACGTTGCGGAGCGCCTGAGCGGCGCCGTAATGCAGGTCGACGTTCTCCACGTTCAACATTGGTTCAACTCCTCCCGCTCACCGGCCGAGATAGTTTTCGATCACCTTCGGATCGTTGCTGACGAAATCGATCGACCCTTCCGCCAGCACCGAGCCTTCCGCAAGGCAGGTGACCTTGACGCCGAGATCGCGGATGAAGCCCATATCGTGCTCGACGACGACCACCGACCGCGTTTTGGCGATTTCCTTAAGGAGGATCGCCGTTTCCGCCGTCTCCGCATCGGTCATGCCCGCCACCGGCTCGTCCACGAGCAGAAGTTCCGGCTCCTGGGCGAGCAGCATGCCGATCTCCAGCCACTGTTTTTGGCCGTGAGAAAGATTGGCGGCGAGATCGTCCCGGCGGACCGTGAGCCGCACCGTCGAAAGAATCTCCTCGATACGGCTCTTGTCCTCTGCCGTCAGCCGGTAGAACAGGGTCGGGAAGACGCCGCGGCTGCGGTTCAACGCCAGCTCCAGATTGTCCCAGACCGTGTGGTTCTCGAACACCGTCGGCTTCTGGAATTTGCGGCCGATGCCGAGTTCGGCAATTGCCGCCTCGTCCTTCTTCGTAAGGTCGATATCGCCCTTGAAGAAGACCTCGCCCTCATCGGGCCGCGTCTTGCCGGTGATGATGTCCATCATCGTCGTCTTGCCGGCGCCATTGGGACCGATGATGGCGCGCAATTCACCCGGTTCGACGACGAAGGAGAGAGAGTTCAGAGCCTTGAACCCGTCGAAAGAGACGGAGACGCCGTCGAGATAAAGCAGGCTTCTGGGTTTCTTTCCGGTCATGACGATCACTCCGCGGCCATCGTTTCGGCGGCCGCAAGGCTGGCCGTTTTTTCGCTCTCGCTTTCCTTTCGGGCCGCCGCGCGGGATGCGCGCCGGCGTGCGAGAAGGGCCTGCGCCGTGCCGACCACGCCCTTCGGCAGGAAAAGCGTGACGAGGACGAAGAGCCCGCCGAGCGCGAAGAGCCAGAATTCGGGGAAGGCGGCAGTGAAGATGCTTTTCCCGCCGTTCACGAGGATCGCGCCGAGGATCGGTCCGATCAGCGTGCCGCGGCCGCCGACCGCCGTCCATATGACCACCTCGATCGAATTGGCCGGAGCGAACTCTCCCGGGTTGATGATGCCGACCTGCGGCACGTAGAGCGCGCCGGCGATACCCGCCATCATAGCCGAGACGGTGAAGGCGAAGAGCTTCATGTGCTCTACGCGATAGCCGAGGAACCGTGTGCGGCTTTCCGCGTCGCGCAGCGCCACCAGCACCTTTCCGAATTTCGAGCGCACGATGCCCGAGGCGACGACGACCGACGCGGCGAGCGCCAGCGCGGAGGCAGCAAAGAGCGCAGCGCGGGTGCCATCGGCCTGGATATTGAAGCCGAGAATATCCTTGAAGTCGGTCAGCCCGTTATTGCCGCCGAAGCCCATGTCGTTGCGGAAGAAGGCAAGCAGCAGGGCATAGGTCATCGCCTGCGTGATGATCGAGAGATAGACCCCGTTGACGCGCGAGCGGAAGGCGAACCAGCCGAAGACGAAGGCAAGGAGGCCCGGTACGAGCACCACCATCAGCGCGGCGAACCAGAACATGTCGAAGCCGTACCAGAACCAGGGCAGCTCCTTCCAGTTGAGAAACACCATGAAGTCCGGCAGCAGCGGATTGCCGTAGGAGCCGCGTGCTCCGATCTGACGCATCAGATACATGCCCATGGCGTAGCCGCCGAGCGCGAAGAAGGCCGCATGCCCGAGCGAAAGAATGCCGCAGAACCCCCAGACGAGATCGAGCGCCAGTGCGAGCAGCGCATAGGTCAGGTACTTGCCGAAGAGCGAGACCAGATAGGTCGGCACATGCAGCGGGTGGTCGGGCGCGGTCATGAGATTGAGTGCCGGGACGACCACCGCAAGCAGCAGCAGGACTGCTACTGCGGCGACGATCGTCCGATCCAGCGATTTGACGAGGAACGAAGTGATCATGCTTCCACCGCCCTGCCCTTGAGTGCGAAAAGCCCGCGCGGCCGCTTCTGGATGAAGAGGACGATCAGCACGAGCACGAGGATCTTGCCGAGCACGGCGCCGGCATAGGGCTCCAGGAATTTGTTGAGAATGCCGAGCGAGAAGGCACCGACGAGCGTGCCCCAGAGATTGCCGACGCCGCCGAAGACCACGACCATGAAGCTGTCGATGATGTAGCCCTGCCCGAGGTTCGGCGAGACGTTGTCGATCTGCGAAAGCGCCACACCGGCAATGCCGGCGATGCCGGAGCCGAGCGCGAAGGTCAGCGCATCGACCCACGGCGTACGGATGCCCATGGAGGAGGCCATGCGCCGGTTCTGCGTCACCGCCCGCATCTGCAGTCCCATCGGCGTCTTCTTGAGCAGAAAGAGAAGTGCCGCAAAGACGGCAAGCGCAAAGACGATGATCCAGAGACGGTTCCAGGTGATCGCCAGGCCGCCGAGCTCGAAGGCGCCGGACATCCAGGACGGATTGCCGACCTCGCGGTTTGTGGGGCCGAAGATGGTCCGCACCGACTGCTGCAGGATGAGCGATATCCCCCAGGTGGCAAGCAACGTCTCGAGCGGGCGTCCGTAGAGGAAGCGGATGACGCCGCGTTCCAACGCCAGACCCACGGAGCCGGTGATCAGGAAGGCAAGCGGCAGCGCGATCGCCAAAGACCAGTCGAACAGTTCGGGAGCGGAGGTGCGCACGACATCCTGGACCAGGAAGGTCGTATAGGCGCCGAGCATCACCATCTCGCCATGCGCCATGTTGATGATGCCCATGACGCCGAAGGTGATCGCCAGCCCGATCGCCGCAAGCAGCAGCACCGAGCCGAGCGACAGGCCGTACCATATGTTCTGACCCGCATTCCAGAAGGCTTGCGCCTGTTCGATGCTCGCGAGCGCAGCCTCTATGTCGGGCTTCAGGCTCTCGTCGGCGGAACCGAGAGCGGCAGAAAGGATCGGCAGCGCGTCACGGCTGCCGTTTTCCTCAAGCAGCCGCACCGCCTCCTTCTTGTCCTCGACCGGCCGGTCGGTGAGAAGAAGCATCCCAGCGCGCGCCTGTTCGAGAACCGCGCGAACGGTTCCGTCCTTCTCGGCGGCGAGCGCATTCTCGACGGCGCCGAGTGCGTCGGCATCGGGCGATTGCAGGACGGATTGCGCGGCCTTGAGGCGCTGATTGCGATCCGGACTGAGGAGCGTCAGGCTGCCGAGGGCGGTTCGAACGGCGCGCCGCACGCTGTTGTTCACCCTGATCTTCGAAAGTGCCGCTTTCGGCGCTTCGCCCGCGCCGTCGCCGGAGATCGGATCGGTGAGCGTCAGCTTCGATCCGATCTCTTTCGTCAGGAACACCTGGCCGTCCGCCTTGCGGGCATAGAGATTGCCTTCGCCGAGCGCCTCGAGGATCACAACGACTTCGGGCTCTCCGGTCTTTGCCAGTGCCGCGATGCGGTCGTCCATGTCGGACAATTTTGCGTCGCCGAGCGCGTTCACCAGATCGCGCAGTCCCTCTTGCGCGCGAAGCCCCGGAGCCATCGCAACGACGAGGAACAGTGCAATCAGCACGGTTTGGATGATGCGGTACATTCGTCTCTCGCTCTTGCGGTCCTCCGTCCGAAGGGAAGCTTTCGGACGGAGGTATTTCGAGCTAGCGGTTCATTATGAAAAGCGGCGTTGCGGGAGTGGCCCGACGCGGGCCGCTCCCCCGAGCAAGTCTTTCGTTATGAAATCAGGAACCCTTGCCGCCGCATTTTCCCGTGGCGACGTTGAAGTTGCCGCAGGACATGGGCGCGCGCCAATCGGAGATCAGGTCCTTCGAGTCCGGCAGGTAGTCCGACCATTCGTCGCCGACGACGAGGCCGGGCGTTTCCCAGACCGTTTCGAACTGGCCGTCGGACTGGATCTCGCCGATCAGCACCGGCTTGGTGATGTGGTGGTTCGGCATCATCGTCGAATAGCCACCCGACAGGTTCGGCACCGAGACGCCGACCATCGCGTCGAGCACGGCGTCAGTATCGGTGGTGCCGGCCTTTTCGACTGCCTTCAGCCACATGTTGAAGCCGATATAGTGGGCTTCCATCGGGTCGTTGGTGACCCGCTTGTCATTCTTGGTATAGGCTTTCCAGGTTTCGATGAACTCGGCATTGGCCGGGTTGTCGACCGATTGAAAATAGTTCCAGGCAGCGAGGTGCCCGACGAGCGGCCCGGTATCGAGACCGGCAAGCTCCTCTTCGCCGACCGAGAAAGCGACGACCGGGATATCTTCGGCCTTGATCCCCTGATTTGCGAGTTCCTTGTAGAACGGCACATTGGCGTCGCCGTTGATGGTCGAGACGACCGCCGTCTTCTTGCCGGCAGAGCCGAACTTCTTGATATCCGAGACGATCGTCTGCCAGTCGGAATGGCCGAAGGGCGTGTAGTTGATCATGATGTCCTCGGGCGCAACACCCTTGGAAATCAGGTAAGCCTCGAGAATCTTGTTGGTTGTGCGCGGATAGACATAGTCGGTCCCGGCGAGCACCCAGCGCTCGACTTCCTCGTTCTCCATCAGATAGTCGACGGCGGGAATCGCCTGCTGATTGGGAGCGGCGCCCGTATAAAAGACGTTGCGCTGGCTTTCCTCGCCCTCGTACTGGACGGGATAGAACAGGATGGAATTCAGCTCCTCGAAGACCGGCAACACGGATTTGCGCGACACCGACGTCCAGCAGCCGAAGACGGCGGAGACCTTGTCGACGGAGATCAGCTCGCGCGCCTTTTCGGCGAAAAGCGGCCAGTCCGAGGCCGGATCGACGACGACCGCTTCGAGCTTTTTGCCTAGCAGGCCGCCCTTCTTGTTCTGCTCCTCGATCAGCATCAGCATGGCATCCTTGAGCGTCGTCTCGGAGATCGCCATGGTGCCCGAAAGCGAATGCAGGATGCCGACCTTGATCGTGTCCTCCGCCGCGAAGGCGCCGTTGAACGCAGTCGTCGAAAGGACGGCAGCGAGGAATGCGCCCGTGACGCGTGCCTTGATAGTCATTTGATTGAACCCCCTTGTTCTGATCGCCGCGATGCAAGTGGCCGTTCTCCGTGGCCGTTGCTCGGGGATCATCGGGCAGCCGCGCTGCAGTGCACATACGTCATTTTACGTAGGCGGCGGGGGGAAGAAGGAAGCCTGGGCTTACTGCCCGGGAGTTTTCTGCCGCGGATCCAAATCGCTGCCGCGGCAGACGCGAAGGAGCGGCACGGCTCCTCACAGATAGCCCGTCACCGCGGGTGCCCGGTCCCATGCATCATGGCGCCCGTCCTCGTAGACGATCGGGGCATTCGCCAGCTCCTCGTCGGTCGCGTCGTCGAGACAGGCGATGTTTACCGCATGGAACGGCCCGCCCATGATCTCGAAATCGGCGCTGGCAAAGGGGCGGACGCCGCAGTGCCGGCAGAAGACGTGGCGGATCATGCGTTCGCCGAAGCGGTATTCCGCCAAGGCCTCCTCGCCGGACAGCAAGGAGAAATCCTCTGGCGTGACGAATACCTTCCAGAACCGCGTCTTCAGGCATGAGGAACAGTTGCAGCGAAAGGTCGTCGTCCACCACACGCCCGGTCGCGCCGCTGCGGAACGTTTTCCCTCCGGCGCAAGATCGATATCTGCGGAAAAACGCACCGCGCCGCAGTGGCAGCTTCCGTGATAGCTTTTCTTCATTGCATTTCCTCCTTCCGGGCAGCGACATAGGAAACGAGCCGGTCCATGCACTCGCTCCATCCCTCAGCATGAGAATCGCGGCTCTCGGCGCTCGTGAACGGCGCCTGGTGGAAGGTGAGACGCGTGCCGTCCGCCACCTCTTCGAGGGTCACCGTGATCAGCGTGTCGATGGCGCCCTCCTCTTCCCAGGCGAAGCTGAGGACGATACGGCTCGGGGCGACGATCTCGCGATAGCTGCCGTGCGCCCAGTAGTCCTGGCCTTCGGGCGAGCGGATGCAGCCGCGCCAGGCGCCGCCTTCACGAAAATCCGTCGTGATCGCGGGTACCGTGAAGTCTTTCGGCCCCCACCAGCGTGCCAGGTGTTCCGGTGTGGTCCAGACCTCGAAAACGACGTGGGCTGGCGCGTTGAAGATGCGCGTGATGGTGAGGCCGGTTTGCTCCTTCGTCGACGGGGCATTCATGGTCTTCTCCCTTGCGGTCGGGCGAACCCGGTTCAGTCCTGATCCGATTTGTTGCGCTGCAGTTCGTGAAGATAGTTGTCGAGCCGGTCGAAACTGCCCTCCCAGAAGTGGCGGTACCGCTCGACCCAGTCGGCGATGTCCTTCAACGGCGCCGCCTCCAGCCGGCAGGGCCGCCATTGGGCGTTACGGCCGCGGGATATCAGCCCTGCGCGTTCCAACACCTTCAGATGCTTGGAAACCGCCGGAAGGCTCATATCGAACGGAGCAGCAAGTTCGTTCACCGTCGCCTCACCCGCGGCGAGGCGCGCAATGATGGCGCGGCGAGTGGGGTCGGCCAATGCCGAAAGGGTGCTGCTGAGCTGATCCATTTAGTTAGCCAGTAAGTTAATTAACTTGACGGTTTATTACAGAGATGCATCCTGCTGTCAAGCGTCAGCAAGGTCCAAGGCGATCTGAGCGACCGATGCTTTTTCCGCAATGCAGCAATTTCCCGACGCGCTTGTCCGTGTTACGACATGAGCGGCTGGCGCATTCGGCCGGCATTGCGAGATGACGAGGGACCATGGCGGCACGCCAGCGCATCATTCCCGTTCGACGAGAATATAACCGCTGGGTCGCCGACCAGACGCTCGAAGACTATGCGCTGCGCTTCACCGCCAAGAGCGCGCGGCGCTTTTCCTCCGCGCGCATTTCGCAGACGGCGATCGGCGCCATCTCCTTCCTGGCGCTGGAAGCCATCGGCGGCGCCATTACCATGTCCTACGGCACCACCAACGCCATCGTTGCGATCCTCGTCGCGAGCCTGATGATCCTTGTCGTCGGCCTGCCGATCAGCCGCTATGCCATACGTCACGGCGTCGACATCGACCTTCTGACGCGCGGCGCAAGCTTCGGCTATATCGGCTCGACGATCACCTCGCTCATCTATGCGAGCTTCACCTTCATCCTCTTCGCGATCGAAGCCTCGATCATGTCCGGCGCGCTGGAGCTCGCGCTCGGCATACCGCCCTGGATCGGCTATATCGTCAGCGCCCTGATGGTGATACCGCTCGTCACCCATGGCGTCAGGCTGATCAGCCGGTTCCAGCTCGTCACGCAGCCTTTCTGGATCGTCCTGAACATCCTGCCCTTCGCTTTCATCGCGTTCGCGGACTGGGAGAAGGTCGGGCTGTGGCTCGCCTATGCGGGCATTCACCACATTTCAGGCCCGCCCGGCACCGTCGCGCCCTTCGATCTCGTCGAATTCGGCGCAGCCTCCGCCGTCATCTTCGCGCTGATGGCGCAGATCGGCGAACAGGTGGATTTCCTGCGCTTCCTGCCGCCGGACGGTGAGCGCAAGCTCCACCACCGCATCGCCGTCTTTCTCGCCGGCTCCGGCTGGGTCGTCGTCGGGGCGCCGAAGCTGCTGGCCGGCTCCTTTCTCGTCGTGCTGGCACTGAGCACCGGCGTGCCCTCGACTCGGGCCGCCGATCCCGCGCAGATGTATTACACGGCCTTCGGCTATATCTTCCCTTCCGAGACGGCGGCACTCCTGCTGATGGCCGCCTTCGTCGTCGTGTCGCAGTTGAAGATAAACGTGATGAATGCCTATGCGGGCTCGCTCGCCTGGTCGAACTTCTTCTCGCGGCTCACCCACAGCCATCCGGGCCGCGTCATCTGGCTGGTCTTCAACGTGGCGATCGCGCTCCTCCTTATGGAGCTCGGCATCTACCGCCTGCTCGAGGAGACGCTCGGCATCTTTTCGATCGTGGCCATGGCCTGGCTCTCGACGATCTCGGCCGATCTCTTCGTCAACAAGCCCCTCGGGCTCGCCCCGCCCGGTATCGAATTCAAGCGCGCCCATCTCTACGACATCAATCCCGTCGGTCTCGGCACCATGGGCGTGTCGACGCTCTTCGCACTTGTCGCGCATTTCGGCGCGACGGGCGAAATCGCCGCCTCGCTCGCCCCCTATATCGCGCTCGTCTCCGCCTTCGTCGTCTCGCCGCTGATCGCCTGGTGGACGGAAGGGAAATTCTATCTCGCCCGTAAGCCGCGCAAGAGCTGGCTCTCCGAAAGCGAGATCACCTGCTCGATCTGCGAACACCCGTTCGAGCCGGAAGACATGGCCTGGTGCCCGGCCTATGCGGCGCCGATCTGCTCCCTCTGCTGTTCGCTCGACAGCCGCTGCCACGACATGTGCAAGCCAAAGGCGCGGCTGAACACGCAGGTGGCGACCGTGGCGAAGGCGGTGCTGCCCGAAACGATCGTCGCAAAGCTCGCGACAAGGCTCGGCCGCTATGCGATTTCGGCGGTGGTTTCGATTACCGGCATCGGCGTCATTCTGGCGATGATCGCTCACCAGACCACGGTCGCCTCTCCCGAGACAGCCGCCGTCGTCGAGCGGACCATCGCCATCGTCTTTTTCGTCTTCGCCATTCTCGCCGGCGTCGTGTCCTGGTTCTACGTGCTTGCCCATGACAGCCGCGTCGTTGCGGAAGAGGAATCCTCCCGGCAGAATACGGCTCTCCTGAAAGAGATCGCCGCCCACAAGAAGACCGACGCGGCCCTGCAGGACGCCAAAGAGAGAGCGGAAGCCGCCAACCGTGCGAAGAGCCGCTACGTGGTGGGCCTGAGCCACGAACTGCGCACGCCGCTCAATGCGGTGCTCGGCTACGCCCAGATCCTCGAACGCGACGAGACGATACCGCCCTCGCGACAGGGCGCGATCAAGGCGATCAGGCGCAGCGCCGACCATCTCTCCGGTCTGATCGACGGTCTGCTCGATATTTCAAAGATCGAAGCCGGCAAGCTGCAGGTCTATTCCAACGAAGTCAACATTCAGGATTTTTTGGATCAGATCGTCGACATGTTCCGCCCGCAGGCGCAGGCCAAGGGCATCGTCTTCGAGCACAATCGCGCGGCCTCGCTGCCGCAATATGTCCGGACCGACGACAAGCGCCTGCGGCAGATCCTGGTCAACCTGCTCTCGAACGCCCTGAAGTTCACCGAACGGGGCCGGATCCGCTTCGACGTGGCCTATCGCAGCCAGGTGGCGAGCTTCACCATCGAGGACAGCGGCCGCGGCATCAGCGAGAAGGACCTGCCGAAGATCTTCGAGCCCTTCCAGCGCGGCGAGGCGGAGTATCGCATGCCGGGCCTCGGCCTCGGCCTGACCATCACGCGGCTGCTCACCCAGACGCTCGGCGGCGAAATCTCGGTGATCAGCGAGAAGGACAGGGGCACGGCCTTCAAGGTCCGGCTGATGCTCTCTGCCGTCGACCGGCCGGCCGCGCTCAAGGACCCGGTCCGAAAGATCAAGTCCTACCGCGGACCACGCCGGTCGATCGTCGTCGTCGACGACAATGCGGAACACCGCGACCTGATGCGTGAGGTGCTGGCGCCGCTCGATTTTACCGTCCTTGCGGCGGCGAGCGGCACGGAATGCCTGGCGCTCATCGGACATGCCAAACCGGACCTGTTCCTGATCGACATCTCCATGCCCGGCATGAGCGGCTGGGACCTGGTGACGCGGCTCAGGGAAGCCGGGCAGAGCGCGCCGGCGATCATGCTTTCGGCCAATATCGGCGACGGCTCGGCCGCCGGCGCCTTCAGCCACAACGATACGCTCGCCAAACCCTTCGGCCTGCGCCAGCTCACCGATAAGCTCGCGATCCACCTGAAACTCGATTGGATCTACGACGATGGCCCGAAGGAAACTTCCGGCAAGGACGGGACTGCCGCGGTGGCGAGCCCCGGCCATGATCACGTGAGGGAATTGATCGAGCTCGGCGAAATCGGCTACGTGAGGGGCATCGAAGCCAAATTGACGGAGATCGCCCTGAACCCCGATAACCGAGCCTTCGCCGAGGCGGCGCGCGCCTATGTCCTGGCGTTCGACCTTGCGGGCTACGACGCTTTCCTCAGACGCCTGCTCGCCGGGGAGGCGAATGCCCGTGCCTGAGGCAGCGAACGCGCGCGACATCGTACTCCTCGTCGACGATTCACCGGAGGCGCTCGGCTTCTTGACCGAAGCGCTGGAACAGTCGGGCTTCTCCGTATTGATTGCCACCTCCGGCAACGCGGCGCTCAACATCGCCGATCGCATCACCCCGGACATTATCCTTCTCGATGCAGTCATGCCCGGCATGGATGGTTTCGAGACCTGCAGCCGGCTGAAGGCGAATGCTTCCGTCGCCCAGGTGCCCGTGGTCTTCATGACCGGGCTGACGGAGACCGAGCATGTGGTGCGGGCGCTGGAAGCCGGCGGTGTCGATTACCTCACCAAGCCGATCAACATCGACGAGTTGCGTGCCCGCATCCGCGTCCATCTTTCCAATGCGCGCTCTGCCCAGAGCGCCCGGGTCGCGCTCGACGCGGCCGGGCGGCACCTGCTGGCCGTGCGCGGCGACGGAACCGTGCGCTGGTCGACGCCGCAGGCGACCCGCCTCGTCAACGCTGCCACCGGCAGCGACGAGGGTCTAGGCTTCGTCGCCGGACGCATTGGCGAATGGATGCGGGAGCGGGAGAACAGCCCGGCCGAAAGGAAGGGCTCATTCACGCTGCAGCATGCGGCTCAGACAGGGCTGCAGATTTCCTATCTCGGCGCGATCGGCGCCAATGAGTTCCTCTTCCGGCTGACGGCCGAGAACGGCATGAGCGACGACGAAACGCTGCGCCAGCACTTCCGGCTCACCCAGCGGGAGTCCGAGGTGCTGCTCTGGATCGCCAAGGGAAAATCCAACCGCGACATCGGCGAGATCCTGGGCTTGAGCTCGCGCACCGTCACTAAACATCTCGAGCAGATCTACGTGAAGCTCGGCGTCGAAAACCGGGCCTCCGCGGCCGTGAAGGCGACGCAGGTGCTGCACGGGATTTGATTGGCCATGCCGTGGCGGCGGACCCTCCCGGAAAGCGCGGAGAGGGGTAATGCCGCACACCACCGTGCAAAAAAGCGCGGCCTGGAGAACCAGGCCGCGCCAACCGCACCGCAGTGCGATCCCGCCTTGGGAGGCAAGCTTATTCGGCGGGCTGGACGAGCGCCGGAATGGTCTCGGCCTGCGCCTCGCCGCCGAGGGCCGCGGACAGCTGTACCTGGTCGAGCTCGCCTTCCCACTTCGCCACAACGATCGTCGCGACTGCATTGCCGACGAAGTTGGTCAGGGCTCGGCATTCCGACATGAAGCGGTCGATGCCGAGGATCAGCGCCATGCCGGCGACCGGCACGGATGGAACCACCGAAAGCGTTGCGGCAAGCGTAATGAAGCCTGCACCGGTGATGCCGGCCGCACCTTTCGAGCTCAGCATCGCGACGAGTAGCAGCAGGATCTGGTCGCCGTAAGAAAGCGGCGTATCGGTTGCCTGGGCGATGAAGAGGGCCGCAAGCGTCATGTAGATGTTGGTGCCGTCCAGGTTGAAGGAATAGCCGGTCGGAATGACCAGGCCGACGACCGAACGCTTGCAGCCGGCCCTTTCCATCTTGGTCATGAGGCCTGGAAGAGCCGCCTCGGAAGAGGAGGTCCCGAGCACCAGCAGCAGCTCCTCCTTGATATAGCGGATGAGCGAGAGGATCGAGAAGCCGTTATAGCGTGCGACCGCGCCGAGGACGACGAAGACGAAGAGCAACGACGTCAGGTAGAAGGTGCCGATCAGCATGGCGAGATTGGCGATCGAGGCGATGCCGTATTTGCCGATGGTGAAGGCCATGGCGCCGAAGGCGCCGATCGGCGCGGCCTTCATCAGGATCGCGACGAGCCGGAAGATCGGAAGCGTCAGCGCCTGCAGGAAATCGACCACGGGCTCGGCTTTCTTGCCGACCGTCGCCAGCGAAAGGCCGAAGAGCACCGAGATGAACAGGACCTGCAGGATGTCGCCCTCGGCGAAGGCGCCGACGAGCGTCGTCGGGATTATGTTCATCAGGAAGCCGGTGATCGACTGCTCATGCGCCTTTTCGGCATAGGTCGCGACCGCTTTGGCGTCCAGCGAGGCCGGATCGATATGCATGCCGGCGCCCGGCTGCACGATGTTGGCGACAACGAGGCCGACGAGGAGCGCGAGGGTGGAAAAGGCGAGAAAGTACATCATCGCCTTGCCGGCGACGCGGCCGACCTTGGCGAGATCGGTCATGCCGGCAATGCCCGTCGCGACCGTCAGGAAGATCACCGGCGCGATGATCATCTTCACGAGCCTGATGAAGGCGTCGCCGAGAGGTTTGAGCTCCGTGCCGATATCCGGATAGAAATGCCCGAGCAGGATGCCCGCGGCGATGGCCGCCAGCACCTGAACATAGAGATGGCGGTAAAGGGGTGTCTTGCCGCGGACTCCCGCGGAATGTTCTATGATCATGTTATCCTCCACATGGCAGGCCCAGTCCGGCAACATGCCGGGCCTCCCGGGCCGCTTTCCGAAGATCGACAGCGTGGCCGTCTTGTGGAGCTGTTCAGCAACAAGCATGCCAGTTTGCCGCCACAGCATCATCGCATTGTATTTATGAGTGTTTTTGAAGCCGTCCCTGCAGCCGACAACGGTGTCGTGCGGATTCCCGCACAGAACTTCTGGCGCACTGGGCGAAAACATGCACAATGCTCGCATGGTCAAACTTCCTGCAGAGGCGAGCGATCCGGATGCGCTTCGCAGCCGGGCCCGCCGATCCTGGCTTGTTTTTGCGGCAGTCGCCCTGGGGCTTCTGGCTGCCGGGCTTCTCCTTGCGCGCGACTACGGCCGGTCGCAGGCGCTTGCCGGCCTTGCCGGTCAGAGCCGCATCGACGCCAGCCTGAAAGCTTCGCTTCTCAGAGCGGTCGTGGAACGGCAGCGCGCCCTCCCCCTGGTTCTTGCCGACGACGCCGCCATCCGCGGCGCATTGCTTTCGCCGGACCGGCAATCGCTGGACCGCATCAACCGCAAGCTCGAGGCCCTGGCGACGAGCGCCGAAACGGCGGTCATCTATCTGATCGACCGGAGCGGCGTCGCCGTCGCGGCCAGCAACTGGCAGGAGCCGACGAGCTTCGTCGGCAACGACTATGCCTTCCGCGATTATTTCCGGCTCGCCGTCCGCGACGGCATGGCGGAACATTTCGCCATGGGCACGGTCAGCAAGCGGCCCGGGCTTTATATTTCCCGGCGCATCGACGGCCCCAGCGGTCCGCTTGGGGTGATCGTCGCCAAGCTTGAATTCGACGGGGTCGAGGCGGATTGGCAGGTCTCCGGCAAGCCGGCCTATGTCACCGACCGGCGCGGCATCGTCCTCATTACCAGCCTGCCCTCCTGGCGCTTCATGACGACGAAGCCGATCGCTGAAGACCGGCTGGCGCCCATTCGCGAAAGCCTGCAGTTCGGCGATGCGCCGCTGCTGCCGCTGCCCTTCCGGAAAATCGAGGCCCGGCCCGATGGCTCCTCGACCCTCGACGCGCTGCTGCCAGGCGAGGCCACCGCCACCTTTCTGCGCGTGGAAACCATGGTGCCGTCGACGAACTGGCGGCTCGAGCAATTGTCGCCGCTGAAGGGGCCGCTTGCGGCAGGTGCGCGGGAAGCGCAGCTCCTCACCCTTGCCGGGCTCGTACCGCTGCTCGCGCTTGCTGCGTTCCTCCTGCGCCGGCGCCAGGTGATCGCCATGCGCAGCGCCGAGGAGCGGCTGGCCCGCAATGCGCTGGAGGCGAGAGTCGAGGAGCGGACGCACGATCTGCGCATGGCGCGCGACCGCCTCGAAACCGAGATCGCCGACCACCGGCTGACCACCGAGAAACTCCAGGCCGTGCAGCAGGACCTCGTCCAGGCGAACCGGCTGGCGATACTCGGCCAGGTCGCGGCGGGGGTCGCCCATGAGATCAACCAGCCGGTCGCCACCATCCGCGCCTATGCGGACAATGCCCGCACCTTTCTCGATCGCGGCCAGAGCGCCACCGCCGCCGAGAACATGGAGAGCATAGCCGAGCTGACCGACCGCGTCGGCGCCATCACCGATGAACTTCGCCGCTTCGCCCGCAAGGGCCATTTCGCCGCCGGGCCAACCGCGATGAAGGACGTCGTCGAGGGTGCGCTGATGCTGCTGCGCAGCCGATTTGCCGGGCGGATGGACGCAATCCGCATCGATTTGCCGCCCGATGGCCTCGAGGCGATCGGCAACCGCATCCGGCTGGAGCAGGTCTTGATAAACCTTCTGCAGAACGCGCTTGAGGCGATCGGCGACAGCGAGAACGGCGCGATCCGGGTGTGCTGCGAGGAGACGGCTGGCGCCATCGCGCTGACGGTCGCCGACAACGGCCCGGGGATCGCGGCCGATATCCGCGAAGAGCTGTTCGCGCCATTCAACACCTCGAAGGAAGACGGGCTTGGCCTCGGTCTCGCGATCTCCAAGGAGATCGTCTCCGATTATGGCGGCACGATCGAGGTCGAAAGCGGCCCCTCCGGAACGACATTTACCGTAAATCTCAAGAAGGCCTGAGCGATGAGCGCCGCCCCATCCGTGTTCCTGATCGATGACGACCGCGATCTGCGCAAGGCAATGCAGCAGACGCTCGAGCTTGCGGGCTTCACCGTCTCGTCCTTCGCCAGCGCGACGGAGGCGCTTCCCGAACTTTCCGCCGACTTCGCGGGCATCGTCATCAGCGACATCCGCATGCCGGGCATGGACGGGCTTGCCCTCTTCCGCAAGGTTCTGGCCCTCGACCCCGACCTCCCGATGATCCTGGTGACGGGGCACGGCGACATACCGATGGCGGTGCAGGCAATCCAGGGCGGCGCCTACGACTTCATCGCCAAGCCGTTTGCCGCCGACCGGCTTGCCCAGAGCGCCCGGCGGGCGCTGGAGAAGCGGCAACTCGTCATGGAGAACCGCGCGTTGCGCAGCGCGGCGGAAGCCGCCTCCGAGGGCCTGCCGCTGATCGGCCAGACGCCGGCCATGGAGCGGCTTCGCCAGACGCTGAAGCACATCGCCGACACCGATGTCGACGTGCTGGTCGCCGGCGAGACCGGCAGCGGCAAGGAGGTCGTGGCCACGCTGCTGCATCAATGGAGCCGGCGCAGGGCCGGCAATTTCGTCGCGCTCAATTGCGGCGCCCTGCCGGAAACGGTGATCGAAAGCGAGCTCTTCGGGCACGAGCCCGGCGCCTTTACCGGCGCCGTCAAGAAGCGGATCGGCCGGATCGAGCATGCGAGCGGCGGTACGCTCTTCCTCGACGAGATCGAGGCCATGCCGCCGGCGACCCAGGTGAAAATGCTGCGCGTGCTCGAAGCCCGCGAGATCACGCCGCTCGGCACCAACCTGACCCGCCCCGTCGACATCCGCGTCGTCGCCGCCGCCAAGGTCGATCTCGGCGACCCGGCCGCTCGCGGCGATTTCCGCGAGGATCTCTATTACCGGCTGAACGTGGTGACGCTCTCGATCCCGCCCTTGCGCGAACGGCGCGACGATATCCCGCTCCTCTTCTCCCATTTCCTCGCCCGCGCCTCGGAACGCTTCGGCCGCGAGGTTCCGGCGATCCCGGCAAGGGTGCGCCGGCATCTGGCGACGCATTCCTGGCCGGGCAATGTGCGCGAGCTTTCCCACTTCGCCGAACGGGTGGCGCTGGGCGTGGAGGAAGATCTCGGAGCTCCGGCCGCCGCGCCTGCCTCAAGCGGATCGACCCTGCCGGAGAGGCTGGAACGCTACGAAGCGGATATCCTCAAAGAGGCCCTCACGGCGCATCGCGGCGACGTCAAGGAGACCCTGCAGGCTCTCGGCATTCCCCGCAAGACCTTTTACGACAAGCTGCAGCGCCATGGGATCAACCGGGCGGATTATGTGGAGCGGGCGGGCGCGAAGAATGGAGAAGCGTAGGTTGGGCATGCCCCTCCCCGCTGGTCACGGGCGGGAGGGGCTTTGGCGCCCGGCGCGATGCCCTATCGAAAACTTGAGCCTGCGGCAGCGACAAGGAACCGGTGAGGGTACGGCAGGTTAAACCCCTCCCACCTGTGGGAGGGGTTGGAGAGGGCAACTCACTTGTGCGGCGCTTCGAGCTCTCTTCCCCCCGCTTGCGGCGAGAAGCCCGCCTATTCTGCCGTCGCCTCGAAATCGACCCTGTCGAGAAGCAGGAGCGGGTTTTGCGAAGCAACCGCGAATTCGAGCGCACCGACTCCGTTCGCGGATTTGGACTTGACGGTCAACGTGAATGTCCCCGGTTTGGCAATGAACTGCGAAGCCGCGTCCAGCACGTTCTGCAGGCGAGGCTGCTGCGCGGCAAACTGCTGCAACGCCACCGACGCCGTCATCGTGAGCATGCCGCGCGCCTGATCCTCCGTCATGTCGTTTTGCTCGGCATAGGCCCTTATGCCCTTGGCGGCGAGACCTTTGTCCTCGATCTTCAGCTTTGCTTCACGGGCGGTGAGGCCAAACAGCGCCGCTCGCGTCTTCGCCTCGTCGCCGGAAAAGAAGTCGCCGCTCACGCCCCCCAACAGGCCGGAGAGGGAAAAGCCGCCGATATCTTTTCCACTTGTGGAGATATCCCTGATGACCAGAGTCTGGTTCGGCTCGTCCCAGTTGGCTTCGATGTTGGACGACAGGACCACCTCGTTGAAACCAAGGTTGCGGAGCTGTGCGAACGGCTCGTCGCGAATATGATCCGGAATCGGCAGGGTCAGGTCCTGATATCTGATGCGGATGTCGGTCGGAATGCCGTTACGGGGCTTCGTGAGCGCCAACTCGTAATCCTTGAGTGAGAAGCGCACGCGCCCGGGGGCCGAATCCTGTGCCTCGCTCCCGGCGTCTTCGGCGCCTGTATCGGGCAGATCGACATCCAGACCCGCCAGCCGGACCGTACCGAATTCCGGCAGCAGTGTCGTGAAGGGAAAGCTCTCGCGCTGCTTCTCGTCCAACGCGACCATTCTCTGCAGACCGTCCAGGGTCGAATTCCAGGAAAACCCCGAAATGCTCGCTTCGGAGACCTTGACGTAGTCCGCGCCCTCTCCCATCGAGAGGCCGTTCAGCGTGGCGTCAAGCTTCCGGCCATCGACCTCAAGGGCGAGGCGATCTATCGCAAGCTTGATCCTCTCGCCTTGATCACCGCCCCTCATCGGCGCGTCGATCGTCAGGCCGAGCATTTCCATGTCGGCCTTCTCCGTCATATCGGCAATCGACAAAACCCGATTGAAGTAGGCTTGTTGTTCCGCCGGCGGCAATTGATCGGGCGCCGAGACCGATTTCAGCTCTTTCAGGATGTCGAGCAGCGGCTCGGCCGGCATCCGCATGCTGAAGCCGCCGCTGCGAAGCTCGTCATAGCCGAAGCTCGCCTCACCATCCGAGAAGGCGATGTTTTTGACGGAGATCGGTCCATAGGCGGGCTTTGCCTCCTTGTCCTCAGGGCCGGCCCTTTCGGTATAGAGTCGGGCCAGATAGGCGGCGTCGATGTCCTGTGCCGTGACGTTTCCCATGGAGCCCGTCAGCCGCTTCGCCTTGGCATCCTCACCGCCGGAAGCGTCCGCACCGAATTCGAAGCTGGCGCCGCTCGCCGAATAGCGGGCGATACGCCCGCCGCCGATGTCTTCGGAAACCACGTCCCTGTAGACCAGCTTCTGCTCGGTGCCGGCAAAGGTCTGGGCGAAGACGATTTCAGGGGCGGAAATGCGTTTTGCCGCGAAGAGTTCTACCCGCTCCGAGAGGGACAGTCCGCTCCTCCCGCCGAACATCTCCGTCAAGGTGTTCGGGCCCAAATCCGCGTCTTCGACGACCGCGCGGGGAACGGAGACTGTGCCGAATGCGCTCTCGAGTTCAAGGCCGCCTACTTCCAGCTGGCCCTCGAGGAAGAGGATTTTGGGCCGGCCGTCAAGCGCGGCGAGACGAACTTCCGCCCCCTCCTTCAGCGGCAAAGTCACGTCGCGCAGATGAATGCGCCCCAGGAAATCCGCTTCGACGCTGCCCGCCTTGCCCCCGCGCTCGGCGATCATCCTGCTCACGCGATTTTCGACGACGGTCTTGTAACCGGCCATGCCGGCGGCCGTGATTGCTACCACCGCAACTGCGGCCCAAAGCCCCTTGCGTCTCTTTTTTCCCGTTACTGCCTCAATCTGCCCCACGACAATCGTCCCTTCGCTATGCGCTTGACGGCGCCTCATTCGTGACGGGTGATTAGATGTAAGGCGCTGCATTTGCAAGCATCGCGGGAGGACAATCCGGAGCAGATGATCGACGCGCCCGACATTCCTCGTCCGAGACCCGACCGCGCCGGAGGCGGCCGTTCAAAAACCATCTTGACGCCGCGCCGATATCCGTTCCTAATTGCGCCATTCACCAGGGGGGTCCCGGCAAGGGGCTGAGATACTGCTAGCGCGCGCAGTGACCCGTTGAACCTGATCCAGTTCATACTGGCGTAGGGACGGTGCAGACGTGCAACAGCCAGGAATCCGTGCACCCGCGGTCCGTCGGCCAAACGTCTTTTCATCCTTCCGGCTTCAGAACTGGGTCTCCAACGCGAAAACTTTGGAGCCTCAAGATGAATCTAGTCAAACCAATCGCCGCGGCGCCCTCGGTCACGCAAGGACCGCTTCCCGCATCCCGCAAGGTCTACAAGCCGGGCGAGATCCATCCCGACATCCGCGTGCCGATGCGCGAAATCGCCCTGCATCCGACCTCCGGCGAGCCGCCGGTCACGGTTTACGATTCCTCCGGCCCCTACACGATCGAAAACGCCGATATCCGCATCGACGCGGGCCTGCAGCGCCTTCGCAGCGACTGGGTTCTCAAGCGCGGCGATGTCGAAAGCTACGACGGCCGTGCGGTGAAGGCCGAGGATAACGGCTTTGCGACTGGGGAAAGACTGACGCCGGAATTCCCGGTTCGTCATCGGCCGTTCAAGGCCAGGCCGGGAAAAGCGGTCACCCAACTCGCCTATGCCCGCGCCGGCATCGTCACTCCGGAAATGGAATTCATCGCCATTCGTGAAAATCTCGGCCGGAAGCCTGCAAAGGAGGCGCTCGCCCGAGACGGCGAAAGCTTCGGCGCCTCGGTTCCCGACTTCGTCACGCCGGAATTCGTCCGCCAGGAAGTGGCCGCCGGCAGGGCGATCATTCCGGCCAACATCAACCATCCGGAAGCCGAACCGATGATCATCGGCCGCAACTTCCTGGTGAAGATCAATGCGAATATCGGCAATTCCGCCGTCACCTCCTCCATGGCCGAGGAGGTGGAGAAGATGGTCTGGGCGACGCGCTGGGGCGCCGATACGGTCATGGACCTTTCCACCGGCCGCAACATTCACAATATCCGCGAATGGATCATCCGCAATTCGCCGGTGCCGATCGGCACCGTGCCGCTCTACCAGGCGCTGGAGAAGGTGAACGGCATCGCCGAGGACCTGTCCTGGGAGGTCTTCCGCGACACGCTGATCGAGCAGGCGGAGCAGGGCGTCGACTATTTCACCATCCATGCCGGCGTCAGACTTCACTATATCCCGCTGACCGTGGATCGCGTCACCGGCATCGTCTCGCGCGGCGGGTCGATCATGGCGAAGTGGTGCCTGCATCACCATCGCGAGAGCTTCCTCTACGAGCATTTCGAGGAGATCTGCGACATCTGCCGCGCTTACGACGTCTCCTTCTCGCTCGGCGACGGCCTGCGTCCCGGCTCGATCGCCGACGCCAACGACAGGGCTCAGTTCGCGGAGCTGGAAACGCTTGGCGAACTGACGAAGATCGCCTGGGCCAAGGATTGCCAGGTGATGATCGAAGGGCCTGGCCATGTGCCCATGCACAAGATCAAGGAGAACATGGACAAGCAGCTCGCCGTCTGCGGCGAAGCGCCCTTCTACACGCTCGGGCCGCTTACCACCGATATCGCGCCCGGCTACGACCACATCACGTCAGGCATCGGCGCGGCGATGATCGGCTGGTTCGGCACCGCCATGCTCTGCTACGTCACGCCGAAGGAACATCTGGGCCTGCCCGACCGCAACGACGTCAAGACCGGTGTCATCACCTACAAGATCGCCGCCCATGCCGCCGATCTCGCCAAGGGGCACCCGGCCGCCCGCACCCGCGACGACGCGCTGTCGCGCGCCCGCTTCGAGTTCCGCTGGGAGGATCAGTTCAACCTCTCGCTCGACCCCGAAACCGCGCGCAATTTCCACGACGAGACGCTGCCCAAGGAGGCGCACAAGGTCGCGCATTTCTGCTCCATGTGCGGGCCGAAATTCTGTTCGATGCGGATTTCCCACGATATCCGCGCCGAGGCGCAGAAGGAGGGCCTGGAGGCGATGGCCGCGAAATATCGCGATGGCGGCGATCTCTACATGCCGCTCGACGAAAGCAATGGCGCGCGCGCCGGAGAATGAAATGCGCGTGCTGATCAAAGGGGCCGGCGTCGCCGGCCTTACCGCCGCCCATGAGCTTCTCGCACGCGGCGCCGAGATTACGATCATCGAGAATGCTGCCGGCGTCGCCGGGGCCGCTTCCTGGTATGCGGGCGGCATGCTCGCTCCCTGGTGCGAGCGCGAAAGCGCCGAGGAAGCCGTCCTGACGCTTGGGCTCGGCGCTGCCGACTGGTGGGATGCCGCGCTCCCTGCCGGTTCCGTCCATCGCAACGGCACGCTCGTGGTCGCACAGCCGCGTGATGCAGCCGAACTCAAGCGCTTCGCTTCGCGCACCTCCGGCCACCGCTGGGTCGAAGCGGAGGAGATCGCAGCGCTGGAGCCTGCCCTCGCCGGCCGTTTCCGGCGAGCACTGTTCTTTCCGCAGGAGGCACATCTCGACCCCCGCCGGGCACTTTTGACGCTCCGGCAAGGGCTGGTGGTACGCGGCGCCGCGTTCGCCGGCGAGGACACGGACGAGCATGGTTTCGCGCTTACCGTCGATTGCACCGGAGCCTCGAGGATCGGCGCGATCGACGGGCTTCGCGGCGTTCGCGGCGAGATGGCCTATCTGCAGACGGACGAGGTGGCGCTGTCGCGCCCGGTACGCATGCTGCATCCCCGCATTCCGCTCTATATCGTGCCGCGCGGCGGCGGCCTCTTCATGTGCGGCGCGACGATGATCGAGAGCGACGACGCCGGGCCGATCACCACCCGCTCACTGATGGAGCTGTTGAACGCCGCCTATGCGCTCCATCCGGCTTTCGCCGAAGCGCGCCTGGTCGAGACCGGCACGGGCGTGCGCCCCGCTTTTGCCGACAACCTGCCCCGGGCCTCTCGCCGCGAAAACACGATTACCGTCAATGGCCTCTATCGCCACGGCTTTCTCCTCTCCCCCGCCATGGCTCGGGAGGTGGCGGCGCTGGCCCTGGGCGAAGAGACACGCAAAGGAGATGTCCGATGAAGCTGACTGTCAATGGCGAGGAACACGAGCTTCCGGCCGCCACGCTCGCCGAACTCTTGCAGCGCCTCGATTTCGAAGGCGACTGGCTGGCGACTGCCGTCAACGGCGAGCTTGTCCGGAAGGGCGACCGATCCAGCTACCGGCTCCAGGACAGCGACCGGATCGAAATCCTGTCGCCGATGCAGGGAGGCTGATGATGCCGCTATTCTATGGAACAGAGATCCGGTCGAGGCTTCTGCTCGGCACCGCCCGTTATCCCTCGCCGGCCGTGCTCGCCGAAGCGGTGCAGCGGTCGGGAACCGATATCGTCACGGTCTCGCTCCGCCGGGAGACGGCCGGCGGGCGTCAGGGCGGCGCCTTCTTCGAGCTGATCCGCGAGCTCGGCGTGCGCGTGCTGCCCAACACGGCCGGCTGCCATTCCGTCTCGGAGGCGGTGCTGACCGCCAGGATGGCGCGCGAGGTTTTCGGCACCGACTGGATCAAGCTCGAAGTGATCGGGCACCAGGACACGCTGCAGCCCGACGTGTTCGGGCTGGTCGAGGGAGCGCGCATCCTCGCCGGGGAAGGCTTCGAGGTCTTTCCCTACACCACGGACGATCTCGTCGTTGCCGAAAAGCTCTTGGAGGCGGGCTGCAAGGTGCTGATGCCCTGGTGCGCGCCGATCGGCAGCGCCATGGGACCGCAGAATATTGCGGGCCTGCGTGCCATGCGCGCCGAATTTCACGACATTCCGCTGATCATCGATGCCGGCATCGGCCGCCCGTCGCACGCGGCGACGGTCATGGAACTCGGCTACGACGCGGTGCTGCTCAATACGGCCGTCGCCGGCGCCGGCGACCCTGCCGCCATGGCCGAGGCCTTCGCCAAGGCGATCGACGCCGGATATGCGGCCCATGGCGCCGGCATGCTCGAGCCGCGCGATATGGCCGTCCCCTCCACCCCCGTCATTGGAAAGGCAGTCTTCTCGTGAAGCTCGATCCCTTCTATCTCATCGTCGACAGCGCCCGATGGATCGAACGGCTGGTGCCGCTCGGCGTCAGGCTCGTCCAGCTCAGGATTAAGGACCGGAGCGAGGACGATATCCGCCGGCAGATACGGGTCGCCAAGGCAGTCTGCGCCGCGCATCATTGCCAGCTCATCGTCAACGATTACTGGCGGCCGGCGATAGAGGAAGGCTGCGATTTCGTTCATCTCGGCCAGGAGGATCTGGCGGAAGCCGATCTTGCCGCCATCCGTGCCGCCGGGCTCAGGCTCGGTGTCAGCACCCATGACGAAGCGGAACTCGAAACTGCACTGGCGGCAGAACCGGACTACGTCGCGCTCGGGCCGATCTATCCGACGATCCTCAAGGAAATGAAATGGGCGCCGCAGGGGCTGGAGCGGCTTTCCGCCTGGCGCGCGCGTCTCGACCGGCTGCCGCTCGTCGCCATCGGCGGGCTCAACCCGGACCGGATCGAAGGCGTCTTCGCCCACGGCGCCGACAGCGCCGCCGTGGTGACGGACATCACGCGGAACGCCGATCCGGAGGGAAGGACGAAGGAGTGGATAGGGAAGACGGAGGCGTGGCGATAGCTCTACCCGCGAGGGGGCCCGGCCGCCGTCATCGGTCGAAGACGGCGGCACTTGACATTTGTCACATGTGATGAATTATGTCAGGATTTCCGTCCGAAAGACCTCCATGCCGATTCGTGCCAACGATCAGATCATCCACAAGGCCGCCTGGCTCTATTATACGCACGGCCTGCGCCAGGATGAAGTCGCCCAACGGCTGGAAATCTCGCGTGCTTCCATCGCCATGTATCTGCGCAAGGCGCGCGAGATGGGCATAGTCACCATCACCACGTCGACGGAACTCTTCTCCGACGACGTCCTTGCCCGCGAGCTGGAGGACGCCGCGGGACTGACGAGTGTCTGGATCGTTCCCGAGGACCGGCAGGCCATGGACCCGGCCGTCGAGATGCCCGTGGTGGCGGCCTCGGTTTTCCTGGAGCTCATCAACAAGGGCGACAGAATCGGGGTCGCCTGGGGCCGCACGGTGTATCATATAGCGGACGTCATGCCGTTTGCCGATCTTCGGGGCGTGTCGGTCGTGCAGCTCTGCGGCAATCTCGGCGCTCCCTACTCCTACCGCCCGGATCAGTGCACTACGGAAATCGCCCGCCGTCTCAATGCGGAAGGCATCAACTTCTATGCGCCGCTCGTCCTCTCGTCCGAGCGGCTTGCCGAAGAGTTGCGCCGCGAGCCCGTCATCAGGGAGCAACTTGCAACGATTTCGGACTGCAAGCTCGCGCTCTACTCCGTCGGGGGCATCGAGGAGGACAGTCACCTCGTCAAATGCGGCGCTCTTTCGGCCAAGGAAATGCATGCGATGGGTGAAAGGGGTGCAGCGGGAGTCATCGCCGGGCAGCTCATCGATCGCGATGGCCAATATATGGACTGCGCGCATAACCGGCGCTTGATCTCCGCAGATCTCGACTCCATCCGCGCGATCCGCAAGCGCATGCTGGTCGTGCAGGAGGACAGCAAATTCGAGCCGCTGATGGCGGCATTGAAGGGCGGGTTTGCCTCGCATCTCGTCGTCACCGCATCTATGGCGCGGCGGGTCATGGATCGCTGGAGCCGCATTCCTTGAACTTGTGCGCCGTGCGCCCGCCTGGACGCACGGCGCCATAAATCAGGGCTGCGGCATCCAGGCCGGCATAGCGACGTCGGCATGAGCGAATTGCGGCAGCTTCATGCCCAGTTCTTCCATGTTCTTGATATCCTGATCACTCAGGTCCTTCTGGGTGATCAGCGTCGGCGGTACGATCACCTGACGGCCGGGATCCTCGCCGGCAAGCAGCATGGCGAGCGAACGCACCGAGACCTGGCCGACGACGGCGGGATTCGTTGCGGCGGTCGCCACCCAGGCCGAGCCCGCCTCCCGCATGGCGGCGATGTCCGAGGTCGAGATGTCGGCCGAGTAGATCTTCACGCTGGGGGAGAGACCCGCCTCGTCGACCGCGATCTTCACGCCCTTGGCGAATTCGTCATAGGGGGCGAACATCACCGTGATGTCCGGGTTGGCTGAGATTACGGAACGGGCCTGGTTGGCGACGGAATTGGCGATCGGGTTGTCCATGGTGCCGAATTGGGCAGCTTCCTCGATGCCGGAATATTTCTTCTTGAATTCCTTCCAGGTCTCGTCTCGGCGGTCGAGCGGGGCGATCCCGGCGACGTAGACGTAACCGGCCTTGAAGCTCTCGCCGTTATCCTTGATCGCCTGCTCGAGGGCGAGACGGGCCAGGTCGCGATCGGACTGTTCGATCTGCGGAATCTTATCGTTCTCGACATTCACGTCGAAGGCGACGACCTTGATGCCGGCATCGACCGCGCGCTGGGCAGCTTCCTTCATGGATTCCGTCAGGCCGTGCTGGATGATGATACCATTCACTCCGAGCGCTATCGCCTGATCGACCATATCGGCCTGGAGCGCGGCGTCCTGACGGCTGTCGAATATCTGAAGCTGCACGCCGAGGGCCTTGGCCTGTGCTTCGACGCCCGCGAGATATGACTGAAAGAAGTCGCCGGTCGAAAGATAACGCACGAGCGCGATCTTTACGTCGCCGGGCTTGTCGAACGGCTTCGGCATGTCGGCGGCAAGGGACGGCACGGCGAAGGCAGCCGCGCCCATAAACGCGAGCGTCCATCTGCCCAGGGTTCTGCGAGTTATGTCCATGTCAGTCTCCTCCACTGATGAACGTTGACGGTCCGCCGAGGTCTCCTCAGCGTTTGCCTCTTTTCGAGAGCGCAAAGGTAAAGATCAGGGCGACGACGAGCACCGCGCCCTTGATGAAATCCTGCGTGTAGTAAGGCGCGTTCATCATCGTCAGGCCCTGCAAGAGGATGCCGACGAAAAGCGCGCCTACGGCCGTTCCGAAAGCATTCGGCTTGGCCGCGCCCAACACGGCAAAACCGATCAGCGCGGCGGCGACAGCGTCGAGCAGCAGGTTGTTTCCGGAAGCGATATCGCCGCGGCCGAGGCGTGCTGCGAGCAGAATGCCGCCGATAGAGGCGAAGACGCCGGAAATGACGTAGGCCGAGATCTTGTAAGCATTGACCGGCGCCCCCGCGAGCGCGGCCGCGCGCTCATTGGATCCGACCGCATACATTATGCGGCCGAAGCGGGTGTATTCGAGGAAGAACCAGATCGCTATGGCGAGCGCCACGAGCACCACGACCGAGACCGGCACGAGGTTGGGCAGGACGAGATCGAAGCGGTGGCGACCGAGCGCCAGGAAAGCCGGACTGAAGACGCCGGTCGCAACCGAACCGTCGGGCAGCGTCATGCCCGCAGCAATCGAGCGGCCTTCGGTCGGGATGCGCTGAAGGCCGAGCAGCAGGAACATCATGCCGAGGGTAGCCAGAAGGTCCGGAACGCGCATGTAGACGATGATGAAGCCGTTGATCAGGCCAACGAGCGCGCCGACGGCAAGACAGACGAGCGCCGCCGTAAGCGCGTCGCCCCCCATCACCACCATGACATAGGAGGAAGCCATCATCGCGGTGGTGGCGACCGAGCCTATGGAGAGGTCGAACCCACCGACGACAAGCGTCGCCGTCACGCCGAGGGCGAGAATGCCGGTTATCGACACGGATTGCAAAATGAAGACGGCGCTTTGAGGGGAGGCAAAACCTCCGGTTACGAGCGAGAAATAAAGAACCATGCCGGCGAGCAGCATGAGGAAGCCGTACTTGATCGCGGTTTCCCTGATGCCCCACGTGCCTGGAAGTACGGGGGCTGCGGCGGGTTTGCTCTGTTCACTGCTCATGATGCATGACCTGCTGATGGGATTGACCGGCGATCTGCGACAGCAGGCGCTCGACATCGACTTCAGAGTTTCGATGTTCGCCGACGATGGTCTGCTCCGACATGACGAGGATGCGGTCGGCGACCTCGAACGCTTCGTCGAGTTCGGTCAGGAAGAGGATGGTGGAACGGCCCGCGGCCGAGATGCGCAGCTTGTGGCCGATGTCCCGGCGGGCGGCGATGTCGACGCCCTGGAACGGCTCGTCGAGGATGAGCAAACGCGAAGGTTCGCAGAGCCAGCGTCCGACCATCACCTTCTGCTGGTTTCCGCCTGAAAGTGTCTGCATCTCGTCACGTTCGTTCCGGCAGATGACTCCGAGCGAGGTGATCTGCCCGCGCGCCTTGGCCCTTTCGGCCCTGCGGCTCGAGATGCCGAAGCGGGAGAGCCTGCTCAGGAACGGCAGGCTGATGTTCTCGTAGAGGTTGAAATCGGGCACGATGCCGCTTTCGGCGCGATCCTTCGCAACGAGGAAAACACCGCGCGCAATCGCCTGACCGGTTGTCTTCGGGGCATAGCGCAAGCCGTCAAGGGTCATTTCGCCGGCCACCGGGAAGCGCGCTCCAAACAGCGTTTCGGCAAGCGCCGTCTTGCCGACCCCCACCAAGCCGGTGACCGCGACAATCTCGCCATCGAGGAGATCGAAATCGAAAGGCCGCGCATGGTCGGAGAGCTTCAGGCTGCGCACCTTGAAAATCGGCCCGCCGGCCTTGCGCACCGCGATTTTGCCCGCCGAGACCTTGCGGCCCAGCATCGCGTCGACGGCGCCCTCGTAGTCGAGATCGGGCCCCTCAAAACGACCCGTGATCCGGCCATCACGGAGCGAGACGATGCGGTCGGCGAGGCGGCGGATATCCGACATGCGGTGCGAGATATAGAGAATGGCGACGCCGCGCGCCTTTAGCCGGTCGACGAGATCGAAGAGGCGGTCCGCTTCGGCGCTCGAGAGGGAGGACGTCGGCTCGTCGAGGATCAGCACCTTCGGCTCATGCGACATCGCGCGGGCAATCGCCACCATCTGCCGGTCGGCAAGCGTCAGGTCGTTGACGTTGGCGGCAAGATCGATGGAGAGCCCCATATGGGCGGCGACCGCTGCCGCCTCACGCCGGACGCGGCGCGGATTGAAGAAGAACCGCGAGCCACGCCCGTTCAGCCGGTCGAACGTCAGATTGGTTGCGACGTCGAGGTCGGCGACGACTCCGTCATTGATGTTCTGGTGCACGGTGACGACGCCGGCGCGGATCGCCTCGGCAGGCGTCACCGGCTCGAAAGCTGCATCCGCAAGCGTGATCGCGCCGGAGTCGCGCGCATAGACGCCGGAGAGAATGCGCACGAGGGTGGATTTTCCGGCGCCGTTGGCACCCATCAAAATGGTTACCGCCCCGGCCTTAAGATCGAGATCCACCCCCCGGAGGACCTGCACTGGTCCAAAGGATTTGCGCACGCCCTCGATGCGAAACACTGCCTGTCCGCTCATTGTCTCCTCCCGACGCTGCACGTTAGGATAGGCTTTCATCAATTGTCAAGGCCATTGACATTTGACAGAATGATGCCTTAGCTGTGCCATGGCGAGCGGTGGAGGCCGCGGCATGCGCAGGAGGAGGATATGGACAAGCAAGTCTTCGAGGCGCTCAGCGCCGAGACACTGCCGCACCGGCTCGGCGGCAATTCCGCGCTCAGGGAGAAGATCGGCGAGGACGCCTCGCGCTGGACCGTCCAGGAGGTCGGCGACGGCAATCTCAACCTCGTGTTCATCGTCACGGGCAGCAAGGGCACGGCGGTCGTCAAGCAGGCCCTGCCCTATGTGCGCCTTGTCGGCGAGAGCTGGCCGCTGCCTCTGAAACGCTCCTTCTTCGAGTACCACGCGCTGGTGCGCCAGGCTGCGCGTGCTCCCGGTATGGTGCCGGAGATCTTCTTCTTCGACGAGACGCAGGCGCTGATCGTCATGGAGTATCTGACGCCGCACGTCATCCTGCGTCGCGCGCTGATCGATGGACGCGAACTGCCCAATATAGGCTGCGATCTCGGCCTTTTTGCCGCCCGCACGCTTTTCCGCGGTTCGGACCTTTCCATGGCGACACGCGAAAAGAAAGCGGACCTGGCGCTCTTTGCCGACAATGTCGAGCTGTGCGACATCACGGAAAACCTTGTCTTTTCCGACCCTTATTTCGAAGCCGAACTCAATCGCCACACCGCGCCGCAGCTCGACCCGATCGTGAAGGAGCTTCGCTCCGACCGCGATCTCAAGGTCGAGGCGCAGCGGCTGAAGCATCTCTTCTCCGCCAAGGCGGAAACGCTCTGCCACGGCGACCTGCATACCGGCTCGGTGATGGTCACGGACGCTGAGACCCGCGTCATAGACCCAGAGTTCGCCTTCTACGGACCGATCAGCTTCGACGTCGGCATGCTCCTCGCCAATTTCTGGATGAGCTACTTCTCGCAGAGCGGCCAGGAGGGCGCGACCGGCGCGCGCAACAGCATGCGCGCCTATCTGCTCGAGACGATCGAAACGATCTGGGAAACGTTCCGCTCGGAATTCGCCCGACTCTGGCGGACCGAGCGCATGGGCATCCTCTATCAGGCGCGCGTTTTCGAGGACAGGAACGACCCGCTCGGCGCCGAGCAGGCGCTCAACATCGTCATCGACGAGATCTGGCGCGAGATGCTGGGCTTTGCCGGAATTGAGATCCACCGCCGCATTCTCGGCCTCGCCCACAATGCCGATTTCGAAACGATTGCCGATCCCGACCGCCGCGCCGCCTGCGAAAGCAAGGCGTTGAAGCTCGGACGTCATCTCGCCGTCAACCGGCATCGCATCCACAGCCTCAGGGATATCCGCGCCACGGCGGAGCGGCTTCAGAAGGAGACACTCGCGTGAAAGTCGGAGAACGTCATTACCACACGATCTGGCTCAACGAGGATGGCCGCTCCATCGACATCATCGACCAGCGCTGGCTGCCGCACGACTTGCGTGTCGTGACGCTGAAGACTGTCGCCGACGTGGCCCTCGCCATCAGCGACATGTGGGTGCGCGGCGCGCCGCTGATCGGCGTCACCGCCGCCTACGGCGTTGCCATCGCCATGGCGAAGAACCCATCGAATACGCATCTTGATGCCGTCTGGGACGAGCTTCACGAAACGCGACCGACCGCCATCAACCTGCGTTGGGCCCTCGACGCAATGCGGGACCATCTGCGCCCGCTGCCGGAAGCAGAACGCGCGGACGCCGCCTACGAGCGCGCCGCGGAAATCGCGGAAGAGGACGTCAAACTCAACCGGGCTATCGGCGCGAACGGTCTCAAGGTCATCCGCGAAATCGCCGCAGAGAAGAAGCCGGGCGAGCCGGTTCGCATCCTCACCCACTGCAATGCCGGCTGGCTGGCGACCGTCGATTACGGAACCGCGACGGCGCCGATCTACATGGCGGTCGAGGAAGGCATACCGGTGCACGTCTATGTCGACGAGACGCGGCCGCGCAACCAGGGCGCCTATCTCACCGCCTGGGAGATGAGCAGCCATGGCGTGCCGCACACGTTGATCGTCGACAATGCCGGCGGGCATCTCATGCAACACGGCGACGTGGACATGGTGATCGTCGGCACCGACCGCACCACGGCCAATGGCGACGTCTGCAACAAGATCGGCACCTACCTCAAGGCACTCGCCGCACGGGACAACGGCGTGCCCTTCTATGTCGCCCTGCCGTCACCCACGATCGACTGGACGGTCCATGACGGGGTCAAGGAAATTCCGATCGAGGAACGGCCCGGCGACGAGGTGAGCTTCGTGCAGGGACGCGCCTTCGACGGCTCCATCGCCAGTGTGCGCATCTCGCCGGAGGGCAGTCCCGCGGCAAATCCCGCCTTCGACGTGACGCCCGCGCGCCTGATCACCGGTCTCATCACTGAGCGCGGTATCGCCACGCCCTCACCGGAAGGGCTTATAGCGCTCTTTCCCGAACGGCGTTGAGACGATGCCGCGACCCGGCGGCAATCAGACCGCTATGCTGCGCCGCGTGGCCATGACATAGAGCCCGCTCGCGAGCGTCGCTGCGGAGCAATAGGTGATGGCGCCGAGCGGGCCGAAGCCGTCCACGAAGAGCCCGCCAAGGACGGCGCCGCTGGCGATGCCGACCTGGAAGGTCGCGACGATGAGGCCGCCCGTGCTTTCCGCATGGTCGGGCGCGGCTCGCACCATCCAGGTCTGGACGGCGACCGGCAGCGCCCCGAATGCGAAGCCCCAGACGGTCACCGCCACGGCCGACACGACATCGAGCGAACCGAAGGTCACGAGGGCAAACGCCATCGCCGCGATGAGCAGCGTTCCGATGCTGACGGCCGCCGTGATGCTGCGTTCGATGATGAGCCCGCCGGCGAGATTGCCGAAGAAGCCGCCGATGCCGTAAGCCAGCAGGATCAGCGAGATCGCCTCGATCCCGAACTCCGGGACGTTTTCGAGGAACGGGCGCACATAGGTGAAGCCGGCGAAATGGCCCGAGACAAAAAGCAGAACAGTGATGATCCCGATGCGGATGCTCGGCACGCGCATGAGGTCGAAGAGGAGCTTCAGGCTGGGGGCCGATTGCGGCGGCAGCCGCGGTATGGTCGCCATTTGCACGATCAGCGTTACGGCACCGACCGCCGCGGCCATCAGGAATGCGGCGCGCCAGCCCCAGAGATCGCCGATATAGGCGCCTATGGGTGCCGCGCAGACGGTTGCCACCGAGACGCCGGTGAAGACGATCGACATGGCGCGCGGCACCAGCGACATCGGCACGAGTCGCAAGGCGATTGCCGCCATCATCGACCAGAAGCCGCCGAGCCCGATGCCGAGGACGACGCGTGCGGCAAGGAGCATGGCGAGATTGGTGGCGCAAGCCGCAAGCAGGCTGGAGGCGATCAGCGCCAGGGTGAAGCCCCAAAGCACGAGCCGGCGGTCGAACCGGCGCGTGGCAATGGCGATCGTCAGCCCGGCGACCGCGCCGACGACGGCTGTCGCCGTCACCGCCTGGCCGGCCGTGCCCGTGCTGATCCCGAGATCGGCGGCCATCGGCGTCAGAATGCTGACGGGGAGGAATTCTGCGGTGACGAGGCCGAACACGCCAAGCGCGAGGGAGCCGACCCCGGCCCATGCCGGATCGATGCGCTCCTCGCTTTCCGGTATGAAACTGGCGTCCAGGGTGGTCGCTGAATCTGTCATAAGAGCGGTCTCCTTGAGAGGGGTCCGGCTTAGATAAGGCGTGACGCCCTGGACATTCCATGCTAGAAATTCCGCAATGCTTGATCATTCGTCCAAAACTTCGCCTTCCGCTTCGGAGGATTTTCTCAGCGAACTCCTGCGCGGATTGCGCCTCGACGGCGTCGATTACGTCCGTTGCGAATTGACCGCGCCCTGGGGAATTTCATTTCCGGCGCAGGAGGCGGCGCGCTTCCACTTCATCTGCGGAGACTGCTGGCTGCGGGTAGCCGACGGAGACTGGATCGAACTGAAGCGCGGCGATGCGGTGCTTTTGCCGCGCGGCGGCGCGCATGCGCTGGCGAGCGCGCCCGGCGAGAAGCTGTCGCCGCTCGAAGCCTACTCGGTCCAGAAGGTATGCCATCGCGTCTACGATGTCTGCGGGGGCGGGCGCGGTGAGACCACCATCCTTTTCTGCGGCAGCCTGCGGTTCAACATGGATGCCATGCATCCGTTGCTGCGCATGATGCCCGACGTGATGCGCATCGACGCGCTGACGGCCAGCGAGCCGGCGATCCCGCACATGCTCGACGCCATGGCGCGGGAAGTCGGCGCCAGCCGCGTCGGCTCCGGCGGCGTGCTGGCGCGGCTCGCCGACGTGCTTGCGGCGCTCATCATCCGCTCCTGGGTGGAGCACGGATGCGGCAATACCAACGGCTGGGTGGCGGCGGTCCGCCACCCAGGACTCGGCCGCGTCATCGCGGCCATGCACCTCGACCCGGAGAAAGCCTGGTCAGTCGATTCCCTCGCCAAGCTCATGGGCGCCTCGCGCTCCGGCTTCGCCCAGCAGTTCGCCGCCGTGGTCGGCGAGACGCCGGCCCGTTACCTCACACAGGTGCGCATGCACCAGGCACGGCAATGGCTGACCCGCGACCGCATGCGCATCTCCGTCGTCGCGCGCCGCCTCGGCTACGATTCGGAGGCCTCGTTCAGCCGCGCCTTCAAGCGTGTGATCGGCCTGCCGCCAAGCCACTATCGCGGCTCCGAACCGGCAGAAGCACCGACATTTACCGTCGGCGAGGGCTGAGGGAGAGGCAAAGAAGACCTCCTGCGCGCTTTCTTTAATCCTGGTCGATCAAAGGGCAAAAACATGCAGCAGATCAAAGTGCCACAACGATCCTTGCCCGTCTGCTAGATGCGGCGCTGCAGAGCATTTGACTCGACGCACTTCCGGACGGAAACCGTTAAACATGTTTCCTGGAAGGGCTTTAAGGCGGCCATTCCTGCACGCCGTGGACGCAGCCCTCGAAGGCGGAAAACGAGTGCGCTACATGGTCCGATCACATCGCAGAGTTGCAAAAATGCAGCAAGCGACATCTTTGTCGGGTCTGGCGTAATGAGGGCTCCAACCGAAGCGGATCATTTGTTATCGCTCTGGTGAAGAGCGTTGGCATGCAGAGGTCCGCTTTGCCTAAGTAAATACCGGTCTCAATCCATTTCTCACCCGTACTGCCGCCGGCTGACGAGAGCCGGTGGGGTATGAATGCGTTCATCGGGTGGTGGCATGAGACCGGTCTGGCATCGTTTAAATGTGCCAAGTGCAGCCCCGCTGTCTCAGCTCTTCACCCCCGAACGCCGCCATGCCGTGCCCTAGTGGTTTTCTCACGCTCCCATCTTGGTGGACTTCCGAACGGAAGGCCAAGACGGCATGTGCAATACACTTCAGGTCCGCTGGACCATCATTCCCGTAATTCCACCTCGGCCCTGGGTCGCATGCAGCGGCTGCGGAGGCCTTAGAGCCTTCCAAAGCAGCAACAAGATCAGGCTCAATGCCAATGGTCGGAAGCTTGATGCATGGCTTATCTACAAGTGCCTGACGTGTGACAGGACATGGAACCGCCCAATATTCGAACGCCGGAATGTTCGCAACATCAGTCCGGCTGTCCTCGACGCGCTACAATCCAACGATCCCTCTTGGATTCGAGCGGAGACTTTCAATCTCGAAGCGCTCAGGCGGAAGTCGCAAAGGATTGATGAGTTTTCCGATTTCGAGGTCCGAAAGGAGCTGCTGAACGAGGCCGCTGATTGGGAGCATTTGGAAATCGAGCTTTCGGTTCCATTGCCGAGCAGCACGCGCCTGGATCGCTTGCTTGCCTTGGAGCTAAGGATCTCGCGTTCTCAGTTGAGCGCACTCCATCAGAACGCTTTGCTTCGGACGAAACCAGACCGCTCCGATATCTTACGACGGCGGATCAGGAGCGGCATTCGGGTAACCGTGGATCTTTCAGCTATGGCCGACAGAGATCTGGTGTGGAAGCCGGCTGCTCTTGGAAAGACTTCGTAGAGGGTGCCCCGGAACGCCCGAAACGTCAGGGCATTGCGGGGGCCTTCCGATAGAAAACGCGCTGGCCCCGTTCGATCCAGCCACTGTTTTACTCAGGGCACGATCTCAAGATCGGTCTGCCGAAACTCGTCGTCAGTGGCCAGGATCGGTACGCCCTGGTACTTGGCGCAGGCATAATGCAGGCAGTCACCGAGGTGGTGTGCGGCGGAAAGCGCGAGGCGGGTGGTTTCTCTTGCCGGCGGCAGGTCATGGACCTCAATGCCGCGCTCTTCGAGAAACTCGAGAAGAACGGGTTCGACCGCATCGACCGGGAGGTTGAATTTGTCGGGGCGGGCAAGGCCAAGGGCAGCCTCGAGTACCGCAACCGGGGAGGTCATCGGGCTCGGCGAAGACGCGATAGCGTCGGAAACGCGGCCAGCCTCCGGTTCGTCCGACAGCAACGCGATGATGGCACATGCATCGACGAACATCAGCTTTCGTCCCACATCGCGTCAAAGGCCTCTCGCGGGAGCGGTTTCCTCGCGGCATTGCTGAGCGCGATGCCGTGTTTCTCCCGGAGCCTTCTTGCAGTCTGCAGCGGCGTTTCCAGGTTTCGCCGGCGCTCAATCGCCTCCTTCATGGCGATGACGATCGCCTCGGTGATGCTGACCCCGGCCATGTGCGCAAATTTGCGCGTCAGGGCATCCGCCTCGGGGTTGTTGACATTGATCGGCACGGCGGCCTCCATGTAGATCGCTTGTTGAATAATGTAGACCCCTGCATCTACACAAGCAAGCACGGCCCGTGCGGCAATCGGAAAGGGGGCGGCATCTCGCTACCGCAAACGCCGCCCGTCTTCGGCGAAGAACCGCCTTCGGTCCTCGGGCACGGCGAAGGAAAGCCTTTCACCCGCTTGCCAGTCCGGCCCATCGCGCTGCTCGACGACGAGGCTCTGCCCGTCCTCGAACTGGCAGTAGAGGTAGCGCGTTCCGCCGAGATATTCCGAGAATTCGACCTGCGCGGTGAGCCGCTCCGGACCCGGTTCGGCCACCGTGATATGCTCCGGCCTTATGCCCAGCCGCAGGCGCTCGCCCCGTGCGAGGCCGCCGCCGTCGATCTGAACCCTCATCGTCGCACTGCCGATCCGGACGTTACCGTCCCCCTGCCATTCCGCATCGAGGAAGTTCATCCGCGGCGAACCGATGAAGCCCGCCACGAACATGTTGGCCGGGTCCTCGTAAACGTCGCGGGGGCTGCCGGCCTGCTCGATCCGGCCGTCCCGGAGCACGACGATCTGGTCGGCAAGCGTCATCGCTTCCGTCTGGTCGTGGGTCACGTAAATCATCGTGTTGCCGAGTTCGCGGTGCAGGCGGGCGATCTCGATACGCATGGAGACGCGCAGTTCCGCATCGAGGTTGGAAAGCGGCTCGTCGAAGAGGAAGACCTCGGGCTTGCGCACGATCGCCCGGCCGATCGCCACGCGCTGGCGCTGGCCGCCCGAAAGCTGGCCGGGCCTCCGGTCGAGCAGATGGTCGATCTTGAGGATGGCCGAGACCTGCGCGACGCGGCGCTCGATTTCGGCCGGGTCCGTTCGCGCCATTTTGAGCCCGAAGCCGAGATTTTCGCTGACGCTCATATGCGGGTAGAGCGCATAGGACTGGAATACCATGGCGATGCCGCGCTCGGAGGGGTCGAGGTCGGTCACGTCCCTGCCATTGATGGCGATCTCCCCCTCGGTCACCTCTTCGAGCCCCGCGATCATCCGCAGCAGGGTCGATTTCCCGCAGCCGGACGGGCCGACGAAGACGACGAAATCGCCTTCCTCGATCGTTAGGTCGATGCCGTGAATGACCTCCAGGCCGCCATAGCTCTTGCGGATGTCGCTGAGCACGACGCTCTTGTTGCTGATGCCGTTCGCCATCCCTGAGATCACCCTATTTGTCCGACCGCACCCAGACGAGCATCTCTCCCGGCGCCCGGTTATCCCAGAGATGGTAGGGCACGAAGCGGGCCCTGTGGGGCCGGCGCCCGGCTGGTGCCTCCCTGTAAAGCGCCTTGCCCCAGTTCTCCGTTTCCTCGCGCTCGACGGAAATGTCGATGGCGACCGCACCGTTCAGATCGTCGAGCACGACGGTCTCGGCAGACGGCAGTTCGCGAGGAAGGACGATCGCGTTCAGGTCCTCGCCATTGTCCGTCGTCTCGACGCAATAGACGAGCGGACCGCGCATCAGCGCCACGCGGCCGGCGTCCTGCCGGACCTTCGGATTGGCATATTGCGGCCGAAGCGCCAGCGGCAGATAAAGCGCCACGCGGTCGCCGTCCGACCATTCGCGTTCGATGCGGGCATAGCCGCCGGTCAAATGCGGCGAGAGATCGAGCATCGTACCGTTGACGCTGAGCGTCGCCGCCGCCGCCCATTCCGGTATGCGCAAGGACAGCGCGAACTTCGCCGGCCTGTCGAGCTTCGTCGTGAAGGCGATCGTCCCCTCCCAGGGATAGTTGGTCTCTTGTCTGAGCTCGACCTCGGCGCCGCTCGCGAGTTTCAGCCGCACCGTGCTTTCGCCGTAAAGATGGACGGCGATCTCGTCCTCCGCGACCGCATACATATAGGAACCGATCGAGGTCACGAGCCGTGCGATATTGGGCGGGCAGCAGGGGCAATGATGCCACTTCCATCGGTGGTGCCTGCCGGTGCTTTCGAGCGGGTTGTCGTAGAAGAAGGTTTTGCCGTCGATGGAAAGACCGGGCAACGCGCCGTTATAGAGTGCCTGCTCCATGATGTCGGCATAGCGGCGGTTCGGGCCGCGGCCGAGCATGCGGCTCGCCCAGAAGACAAGGCCGACCGAAGCGCAGGTCTCGGCGTAGGCCGTGTCGTTGGGCAGGTCGTAGTAACCGGTGAAGCCCTCGTTCGAGGCGGCAGGCCCGATCCCGCCGGTAATGTACATCTGCTTCGTGGTGAGGTCGTCCCACAGCGTTTCCAGGGCGGCCGTCAGGCTGTCGTCCCTGTATTCGGTCGCGATGTCGGCCATGCCGGAATAGAGATACATCGCGCGCACGGCGTGGCCGACGACCTTTTTCTGTTCGCGCACCGGCTGGTGCGCCTGGCCGTATTCGTAGGTCTTCTGGATGAAGCTTTCCGGGTCGCGGCCGTCGCGTCTGGCTTCCTCGGTGAAGAAATGCGGCTCGGTGCCGCGCTCATCGATGAAGAACTTCGAAAGGTCCAGATATTTCTTCTCGCCCGTCACGCGCGCAAGCTTGACGAGCGCGAGCTCGATCTCCTCGTGGCCGCAATAACCAGGGATCTGCCCTTCGCCGCGCCCGAAGACCGAGATCATGTAGTCCGCAAAGCGGCACATGATGTCGAGAAGTTTGCGTTTGCCGGTCGCCTGGTAATAGGCGACGGCGGCCTCGATCAGATGGCCGGCGCAATAGAGCTCGTGGTGGTCGCGCAGATTGGTCCAGCGCCTGTCGGGCTGCACGCGCTGGAACCAGGCATTGAGATATCCGTTCTCGTCCTGCAGTTTCTCATACATGTCGATGATCCGGTCGGCGCGCGCCTCGAGTTGCGGGTTCGGGCGGCGATAGAGCGAATAGGCGATCGTCTCGATCGACTTGCCGAGGTCGGAGTCCCAGAACATCTGGGTGGTACCGCCCCAGGGTTGGATGGGGATGACGATGCCGGGGCTCGGATGACTGACGTCGATCGCCTTGATCATGCCCGCCTCGACGCAGCGGTCGAGCAGGGTTTCGGCGGTGGATTGGCAGACGGCATCCTGCCATTTGCCCCAGAAGCCGCCGAGCTCGACGTCGGGAACGGCAACGGGACGGAACTGGCGGTCTTTCACGGTCTTTGTCATGAGGTCACTTTCTCTCGGATCATTTCACCGCGCCGGCCATCAGCCCGCGCATGTAATAGCGTTGCAGAAGAAGGAAGACGAAGAGACAGGGCACGACCATCACCGCGACGCCGGCCTGCACCGCGCCCCAGTTGATCGCGCCGAGGCGGCCGGCGCGCACGGCAGTCATCAGCACCGGCAGCGTGTAATTGTCGTTGCTGGACAGGAGGACGAGCGCGGCGAAGAATTCGTTCCAGGCATTGAGGAAGGCGAAGATCGATACGGTGGCAATCCCGGGCATGACCAGCGGCAGCAGCACCCGCACGAGAAGTTTCAGGTCGCGGGCGCCGTCGATGCGGGCCGCCTCCTCGATCTCCTTGGGAACGGCATCGAAGGCGTTGCGCATCATGAAGACGGAGAAGGGAAGCTGCAGCGTCACATAGACGAGCATCAGCCCGACGAGCGAATTGTTGAGCCCGAGCCGCGCCAGAATGATGAAAAGCGGCGTCAGGATCGACTGGAACGGGATCATCAGCGTCGCGATGACCAGCACGAAGAGAGCGTTCTTGAACGGAAAGCGGTACCGGGAGAAGCCGTAGCCGGCGAACACGCTGACCGCGACGGTCAGGACGACCGTTCCGATCGACACGAGGAGCGAATTGAACATGTGCTGCCAGATGCCGGCACCGAAACTGTCGAGCGCCCGATAGGCGTCGAAACTCAGCCCCGAGATCGGCCATGGCGGCAGCGGCGGTCTCCCGGATTCGCTGTTCGGCCGGAAGGAGGCAAGAAAGGAAACGGCAAAGGGCGCCAGGAAGAAGAAGGCCGTGCCGATACCGATGCCGTGATAGACGATCCTGTCCCGGAGCGCCTTGCGGACGCGGATTTCGCGGCGCGTCCTCATGGGCGTTCATCCCCCACCTTGAGCAGCCAGAGCTGGACGACGCTGAGCGTCACCAGGATCAGGAGCAGTGCGATCGACAGTGCCGCGCCATAGCCGAGATTGAAGGACACGAAGGACTGGTTGAAGATATAGTAGACGACGGAGATCATCTTGTTCTGCGGTCCGCCGCTGGTCATGATGTAGAACTGGTCGAAGGCGAGGATCGAGCCGGTGACCGAAAGGATGAGCGCCAGCGCCATGGTCCGGCGCATGAGGGGCAGCGTCAGGTGGCGGAAGCGTTGCCAGCGACCGGCGCCGTCGATGCGGGCGGCCTCGGTCAGTTCGGCCGGGATGGCCTGCAGCCCCGTCAGCAGGATGATCATGGTGAAGCCTGCGATCTTCCATACCACCATGACGACGATCGTCAGGAAGGCGGTATCGAACTTCGCGAGCAGGTTGACCCGCCCGGAGGTCAGGCCCACCGTGTCGAAGAGCGGCGCGAAGAGCCCGCTGTCGACATTGGCGAGCCAGACCCAGAGCAGCGAGGCGGACGCGAGCCCCACCACGACAGGCAGAAAGACGATGGTCCGGTAGAGCGAGACCAACGGCCTCTGCTTCTCCACGAAAATCGCCAGCGGAAAGGCGACCGCGAAAATCGCCATCGTAACGATCAGGGTATAGTGGGCGGTAAAACCGAGAGCGTTGAAGAACCGCGCATCGGTGAGCATCCGCGTATAGTTACGCAGGCCGATCCAGGCCGGCTCGCCGAGCAGCGGCCATTTGTGGAGGCTCATCCACAGCGTGAACAGCACCGGCAGCACGAAGAAGAGCGTGACGAGGGCCATGGCGGGCGCGATATAGATGAGCCCGCGCCATCCGGTTTGCCGCTTCGGGCAGCGTCGGCGGGTGGTGGCTGTGAGTGCTGACGTCGTCATGGATGCGCTTTCAAGGGTTGCGAGACATCGGTGGCGGGGTGACACCCTCTGGGCATCTTCATGTTGCGGCTGGCGCAGGCCCTGCTTCTTGCCGATCTCCCCCTTTGGAGGGAGACGCCCGGCAGGGCAGAGGGGGGGGTTGTCCCCCACCCGCCGTTCATGAAGCAGAACACCGCTCCTTCCCGGCCTCACTGCCCCGCGTCGATGATCGACTGCATCTCGTCTTGTGCGGTCGAGAACGCCCCGTCGACGTCGTCGCCGTAGATCGCGGCATTGGTGAAGGTCGCCCACGGCCCGTTGGCGCTGTTGATCAGATCGTTGAACTGCAGCGTATAAGGCGTCTGGGCGACGGCGATCGCCTCCATGCCGACCTTCAGGCGCGGGTCGAGGCCTTCGAGCACCTCATTGGCGATGTCGCCGCGGGTCGGCAGGCTGCCGAATTTCGCCATGATCTTCTGGCCTTCCGGCGAATAGGTATATTCGAGAAATTCCTTGACCTCTTCGAGCTTCGGCGTGCCTTTGGTGACGACGAAGTTATCGCCGCCGGCAAAGGAGGACGGCTTGCCGTCGACGCCGGGTATCAGCGTCACACCGAAATCGATCTCGGAATGCTGCGTCACCAGCGTGCCTATGGCGAAGGCGCCGAGGCTCTGCTGGCCGATCTTGCCATTGGTGAAGCTCAGGAAATTCACGCCGTTGTCGCTCGCGGCACCCGCCGGAACGAGGTCCTTCTCGACCATGTTGCGGTAGATATCGACCGCCTTGCGCATTTGCGGCGTATCGAGCGTCGCGGTCTTGCCGTCGGCCGAAAGGATGTCGGCGCCCGCGCCCCAGGTCAACGGCGTGAAGGTGAAGATCATGCAGCCGCCGCAGCCGCCGCCGGAGAAATAGAAGCCGTAGGTGTCGCCGCCGAGCGCGCGGATTTTCTCGGCATTGGCGGTGATTTCCTCCCAGGTCTGCGGCGCCTTTTCGGGATCGAGGCCGGCCTTCCTGTAGAGGTCCTTGTTCCAGGCGAAGATCGAGGTCTCGACCGTGAGCGGCAGGCCGTAGATCTTTTCCTCATAGGTGCCGAGCTTCACATGCGAAGGCGAGAGCGAATTGAAGTAGGGCAGCGCCTTCGCCCAGTCGGTGAGATCCTCCAGCTGGCCGGCGGCGGCGAAAGCCGGCGTGTAGATCAGGTCGAGCGAAAGCGCGTCGGGCGCCTGACCGCCGGCGATCGCAGTGGCATATTTCTGCACGAGTTCGGCAAAGGGCACCTCCGTGAGCTCCACCTTGTTCTCGTGACCTGCATTGTAGGCCTTGACGACTTCCTTGAAAGAGTCCCCGATTCCCGAGCGGACCCACATGCTGATCGTTTCGGCCGACGCGACCGAAATCATGCTGGCCGATATAAGGGCCGTTGCAGCCATCAACTTCGCGAACATCTTGCATTCCTCCCAAATGCGGGGCCACCCTGGGTGAAACCCCATCTCCTCAATCAGTCTGTCGGCCCCTGCCTCCGCAGGAGTCCCGTACGACAAGCCTGCAGGGCAGTTTGCGCAGGCCGGGTTCGATCGTCCGCCCCTCCGCAAGCGCGAGCACCATCAGCCCGGCCTCCCGCCCGAGCTCCTTCAGGTTCATGTCGATCGTCGTCAGCGGCGGCCGGGTCTGCGCCGCCATGATCTCCCAGTTGTCGAAACCGATGACGGAAACGTCCTCCGGCACTCTGACACCCCGCTCACGCAGCGCATCGACAACACCGCGGGCAATCTGGTCGTTGCCGCAGAAGATGCCGTCCGGCCTCTCTCCGCCCTCATTCCAGATTCGGTCGATCGCCTCGTGCCCCCACGCCTCTGACCAGACGCCGTGCAGAATCGGCGCCCCAGCGCCCGCCACCTCCCGAAACGCCTCGGCGCGCTCGACGGCGGAAACGAATTCCCGTGGGCCGGTAATGTGCGACAGCCGCTTGCTGCCCGTCTTTTTCAGCCATTCCGCCGCCAGCCGCGCGCCGTGACCGTCGTCGGAGGTCAGCGTCACGCTGCCGGGCTCGCCCTTGGTGAAAGCATAGACGACCGGCACCGGCAGGCCAGCGAGATCGACCGGGAGAGACCTGTCGACCCGCTTGCCTGTCGCGATGATGCCGTCCACCTGCTTGTCCAGCATGGCGTCGACATGGATTTTCCCAAGCGCCGGGTCGTCCTCGATGGCGCAGAGGAAGACCGATACCCCATGATCAACCAACGCCTCGGAAATCCCGGCCATGACCGGCAGCGTGAACCGGCCATAGGTATCGTTCGTCAGAAGGCCGACCGTGAAGCTCCGGTTGCTGAGCAGGCCGCGCGCCAGCGCATTCGGGCGAAAGCCTATTTCCGCCGCCAGGCTCTTGATCCGCTCGCGCGTTTCGGCGGCCATTCGGCCATTGTCGTTGAGCGCCTTCGACACGGTGGAAACGCTCACGCCGGCAACCCTTGCCAGATCGTGAATGGTGACCCGATGTCCTCTACCGCGCTGCGAGCTCAGTTTCGCCTCCTCCCAGAGAAACTGCGACTGAGAAAACCTTTTCTCATGCGCGGAGTCAATATGGGAAAAGGTTTTCTCTGCAAATAAGTATGATTTTTCGCGAGCGGGGTTGCGTAACGGCGGGGCGGCATGTGCCGCGCGTCGTCGCTAGCCCCTCCCGCTTGTGGGGAGGGGGCTTTCAGGCACAGACGTCCATTCCCGCCGCTTCCTCGCTCCTCCTACGAAAAGCTGAGCGGCCGGTCGCCCTCTTCATCCTTGATGCGCGTCGGCAGACCGATGCGGTTCAGGATGTCGAGGAAAGGTCGTGGCGGCAGTTCTTCCACGTTCGCCATCTGCTTCACGTCCCACTCGCCGCTGGCGATCAGCATCGCGGCCGCCACCGGTGGAACGCCCGCCGTGTAGGAAATCCCCTGCGAGCCCACTTCTTCATAGGCCTGCCTGTGGTCGGCGACGTTGTAGATGAACACCTCGCGCTCCCTGCCGTCCTTGAGGCCCTTGACGAAATCGCCGATGCAGGTCTTTCCCTCGTAGCCGGGCGCGAGTGAAGCCGGGTCGGGCAGGACTGCCTTGACCACCTTCAGGGGCACCACTTCGAGGCCCTCGGCCGTCTTGACCGGCTGCTCGGACAGGAGGCCCAGATTCTTCAGAACCGTGAAGACGTTGATGTAATGGTCGCCGAAGCCCATCCAGAAGCGCACATCGGCCCCGTCCATGTTCTTCGACAGCGAGTGAACCTCGTCATGGCCGGTCATATAGGCTTTGCGCTTGCCGACGACGGGCAGGTCGAACTCCTTGCCCACTTCGAACATCCGGTTCGTCTGCCAGGCACCCTTCTGCCAGGAATAGACGACGCCGGTAAATTCGCGGAAGTTGATCTCCGGATCGAAATTGGTGGCGAAATACTTGCCGTGGTTGCCGGCATTGATGTCGACGATGTCGACATCCGTGATCTTGTCGAAATATTCGTCCTTTGCGAGGCGTGCATAGGCGTTGACCACGCCCGGGTCGAAGCCGACTCCCAGAATGGCGGTAATGCCCTTCTCCTTGCACTCTGCGGCCCGCTTCCACTCGTAGTTCCCGTACCACGGCGGCGTTTCGCAGATCTTGTTCGGCTCCTCGTGGATCGCCGTGTCCATATAGGCCACGCCCGTGTCCATGCAGGCGCGAAGCACCGACATGTTGACGAAGGCGGAGCCGACATTGATCACGATCTGAGAGCCGGTGCTCACGATGAGAGCCTTCGTCGCCTCGATGTCGAGGGCGTCGAGGGCATGCGCCTCGAGCTTCACCTCGGTCTTGAGGCTCTTCTTTTCACGCACGGACTCGACGATCTTGCGGCACTTCTCGAGGGTGCGCGACGCAATATGAATGTCTCCCAATACATCGCTGTTCTGGGCGCATTTGTGCGCCACGACCTGTGCCACGCCACCGGCGCCGATGATGAGAACGTTCTTTTTCATTTCGGGGGATATCTCCTTCTACCCGTCTTACTTACGTGAAGCCTCAGGAGAGGCTCTGCTCGTAGTCCGCGTAGGTGAATTCGCGGACGGTCCTGACGCTTCCGTCAAGTTCCTTGATGGCGATCGCCGGCATCTTCACGCCGTTGAACCAGTTCTTCTTGACCATCGTGTAGCCGGCAGCGTCCTGAAACGAGATGCGGTCGCCGACCTTCAGCTCGTCTGCGAAGCGAAACTCGCCGAAGACATCGCCGGCGAGGCAGGATTTGCCGCAGATCATGTAGCTATGCGGTCCCTCGTTCGGCAAGACCTTGGCGGTCTCGCGATAGATCAACAGATCCAGCATATGCGCCTCGATCGAACTGTCGACGATGGCAAGATTCTTGCCGTTGTAGAGTGTGTCGAGCACCGTCACTTCGAGCGTCGTGCTCTTCGTGATGGAAGCCTCTCCCGGCTCCAGATAGACCTGAACACCATAGCGGTCGGAAAACGCCCTGAGGCGCGCCGAGAAGGCCTCGACCGGATAGTCGTCTCCGGTGAAGTGAATGCCGCCCCCGAGGCTTACCCAGTCGACGCGGGCGATGAGCGAGCCGAACCTTTCCTCGATCTGTGCGAGCATTCGGTCGAAGAGGCCGAAATCCTTGTTCTCGCAATTGTTATGGATCATGAAGCCGTTGATCCGGTCCATAACGGCCTCGACCTTCGCCACGTCCCATTCGCCAAGTCGGCTGAAGGGGCGCGCCGGATCGGCGAGGTCGAAGCTTGACGAACTCACCTGGGGGTTGAGGCGCAATCCGCGCGCGATGCCCGCCGCTTTGTCGGCATAGCGCTCCAGCTGCGATATCGAATTGAAGATGATCTTGTCCGCATGCGAGACCACCTCGTCGATCTCGTTGTCGCCATAGGCGACGCTATAGGCATGGGTCTCCTTGCCGAACCTCTCCCGGCCGAGCCTGACCTCGAAGAGCGAGGAAGACGTGGTTCCGTCCATATAGTCGCGCATGAGTTCGAACACCGACCAGGTGGCAAAGCACTTGAGAGCCAGCAGAGCCTTGGCGCCGGACCTCTCGCGCACATGGGCGATCTTCTCCATGTTGCGGGTGAGCTTGGACTTGTCGATGAGATAATAGGGCGTATCGATCAAGGCAGGACCTATCCGTTCTGAATCCGAAGGGTCCTCCTAGGAAAATGAGGCCGGTTGTGCAACCCGGCTCAGTCCGCCGAGAAAACATGCGCCCCGAACTCTGCTGATGTCCCTCAGGAAAAACGGCCGCGCGCGGCAGCCTGGAAAAGCCTGCCGCAAGGCGGCTCGGCGAACCCCTCCTCCGCCATTGCGCTCAGCGCAGCGACGACCCCGTCGAGGCCGCGCGCTTCCGCATAGTACATCGGCCCGCCCCGCCAGCGCGGAAAGCCGTAGCCGTGGATTTCCACGAGATCGATATCGGCGGCCCGCAGAGCCGTCCTGTCCTCGATAGTCCGTGCAGCCTCGTTGACCATCGGCCAGAGGATGCACTCTACCATGGATGCGTCGTTCCAATCGCGACCAGGCCAGCCCTGCGCTTCCTCCGCAATGATGCGGGCGACTGTCGCGGAAGGCCGCGGTGTGCGGTCGCCGGGCGCGTAGTCGTACCAGCCGCCGCCGCTCTTCTGGCCGAAGCGCTCGATGGCCGCGAGGCGATCGGCGACCGGCGCAAAAGGCGTCTCGCCGCGGGCGCGGGCGGTACGGCGCTGGGAGGCGGCGATGTCCAGCCCGCCGAGGTCTTGTGCCTCGAATGGCCCCATCGGCAGCCCGAAGGCGCGCATGGCGGCATCGACTCCCGCCGGTGTCGCCCCGCTGAGCAGCAGCCGCTCGGCTTGCATCCGGGTGACCCTGAGAAGGCGGTTGCCAATGAAACCGTCCGAAATACCGGCGCGCACAGGGATCTTGTTCAGCATCCGGGCCAACGCGAAACCGGTCGCCAGCACCTCGGGCGCCGTCGCGTGCGTCGGGACGATCTCGACAAGCTTCATTACCTGTGCCGGGCTGAAGAAATGCAGGCCGAGAAATCGCTCCGGCCCCCCGATGCCCTCGGCGATCCGCTCGGGATCGAGATAGGACGTGTTCGTCGCGAGAATGGCATCTTCGCGGCAGACCGCAGCGACGCTTTGAAAGACGCCGCGCTTCACATCCAGATCCTCGAAGACGGCCTCGATGATGAGATCCGCCTCGGCCAACGCTGCCCAATCCGTCGAGCCCGTAACGCCTGCCATACGCTCGGCCGCCAGCCCGGCGGAGATGCGGCCCCGCTTCACCGCACCGTCGAAAAGTGCGCGAAGCCTGGCAAGCGCCCCCTCCACCGCCGCATGGTCCCGTTCGATCAGGACGAGCGGAAGACAGGCGCTGCGCAGGGCGGCGGCGATGCCGACCCCCATCGTGCCGCCGCCGACCACCGCCGCCGAACGAATCGGGCGCGGCTCTATGCCGGCAAGCTCGGGCGGGTGGCGGGCCGCCCGCTCGGTAAGGAAAACATGGCGCAAAGGATTGCCGGCGGTGACGTCGGCGATCCCGCCTCTATGCACGATGCTGAGCGTCACGATGCTCGTCCTCCGTCGGGGGATGATTGACCCGCCGATAGGTCCATGCAAGGCTTTTCTGGGCGGGAACCAGATGGTGCAGGGAGGAAACATGTCCGATACCGACACCGTGCTGTCGGCGATTGAAGGCGGCGTGCTGCGCCTGACTCTCAACCGACCCGACAAGCTCAACGCCTTCAATGAGGAAATGCATCTGGCGCTGCGCGCCGGCTTCAAGCGCGCCCATTCGGACGACGATGTGCGTGCCGTGATCCTGACGGGAGCGGGGCGCGGCTTTTCCGCCGGCCAGGATCTCGGCGACCGCGATCCCCGCAAAGGCGGCATGCCGGACCTCGGCCACACGATCGAGACCTTCTACAATCCACTCCTGAGATTGATCCGCGGTCTGGAAAAACCGATCGTCTGCGCCGTCAACGGGGTAGCTGCAGGTGCCGGCGCCAATATCGCTTTCGCCTGCGACATCACGCTTGCCGCCCGCTCCGCCCGCTTCATCCAGGCCTTCGGAAAAATCGGACTGGTGCCCGATTCCGGCGGGACCTGGAGCTTGCCGCGGCTCATCGGCGAAGCCCGTGCCAAGGCGCTGGCGATGACGGCCGAACCGCTCGATGCGGAGACGGCGGCGAGTTGGGGGCTGATCTGGCGTGCCGTCGACGACGCGGCGCTGATGGACGAAGCTTCCGCGCTTGCAGCGCGGCTCGCGGCCGGACCGACCAAGGGGTTCGGTCTGACCAAGCGCGCGATCCAGGCCGCCGCCACCCGCTCCTTCGACGAACAGCTCGACCTCGAACGCGACCTGCAGCGCGAAGCCGGCCGCACCGCCGACTATGCGGAGGGCGTGACGGCTTTCCTGGATAAACGTAAGCCGGAATTCAGGGGCCGGTGACAAGGGGTCGGTATCGGCGCCAGACGGGCATTCCTATTCCCCCACATCCCGCCCGGTTTCTGCGACCGTCTTCAGCCGATGGGCGAATTCGCGCCGAAGCGTGCGCCGCAATTCGGCTGCCTGGTGGCGGCGTTTCTCGGTTGCCGTCTCCGGATGGTACTCCGGCACCGCGACCGGACGGCCTGCATCGTCGACGGCGACCATCGTGAAATAGCAGGAATTCGTGTGCCGCCGTGTGCCCGCCCGGATGTTTTCCGCCTCCACCCTTATGCCGACCTCCATCGAGGTACGGCCGGCATAATTGATCGCCGCGCGGAAGGTAACGAGCTCACCGACATGGATCGGCTCCTTGAAGATCACCTGATCAACGGAAAGCGTCACCGCATATTGCTTCGAAAAGCGCGACGCACAGGAGAAGGCCACGCGGTCGAGCAGGTTCAAAAGCGCTCCGCCATGAACCTTTCCGCTGAAATTCGCCATGTCCGGCGTCATCAAAACCGTCATCACCAGATGCCGCGTCTCCTGCTCCGTCGTCATCCTTCCCCGCCTCTCGTCTTCGCCACCATCGTCAATACATCATACTGCGCGACAGTTGCGCCAGTCTGGTTGGTGACGTGGCAGTCCCAGCGCACCTCCCCATGCTCGGCATTCATTCGCGGACTGATCTCCTTGCAGGTGAGCCGGACCTGAAGCGTGTCGCCCGGATAGACGGGCGTCAGGAAGCGCAGCCTGTCGACGCCGTAGTTTGCGAGCACCGGCCCCGGGGCGGGGTCGACGAAAAGACCGGCGGCCAGGGAGACGACGAGATAGCCATGCGCGACGCGGCCGTCGAAGAACGGATTGGCGCGCGCAGCCTCCTCGTCCATATGCGCGTAGAAGGTGTCGCCGGTGAAATCGGCGAACTGCTCGATATCTTCGAGCCTGACCGTGCGTGTCTCCGTGACCAGCTGGTCGCCGATCCGTAATTCGGCGAGCGACTTGCGGAAGGGGTGCTCACCCCCGATCCGCGCGGGCGCTCCCTCCATCCATCGGCCGGTGACAGCCGAGATGAGACCCGGCGGCCCCTGGACGGCCGTGCGCTGCATGTAATGCATGACGCCCCGCATGCCGCCCAGCTCCTCTCCGCCTCCCGCCCGCCCGGGGCCGCCGTGGACGAGAGCCGGCAGGGGCGAGCCGTGCCCGGTCGAGGATTTCGCGCTCAGGCGGTTGCCGATCATCACGCGGCCATGGAACGGCGCCATGCCGATCACCAGATCCCGCGCGATATCGGGATCATTGGTGAAGACGGAGGTGACGAGGCTCCCCCTTCCGCGCCGGACGAGTTCAACCGCCTCTTCCGCCGTATCATAGGGCATGACGGTGCTCACGGGGCCGAAGGCCTCGACATCGTGAACCGACCGCGCTGCGCCCGGCTTGGCGCAATAGAGAAGGACGGGATTGAGGAAAGCCCCCGCCTCCGGGTCGCCGGAGACAAGCTGCGGCCTTGCCGGATCGCCTGCGACGATCTCTGCATCCGTTGTGAGATCGCGGATGCGCGCCCTTACCTCTTCGCGCTGGTCGATGCTTGCGAGCGGCCCCATCCGGGCCTTTTCGTCAGCCGGATCGCCGAGCTGAACCTTGGCGAGACGCTCGCCGAGAGCTGCACCCAGCGCGTCGCAATGGGCGCGCGGCGCGATCACCCGGCGGATGGCCGTGCACTTCTGCCCCGCCTTCGACGTCATTTCGCGGGCGACTTCGCGGACGAAGAGATCGAATTCCTCCGTTCCAGGGACCGCATCGAGCCCAAGAACCGCCGCATTGAGGCTGTCGGCCTCCATGGTGAAGCGCACCGAATTCCCGACGATCGCGGGGTGGGTCTTGAGCTTGCGCCCGGTCGTAGCCGAGCCGGTGAAGGTCACCACGTCCTGGCCGCCGACATGATCCAGGAGATCGCCCGAGGAGCCGCAGACGAGCTGGAGCGCCCCTTCCGGAAGCAAACCGGTGTCGACGATCCGCCGCACCATCAGCTCGGCGAGATAGGCGGTCGGGCTCGCAGGCTTGACGATCGCAGGCATCCCCGCCAGCAGCGTCGGCGCGAGCTTTTCGAGCATGCCCCAGCAGGGAAAGTTGAAGGCGTTGATATGCACAGCGACGCCCTGAAACGCTGTCAAAATATGCTGGCCGGAAAACGTATCGTCGCGTGACAGCGCCTCGACACCGCCATCGAGGAGCACATGGCTGTTCGGCAATTCCCGCCTGCCCTTCGAGGCATAGGAGAAAAGCGTGCCGATGCCGCCTTCGATGTCGATCCAGCTGTCCGGGCGCGTGGCGCCCGTGGCGGTGGAGAGCGCATAGAATTCCTCCTTGCGCTCCATCAGTGCCTGGGCAAGCGCCTTCAGCATCATCGCCCGCTCGTGGAACGACATCCGGCGAAGCGCCGGCCCGCCCTTTTCGCGTCCATAGGCAAGCGCGGCGGCGAAATCGATGCCGCTGGAATCGACGAGCGCCACCGGCGCGCCCGTCGCAGCATCGCGAAGGGTCACGCCGTCCTTCGCACCGCGCATCCAGGCGCCGGCGATATAGCTTTCGAGCCGGCGCGGCCGGTCCGCCACTACGTTCATCGGATGATCCTCCCATCAGTTCAGACTGAGCGTCGGCTCGGTATCGGCGGTCACTGATCGTAGCTGACGACGATGCGGTCGCTGAGCGGATAGGATTGGCAGGTCAGCACATAGCCCTGCTCCACCTCGTAATCCGCCAGCGCGTGATTGGCCTCCATCTCCACCTCGCCTTCCAACACCTTTGCGCGGCACGAAGAGCAGATCCCCGCCTTGCAGGCATGAGGTGCGTCCACTCCATTTTCGAGCGCGGCTTCAAGGATGCTCCGCCCCTCCTTCGCCAAGGCGAAGCTGCGCGCACCGCCGTCGAGGATGACCGTCGCCTGGCAGGTCGCATGCCGGTCGGCATGCTCGCCCCTTGCGACCCTCAGGGGGGCGCGGCCCGGCTGCGAAGCGGCGAACAGTTCGAACTTGATGCGATCGTCGCTGAGACCGTGCGCGCGAAGCGCTGCAGCGACGGCGAGCATCATCGGCTCAGGCCCGCAGATGAAGGCGATATCGGCCGACTGCACGTCGATCCAGCTACGGAACAGGGCAGTGCATTTTTCCTGATCGAGCCGCCCGCTGAACAGGTCGATCTCCTGGGCTTCGCTCTCGAGGATGTGCAGAACGGAAAGCCGCCCCAGATAGAGGTTCTTGAGATCGTCCAGTTCCTCGCGGAACATGATCGAGCTGAAGTGGCGGTTGGCATAGACCAGCGTGAACGCGGACCGCGGCTCGCGCGCGAGCACCGTCTTTATGAGCGAGAGCACCGGCGTGATGCCGCTGCCGCCCGCAAAGCCAAGATAGTGTTTGGCCGCCTCCGGCTCGATAGGCGTGAAGAATGCCCCCATCGGCGGCATGGCTTCCAGCGTGTCGCCCGGCTTGAGCTGTTCAGTCGCCCAGCTGGAGAAGCAGCCGTCATCAACGCGCTTGATGCCGACCTTCAGGGCGCCTTCGTCAAGACCGGCGCAGATCGAATACGACCGGCGCAGCTCCTCGCCGCCGAAGAGGCGGCGGAACGTCAGATATTGCCCCTGGGTGAAATCGAACGCGGCGCGGTGCTCCTCGCGCGGCTCGAGCGTCACGACCACGGCATCGCGCGTATCGCGCCGGACTTCGGTGACCTGAAGAGGATAAAAACGTGCCATTCGAGCGTTCTTCCCGCCTCGCATTACGTCAGATGCATTTGAAATAGTCGAAGGGCTCCAGACAGTCCCGGCAGCGATAACTCGCCTTGCAGGGCGTCGATCCGAACTGGCTGACCTTCTCGGTCCGGGTGGAGCCGCAGCGGGGACAGGAGACCATCAGCACCGCGCCGCCCGTGAGACTTTCGATCCGTTTCGACAGCCTGCCCTCGGCTCCGGTGCCGTCGACGGGCGCCGCAATGCCGTAGCTTTCAAGCTTTTCGCGGCCCTCCGCGCTGATCCAGTCGGTGGTCCAGGCGGGCGAGAGCTGGCGTTCCAGCCTGACATTGTCGATGCCGTTCTCCTTGAGCCGCCGCTCGATATCGAGATTGATGACCGCCGTGGCGGGACAGCCCGAATAGGTCGGCGTCACCGTCACCACCAGCGTCTCCCCATCCCAGGCGACGCGGCGGACGATGCCGAGGTCGACCACGGAGATGACCGGAATTTCCGGGTCCGGCACCTGCGAGAGCCAGTGCCACACATCTGCGATCGAGGGACGTATCGCCGTCGCCACATGAGCCTCCTACCAGCTGGCGCCGGGATAGGCGCGCTGCAGGAACTGCATCTCGGCGAGCACATAACCGAGATGCTCCGTATGGAGGCCGCGCTTGCCGCCCCTGTGCATGTAACCGTCCTCCGGTTTTTCGAGCGTCGCCGCGCGGAGTGCCCCGGCGATGACCGCGTCCCATTCGGCCTTGAGGCTGTCCGGCTCCAGTGCTACGCCGGCAGCTGCAAGGGCCGCGTCGTGCGCCTCGCTCACGAACATCTCGCCGGTATAGGGCCAGAGCTCGTCCAGCGCCTCCTGCATGCGGGCGTGGCTTTCCGCGGTTCCGTCGCCAAGGCGGATCACAAGGTCGCGGCTCCGTTCGAGATGGTAGGCCGCCTCCTTCGACGCCTTCTCGGCGATCCCGGCGATGCGCGGCTCGCAGGAGCTGCGAAGGACCTTCAGTGCGAGATAGTGCCATGCATCGAACAGGAACTGGCGCATCAGCGTCCTGCCGTAATCGCCGTTCGGCCGTTCGGTGATCAGCAGGTTGCGGAAGTCGCGCGTATCGCGGAGATAGGCAAGGTCGTCCGCGCTGCGGCCCCTTCCCTCGACCTCGCCTGCAAGGCCGAGCCAGAGCTGCGTCTGGCCTATGAGGTCGAGCGCCGTGTTGGCGAGCGCGATATCTTCTTCGAGAGCCGGGCCATGGCCGCACCATTCCGAAAGCCGATGGCCGAGGATCAGCACATTGTCGCCCATGCCGAGCAGGAACTCGAAAAGCGCGGCCCGGTCGACGGCAGCTTCCATGGCGGTTGGCTGAACCATCACATGTGCCCCGCCTCATCCGGAATGTCGAAGAAAGTCGGGTGGCGATAGACCTTCGCATTCGCAGGCTCGAACAATGGACCCTTTTCCGAGGGCGCACTTGCCGCTATGTCGCTCGAACGCACCACCCAGATGCTGACGCCCTCGTTGCGGCGGGTGTAGACGTCGCGGGCGTTGTTGATCGCCATTTCGGCATCGGGCGCATGCAGGCTTCCCACGTGGCGGTGGTTCAGGCCGTGCTGGCCGCGGATGAAGACCTCCCAGAGGGGCCACTCGCTGGACATAACGTCTCGCTCCCGATGTTCATTCCGCGGCGACCGGCTGCGCGCGACGTGCGGCCTTTTCGGCATGCGCCGTCACGCCATCCCGGAACCAGGCGCCGTCCTCCCAGGCCTTTCTGCGCGCACCGAGGCGCTCGGCATTACAGGGGCCATTGCCGGCGACCACTTCGAAAAATTCGTCCCAGTCCGGCTCGCCGAAATCGTAGCCGCCCTTTTCCTCGTTCCACTTCAGATCCGGGTCGGGGATGGTCAGTCCGAGAAATCCGGCCTGCGGTACGGTCTGGTCGACGAATTTCTGTCTGAGTTCGTCGTTCGAGTTCTGCTTGATCTTCCAGGCCATCGACTGGGCCGAATGGACCGAGGCGTCGTCCGCAGGGCCGAACATCATCAGCGACGGCCACCACCAGCGGTCCAGCGCGTCCTGCACCATGGCCTTCTGGGCAGGGGTGCCTTTCATCATCTTGATCAGGATGTCGTAGCCCTGGCGCTGATGGAAGCTCTCCTCCTTGCAGATGCGGATCATCGCGCGCGAATAAGGGCCGTAGGAACAGCGCTGCAGCGGCACCTGGTTCATGATGGCCGCACCGTCGACCAGCCAACCGATGGCACCGATATCGGCCCAGCTGAGCGTCGGATAATTGAAGATCGACGAATACTTGGCCTTGCCCGAGTGAAGCTGCTCGTAAAGGGTGTCGCGGCTTACTCCCAGCGTCTCGGCGGCGCAGTAGAGATATAGACCATGCCCCGCCTCGTCCTGAACCTTGGCGAGCAGGATCGCCTTGCGCTCGAGCGTCGGCGCTCGGGTGATCCAGTTGCCTTCCGGGAGCTGGCCGACGATCTCGGAATGGGCGTGCTGGCTGATCTGGCGGATGAGCGTCTTGCGATAGCCTTCGGGCATCCATTCCTTTGGCTCGATCTTCTGACCCGCGTCGATCCGCTCCTGGAAAGCGCGTTCCTGCGGGTCCATCTCCTCGGGTGTCTTGACCCTGGGGGCGCCCGTCTTCACCGTTTGAGCATACATGCTGCTCTCTCCTCCGCCGGAGGCGCTCGAGAATGAGCTGAGTGCTACTCCTTCCGGCTCGGCGGCCGGCATGCCCAACCATTAACCGACCGATCAGTTAGAATCTAACGCAGGACATGTCACAGTTCAACGGAATTTTCACGATTTTTTGTGACATTAATTGGCGGTGATTGCGTCCGTTCGCGGCCGGACGCAAACGCGAAGGACGAAGAGGGGAGAAGTCGCCCTCCACGGCCGCCGAAACGCAGCAGCTTTAAACGAGGTCTCCTGCCTTCCCGGACGCAGCTTCGTCGCACAGCATCCGAAGCCGGTCCTCCGTCGCCCCGGTCGCCTTCGGCAGCGGCCCCGTGAGCGTGACGAAGTTCCGTGCGACATGCAGGTCCGCCTGGGGAGACAGCCGGCGATAAAGACGGGCGAACAGGCGGCGGGCTTCGTCGCCTGGCCAATCAGCGGGCAGAACTTCCGCCGGCAGGCGCGGCTCGCGGAGCGTGACGAAGCGGAACTGGTGTACCAGGAGGAGGCGCGCGGAAAGGCACTCCTCGGGAGTAATCGCCGCAGCGCCATCCGAAAGATCGGCGAGCTTGCCGAAACAGGCGAGGAACCGCCGGTACGCCTGTGCGTGAGGTGCCAGATCCCAGCAGCCGGAGACAAAGGCCTTCAGCTCGCTCGCGCCTTGGGCAAGCTCCGCCCGGAAGACAAGGGCGGGCATGATCGCGTTCGGGAACGGCCGCACGCCGATTGCGAGCCGGGGGCTCAGGCGCGCATGACCGGATCGCTCGAGCATCTGCATCCGCTCCTCGGCCGACGAACCCATCAGCTGCACGAAGCGCCAGCTCGCTTCCTCCGGCGGTCCGAAGATCACCCGCGCCGCAGCGGCGAATTCCGCGCGTGCGGCATCCGTCAGCCGATAGAAGCTGCGCCGTCCCTCCCGTTCTCCGGCGAGCTGGCCGGCGGCGACGAGACGGGACACGGCGGTTCTCACAAGCGTCTCGCTGATACCGACGTCAGCGCAGATCTCGATCAGGTTGCCGATCCAGATCGCGCCGCCGCGCGGCTCGACCACGTCGCCGTAAATGGTGACGATGAAACTCGCGGCCCTGAGCGGCGTTTCATCCAAAATTGCCCGGATGATCCTCGAGCCCTGCTCTTCCGAATTTTTACCATTCGCCTGCATCCGACCACCTTTGGAGACCTGCCGTACGGTTCCTTATCGTCTCCGGCTGGAGCACTTGCAGGAAAGCATGTAGCGGTTTTCCGTCCGGAAATACTTACCTTCAAAGTCTTAGAGCGTTTCAGTGTTTCCGCGAAACACTGAAACGCTCTAAAGGAAACGTACAGCAGATCAAAGCAAAACAGCGTCGCGCGTCCGATGAGACGCGCGACGCTTAACGAATGCAGCGAAGGACTCCCCCCGTTTATTTCGCCGGCGTCAACTTCACACTGGCAACTCCAACAGCGACGTTCAGCCCCGTCTGACCATCGATCTTCAGCGGCTGCAGCGCGATTTCCTTTTTCGCGCCGACCAGGGATTTCGCCCCCAGGCCCAGTCCGGCCGCAAACTCGGCGGAGAGGCCGGAATAGTTGCCGGCAAGCGCACCCTTGAGCTTGGTTTTCGGCTTCGCGTAAACCGCCCACACCAGGCGGCTTTCAGCCGTTATGCCGATATCAAGTCCCAGCTTGTCGATCGTACCGGTATATTTTTGCGGTGCCTTCTGACCGTCTGCCTCGAAAACGCAATCCAGCGCCTTCGACGAACCCAGCACCAGACCCACGCCTGCTGCGACGTCGCACGAGAGCGTTCCGCGCTTCACGAACTCGGCCTGAGCCTGTTGCTTGGTCTCCTCGGCCATCGCGCCGGACACTGCGACAGCGCTGAAAGCGAGGCCGCCAATCGTCGCGCGGATCAGGTTACGGAATCGGTCAATCATTAAAGCTTCCTTACTGTGGGTTACGGCCCTTGAACCGGGCATTGTCGAAAGCAGGCTTGAAGCCGCCAAGACCAGTTTCGGAAAGCGCGTACCTGCCGCAGAACATGACTGTTGCCGGCTTCGTGCGTCCGTATAGTCGCTGTCCCACATCTCCCAGACCGCGTCTATTGGACTACAGGCTTGCGCCCGGTCTTAGGTCTTGACCCTGAAGACCCGGGATCTCGAGTGCGGCGGTTGCGTCGGTCTGCATGACAATGCGGCCCCGGAACCGAGCGGTTCCGGGGCCGTTTGGTCGCCCGACCGGGAGAAAAAATCAGGCGGCCGCTACCTTCTTCGTCACGCGGGCCCATTCCGGGATCCAGTCGCGGTGCGCCGCGAGGAGATCGTCCACAAGAGACCAGATCTGGTCGAGGTCGAGCTCGGCGGCGGTATGCGGATCCATCATCGCCGCGTGATAGAGGTGCTCGCGGTTTTCGGTGACGAGCGCCTGGACCGTCAGCTCCTGGACGTTGATGTTGGTGCGGATCAGCGCCGTAAGTTGCGGCGGCAAGGCGCCGATATAGGTCGGTTGGATACCGGATGAATCGACGAGGCAGGGCACTTCCGCCGCGCAGTTTTCCGGCAGCGAGGTGATGCAGCCATTGTTCCGGAGGTTGCCGTAGATCACCGAAGGTTCGCCGGTCCAGACCGAGTTCATGATCGAGGAGGCATATTCACGGCTCTCCGCGACTTCGATCGTCTCCGCCTCCTTGAAGGCGGCCGCCTGTCCCTTCCAGCGCTCGATCTGCTCGACGCAACGCTTCGGATATTCATCGAGCGGAATGCCGAATTTCTCGATCAGATCGGGGCGCCCTTCCTTGATGAAGTATGGCGTGTACTCGGCGAAATGCTCCGAACTCTCGGTGACGAAATAACCGAGCCGCGTCAGCATTTCGTAGCGCACCCTGTTGGGGCAGCGCGGGTTCCAGTGGCTGGGCTTGGGGAAGCGCCCCTCGCGGTAGCCGCGCATCAGGTCCGGATAGAGGTCGCGATAGCCGCCGTCCTTCTGACGATGCTCGAACTTCAGATAGAACGCCATGTGGTTGATGCCGGCGGCGCGGTAGCGGATTTCCTCGAGCGGGATGTCGAGGTCGCGGGCAAGTTCGTATGCCGTGCCCTGCACCGAATGGCAGAGGCCCACCTGCTTGATCGCCGGATATTTCTCGGCGATCGCCCAGGTGTTTATCGCCATCGGATTCACATATTGCAGGAGGATCGCCTCGGGGCACACCTCGAGCATGTCCTGGCAGATCTTCCAGAGATGCGGCACGGTGCGCAGCCCGCGCATGATGCCGCCGACGCCCAGCGTGTCGGCAATTGTCTGGCGCAGGCCGTATTTCTTCGGCACTTCGAAGTCGGTGACGGTGCAGGGCTCATAGCCGCCGATCTGGAAGGCGACGACGACGAAATCCGCTCCCTCCAATGCCTTGCGCTGGTTCGAATGGGATTCGATCTTGGCATTGACGCCAAGAGTGCGCACCAGTTTGCCGGCGACGATCTCGCTTTCGGCGAGCCGCTCGGGATTGACGTCCATCAACGCGATGGTCGCGGCCGAAAGCGCCGGCCGCTGCAAGATATCGCCGATGATGTTCTTCATGAAAACGGTGGAACCGGCGCCGATGAAAGTAATCCTGGGTTGTCTCGTCATGGGATAGCCTCTGTTTGAACTCACGCGGCCACTTCGAAGGCGGCCTTTACCAGCCGCTCCGTGTAGGCAGTCTTGGGATTGTTAAGGACCTGGCTCACCGACCCCTCTTCGACGATCCGGCCGTTCTGCATAACCGCCACGCGGTGGCAGAGCGCGCGCACGACCTTCAGGTCGTGGGAGATGAAGAGGTAGCTCAGACCCCGCTCATCCTGCAGCCGGCGCAGGAGTTCGATGATCTGGGCCTGTACCGAGAGGTCGAGTGCCGAGGTCGGCTCGTCCAGGAGGATGAATTCCGGTTCGAGCGCGATGGCGCGGGCGATCGCAATGCGCTGGCGCTGGCCGCCGGAGAACTCGTGCGGAAAGCGCGAAAGGATGTTCGACGGCATGCCGGCGCTGACGAGCGCGTCCTCGACCCGCTTCAGCCTGTCCTTGCGGTTTGCGCCGATGCCGTTGACGATCAGACCCTCCTCGATGATCTGGCCGACCGACATTCGCGGGTTGAGCGAGGAGAAGGGGTCCTGAAAGACGATCTGGATCTTCGACCGAAGCGGGCGCATTCCCTTGCGGTCCTTGTCGTGGATCGGCTCGCCTTCGAAATAGACCTCGCCGCCATCGGTGTTGAGAAGCCGGATCAGCGCCTGGCCGAAAGTGGTCTTGCCGGAACCGGACTCGCCGACGAGCCCGAGCGTCTCGTGCCGGCGAAGCTTGAGGCTGAGCCCGTCGACCGCGACGAGCTCCTTGAATCGCGGTCTGAAGAACCCGCCCTTTTTCAAGGTGAAAGAGACACGGACATTGCGGCCGTCGAGCAGGATCGGCGCATCGTCCGGCAACGGGTTGGCCGAACCGGAGGGTTCGGAGGAAAGCAGCCGCCGCGTGTAGGCGTGCTGCGGATCGGCAAACAGCGCCTCCGTCGTGTTGTGTTCCTTCACTTCGCCGAGCTGCATGACATAGACGTAATCGGAAAATTGGCGGACCACCGTCAGGTCATGGGTGATCAGGATCACCGCCATGCCGAGCTCCTGCTGCAGCTTGCGGATAAGGTTGAGAATCTGCGCCTGCACCGTCACGTCGAGCGCCGTCGTCGGCTCGTCGGCAATCAGCACGTCCGGATCGTTGGCAAGAGCCATGGCGATCATAACGCGCTGACGCTGGCCGCCGGAAAGCTGATGCGGATACTGGTTGAGCCGCGCCTCAGGATCGGGGATCTGAACGTGCCGCAAGAGCTCCAGTGCCCGTTCGGCGGCGGCCCGCCGGCTGACGCGGCGATGCGCGCGGATCGCCTCGACGATCTGGCTGCCGATCGTGTAGACCGGGTTCAGCGAGCTCATCGGCTCCTGGAAGATCATCGAGATGCGATCGCCGCGCAATGCCCGGCGCTCTCTCTTCGAGAATTTCAACACGTCCCTGCCGTCATATTCGATGCGCGCTTGCGGCGCGATCGTAGCCCGCTTCGACAGCAGTCCCATGACGGTGCGCGCCGTCACCGACTTGCCGGAGCCGGACTCTCCGACGATGGCCACCGTCTCGCCGCGATAGAGCTGGAAGGAAACGTCCTTTACCGCCTCGACCGTGCCGTTCTCCACCTTGAAGGTGACCGCGACGCGGCGCGCATCGATCACCGGTCTCGTGCCCTTCGTGTGGCGGTCGCGCCGTTCCTCGGGTGCCGGGACAATGCTTTTGATCGTTGCCATCGGCATGCTCCTCAATAGGGGTCGATTGCGTCGCGCAGGCCGTCGCCCAGCGCATTGAAGGCGAAAACGGTGACCAGCACGAAGGCGACCGGCGAGAGGATCCAGGGATAGGAACCGATCGCGGAATAATTCGCCGTGTCCTGCAGCATCAGCCCCCACGAGATCAGCGGCGGCTTGACCGCAAAGCCCAGGAACCCGAGAAAGGATTCGAGCAGCACCACCTGGGGGATGGCGAGCGTCACCGCGACGATGACGTGGCTCATCACATTCGGGAAGATGTGCTGGAATATGATGCGCCGGTCCGTAGCGCCGATGGCGATCGCCGCCCGCACATATTCGATCCGGGCAAGCGCCAGGGTCTTGCCGCGCACCTCGCGCGACATCTGCGCCCAGCCGAGCGCCGACATCACGATGATGACAAAGGCGAGGAAGACATTCGTCGGCGCGGTGACCGGGATCAGCGAGGCGAGCGCCAGATAGAGCGGCAATTGCGGGAAGGCGAGCACGAGTTCGACGAAACGCTGTACCCAGGCATCGAAGCGCCCGCCGAAATAGCCGGACACCATGCCGACGGTCGTCCCGACCACGGTGACGATGAAGACGACGGTGAGCGCGATCATCAAGGAGATGCGCGAACCGTAGAGGATGCGGGACAGGACGTCGCGGCCGAATTTGTCGGTGCCGAGCAGGTGTACCGGCGTGCCGTCGACGGCGCCGAAAAGATGGCGCTCGGCAGGAATCAAACCGAAGAGCCTGTAGGGGGCGCCCTTTACGAAGAAGCCGAGGACCTGCGGATTGTCGTAATCGGGGCCGATGATCGGCTGGAAAGTGACCGGATCGAGCTCCTCCGTCTCGCGCACCGGATAGCTCCTCGGCGGAAGGACGAAATTGCCCTCCTTGTCCCGGAAGCTGATCGCCTGCGGCTGAGCGAAGGCCACACCCGTCGCCTTCGGGTCGACGGGCGACAGGAAGTCGGCAAAAACGGCGATCAGGACGAGCAGGCAGACGAGGACCAAGCCGAGCAGGCCGGTCCAGGAACGCTTCAACCGCCGCCAGACGAGGGCGGAGTAGCTCTCGTGGTGGTGCTTTTCCTCGGGCTCGATCGCCACCGGAAGAGTGCTTTCGGCTCCGATGGTCATGCGTGTACCCCCCCTCCCATACGCACGCGCGGATCGAGCGCAGCGAGCAGCATGTCGGCGATGATGTTGCCGACGATCAATGTTGCGGAGAGGACCAGCATGAAGGTCGCCGTCACATAGACGTCGCCGACCCACATGGAACCGACGATCGCCGGCCCGACGGTCGGCAGCGCGAAGATGATCGCCGTCTCGATCTCGCCGGTCAGCATGTAGGGAAGCACGACGCCCTGATACATGATCAGCGGGTGGAGCGCGTTCGGCACCGCGTGGCGCATCACGACCGCGCCCTCGCTCAGGCCCTTGGCGCGCGCCGTCTCGACATATTGCGCGTTCAGCGTGTCGAGGAGATTGCCGCGCATCACCCGCATATTGTAGGCGAGCCCGCCGAAGGTGGCGATCGCCACGACCGGCCAGACATGCTTCACCAGATCGACGAACTTATCCCAGGACCAGGGCGCCCCGCCGTAGCGGGCGGAATGGAAGCTGTTGATTTCGCTCACATTGAAATGGAAGACGAGGATATAGACGATGATCAGTGCCATGAGGAAGCGCGGCACCGTCATGCCGAGAAAGGATACCGTCGAAAGCAGGCTGTCGATCCAGGAATATTGCCGCGTCGCCGCGATGATCCCGAAGGCGATGCCGATCACCGATGCAAGAATGTGGCATACGAGCGCGAGCGCCAGCGTTCGCGGCAGGCGCTCGCCGACCACGTCGGCTACGGGCTTGTTGTAGTAGAGGCTGTGGCCGAAATCGCCGCGCGTCACGATGCCCCTTATCCAGTTGACGTACTGGATCGGCAGCGGCTTATCGAGGCCGTGCTCCTTGCGATAGGCCTGCGCCTGGGCATCCGCCTCCTCGAAAGAGGCGCCGCCCTGATTGATAAGCTGCGAGCGGATGTAGTCGCTGTAATCTCCCGGCGGTGCCTGGATGATGCCGAAGGTCACCACGCTCAGGACGAGCAGCACCGGAATGGCAGAGGCGATTCGGACAAGCAGAAATCTGAACATGCCGTTTCCTTCTGTCTCGAGTTCCGCGAGAGCCATGCCTGCATCGGCTCGCGGCGGCGTGAAGGGCTTGCACCCTCGCCGGCTCCTTGGCCCGGAGCCGGCGGAGGCGGTTCAGCTTCAGTTGATCGGGCCGCTTTCGCCGGGTTTGCCGGGAAGCTGCTCGGGATAAAGTTCGTAATCGCCCTGCTTGTCGGCGGCAACGAAGACCCGTTCCCGGATAATCGTGTCCTCCGCCCAGTTGAACATGAAGATCGGCGCACCTGGGGGAATATTCGAGAAGCGCTTGTTGATGATCAGCGCGCCGGGATACTCCGTCAGGCCTACCGTATCGACATTGGTCGTCGAGATCTTCTGGAACTGCTTCATGAGTTCCGCCCGCTCTTCGTTATCTTGGCTGGCGATGAACTTGTTGACGATGCCGACGAGTTCCTTCTCGTGCGGCAGGAGATCGACCTGGCCGCTCTCCGGCGCACGATGATGCCAGCTCGTACGGGGACCGGTCGGCGCAAGCTGCGTCGTGTTCTGCACGACGGAGGTCAGCTCCTGGTCGTTGCGGCGGATGAGCCAGTCGAACTTGCCCGCATATTGCGTCGCGTCGCGCTTGGTGCCGTCGACCGCGTTCAGCACCACCTTGAGGGCGAGCTGTTCCATCTGGCCGACCAGGCCTTCCGCGAGATTGCGGTCGGTGCCGTAGTCCGAGTTGACGAGCATCACGATCTGCACGTCGGCGCCACCAGCGGTCCCTTCCGGGAAGTTCACGAAGCCGTTGCCGTCCGTGTCCTTGAGACCGACCTTTTCGAGAAGCGCCTTGCCGCCTTCGAGATCGTGGGGGTAGTAGATGGTGGAGTTCCGGTCGTAGAAGCTCGTGCCGGAGGAAAGCCCGCCCGGATAGATCGCCGTGAAGGGACCCTTCACCAGGGCTTCGCCAAGCTTCTTGCGGTCGACCGCCATTGTGACGGCCTTGCGGAAGTCCAGGTTGCGGTTGAGTTCCCGCACCGCCTTCGCGCGTTCGTCCGGGTCTCCCCAGCCATTGCCGGAGAAGTTCATATGCATGTTGTAACCGATGACGCGCGGGCCGAAGGCAAGCCGCGCCGGCGCGCTCTCATTGGCGGCGCGCTTCAGCGATTCAACGAAGTTTTCCGGCTGTTCGAGGTTCGAGAAGTCGCCCGATCCTGCGATCGCCTGCACGTCGCGGTCGGCCCAGGTCGAAAGCTTGTAATGGAGCTCGTTGAGGTAGGGCAGCTGGTTGCCGGCCTCGTCCACCTTCCAGTAATAGGGATTGCGGCGCAGCACGATGATGTCGTCAGGACGGTAGGCGACCGGCACCCATGCACCCATCACCGGAAGGTTCATATATTCGGCGGGGAAGCCGTTCTTATATTCGTTATAGGTCGTCCCGGCATATTTCGGGTGCTTGGTCTTGAGGATATGCGACGGGCCGGGGCAGAAGGTTCCGTAGGCCATTGCGAAAAGATGCTGACGCGGGAAGGCCTCCTTGAAGGTCCATTCGACCGTGTACTGGTCGATCTTCTTGAGCGTCGTGCCCTCGCCGAAGGTTTCGGGCGTCGCGCCGTTCAAGGGCGAAACGCTCGAGTCGAGGACATTGTCCTCCCAGTAGAACATGACGTCATCGGCATCGAAGGGATCGCCGTCCGACCATTTCGCGCCCTCGATCAGGTGCATGGTCAGCTTGCGGCCGTCCTCGGACCAATCCCAGCTCTTCGCCAGATTCGGCAGCGGCTCCATGTCGTCCGCCTCCACCTGGAAGAGCGGCGCCGTGCGCGTCAGGCACTCGAACATGCCGATGTCGATGCCGCCCCAGCCTTGAGTCTGGCCGGCGCTGTAGTTCCAGCCTTCCGGCCGGCCGCCGATGACGTGGCGCAGAACATCGCCATAGACGCCCATGCCGTCCGGCATGTTGCCGGCCTTGTAGACCATCGGCTCCTTCGGAAGCCGTTCGGCCACCGGCGGCAGCTTGCCGGCCTTGACGAATTTCTCGGTGACCCATTCGGGCTCCCTGTATTCGGGCAGCGCTTTGAATTCGAGAATGGAATCGCGCGACACATAGGTGATCTTGCCCTGCGCCGGAAAGGGCGGCTGCTCGGGCACCACGGCCGGCTCGGATGCGAAGGCCTGCACGGCAAAGGCGGATATGCCGATCAGCAGGCTCGCGGTCATATTCAGTCGATGCGTTTTCATGTCCCGGGTTCTCCCTCCTGTCTTCGCCGAGCCGGGGCGGCCGGCGCTCCTCCTACTGCATGTCTCCCTGCGCAGTCATTCCAACGCCCGTTGGTTGACCCCAGTGGCCGCGATTGCCCCTCACCCCAGCCCTCTCCCCGCCTGCGGGGAGAGGGGGCTCGAACGGCCGCTGCGAGTCTTCTTCTCCCCGCATGCGGGGAGAAGGTAGCCGGCAGGCCGGATGAGGGGCAGCTCGCGCGCCGGGGTAGACCTACCCCGCAGCGCGCAGCTTCGCCGCTTCCTTCTCCGCGCGGATCTCCTCGATCGAGCGCACCTCGCGCCGTGCCGCACCCTTCCACTCCCGGGTGGCGACCGTGGCGCGGCTCAGCCTCTCCCTGGCTGCATCGACCACATGGGCGTATTGCGGCAGCCATCTGGCTTGCGCGACGACCATTTCGTCGACCATCTGCCAGACTTCCTCCGGCGTGCAGATGGCGCCGACCAGCGGGTCGTGCAGCACGGCGAGTTTCAGGAGATCGATGTCGCCGGTGATCGCCGCATGGACGGACATGCGCTGGACGTTGACCGACGAGATGCAGGTGGCCGCACAGGCCTCCGGCAACATGATGCCTGCCACCATGTTGATGCCGAAACGATCGACGAAGCCGGGCGATTCGATGATCGCATCCGCCGGCAGATTGGTGATCACACCGTTGTTCTTGACGTTGAAGTGGCCACGATAGACGCGACCCGTCTCGAGCGCTTCGAGGATGCGGCTCGCATGCTCGTTCGAGCGCCTGATCGTTTCCAGCGGCCGGCCCGCCTCTTCGAGGAAGCGCGGATATTCGGTCTCGAACCAGTTGCGGGTCTCTGTCGAATAGCGCAGATATCCGCCGGTCTCCCCGTGGATCCAGTCCGACATGTCGATCCATCTGGAGATCTCGTCCGGACGCTTGCGGTACCAGGGCAGGTATTCGGACAGATGTCCGTTGCTTTCAGTCGAATAGACGCCGAAGCGCTTCAACACGTCGATCCGAAGCTTCTCCTGCTTGGAAAAGACCGGATGCGCCTCGAAGGCGGCGACGAGTTCGTCCTTGCCGACCTTGCGGCCGTTGAGGCGGACATCGACGAACCATGTCTGGTGATTGATGCCGGAGCAGATGTAATCGAGCTCGCCGTCCCTGGCGCCGAGAATCTCGGCGATCTGCTCGGCCCCGTGCTGGACGCCGTGGCAAAGACCGACCGTGTCGACCTTGCCGTATTCGATCGCCGCCCAGGTGTTCATCGCCATCGGGTTGGCATAGTTGAGGAACTTGGCGCCGGGCTCCGCCACCTCGCGAATGTCCTTGCAGAAATCGAGGATCACCGGAATGTTGCGCTGGCCGTAGAGGATGCCGCCGGCGCAGATCGTGTCGCCGACGCATTGGTCGACGCCGTATTTCAGCGGAATGCGAATATCGTCGGCATAGGCCTCGAGGCCGCCGACGCGCACGCAGCTGATGATGTAGCGGGCGCCCTCCAGCGCCTTGCGGCGGTCGGTCGTCGCGGTCACCTGCGTGGGGAGTTTGTTCGCCTCAACGATCCGGTCGAGGATGGTCTTGATCATGGCGAGGTTGTGCTCGCTCAGATCCGTCAATGCGAACTCGACGTCGCGAAGCTCCGGCACGGAAAGAATGTCGGTGAAGAGCTTCTTGGTGAAGCCGATGCTGCCGGCGCCGATGATGGCGATCTTAAAGCTGGCCATGGCCGTGCTATTCCTCCTCAGACTGCGACCTACGCGCTATAAGGGTAAAATCAAGTCATTGACCTGACCGGGATCGGCAATGCGGCATCCTCCTCGCCAACCCTCGTCAAACGCCGCGATAACCGTATGTCTTGCGCGATCTGTGGGCATTATGTGTATAATCGGATGCGCGACTAGAGAGGTATTGTGCTTTCATGGGTAATTCTGTGCTGCGGCAACTGATCGATCGGGGACCGGCGATGCGGACAGTTTCGCTGCCTCGGGGACGCCAGAGCCTGCACACGATGCCGACGAGCACCGGCTATGAGATCAGGACCGATGCAAGCTACGATTGGGACGGGCGCAAACGCGGTCAGACGCCCTTCACCGTCCTGCAGCACACGATCGGGGGGGCCGGCAACCTGCGATATGAAAACCGCAGCCATCGCGTGCGTCCGGGCGAGACGCTGCTGCTGCTCGTCCCCCACAATCATCGCTACTGGCTGGAGGAAGGCGGGCACTGGGAGTTCTTCTGGATCTCCATGAACGGCGAGGAGGCGCTGAGGATCCACCGCGCCATTCTCGCCGTCACCGGCCCCATCATAAGGCTGCAGCCGGATACCGTCGAACATCTTGCCGATTGCAGCCTGCGCCTCATCGCCGGCGGCGAGACCCCGGGCAGCGCCTCGGCGATCGCCTATGAGGCGGCGATGGCGCTCTATGACGATGTCTTCGGCTCGCATCCGGTCCTCAGTGAAGAATACCGGAAGATGCAGCACGTGATCGATCACATCATGAGCAATCTCGACAAGCCCCTTCCGGTCGAGGAGCTCGCGCGCATTTCCGGCCTGAGCCGCGCCCATTTCTCCCGGGCCTTCGCCGCCAGCGAAGGAATGCCGCCGGCGGAATTCGTGCTGCAGAAGCGCCTGCAGAGGGCCGTAAAGCTGCTGACCAAGACTGCGGACCTGCCAGTCAAGGAAGTCGCCATCCTGTCCGGCTTCGGGGATCCCAACTATTTCGCCAAGGTATTCCGCCGCGTCTTCGGCGCGAGCCCGACCGAGTTCCGTACCACCGGCATGTATGCAAGCGTGCCTGCCGCAGGCGCCAAGGCGGGAATCAACGGATCCGTGACCACACCGGCTGCGGCCGGCGATTGAAAAAGCCGCGATAAAATTTTACTAAAGAAATACCCCAGGCTGCACGGCAAAGGACAGACGGAACCGAATGGTCACAATCAAGGAAATCGCATCGGCCGTCGGCGTATCGTCAGCAACCGTCTCACGCGTCCTCAACTACGATCCGACACTGTCGATCTCCAACAGGAAGCGCCAGGCGATCATCGAGACGGCGGAGGCGCTCAACTATGCGACGCCGCGCAACCGCAGCCGCGCCGCAGCGCAGGCCGTCGGGGTCGGGCTGAAGATCGCGCTCGTGCATTTCCTCGATCCCGCCCAGGAACTTGCCGATCCCTATTATGTCGGCGTCCGGCTCGGCATCGAAAGCCGCTGCCAGGCGCTGAAGAGCGAAGTCGTCAAGGTCTTCCTCACCGGTAACCCTCCGGAGGCGACGATCCTGGAGGGCGCCTCGGGCGTGGTGGCCGTCGGCCATTATTACGGCGATGAGCTCGAGTGGCTGCGCCGCCACAGCCGCCACCTCGTCTTTGCCGATTACGCACCCGCCGGAGATATGGAAGACACCGTGCTCAGCGACGTCTCGCTGGCGATGACCCGGCTCCTGGAGGCGGTGCATGACATGGGCTACCGCCGCATCGGTTTCATCGGCTGGATCGACGCTTTCTACGGGCCTGACAACATCCATTCGGAGCGCCGTTGCCGCACCTATATCGACTGGATGACCAAGGCCGGGCTTTATGATCCGGAATTGTGCATGGTCGAGCCGATGACACCAGACAGCGGCTACAAGCTCGCCAAGGCGATGCTGTCGAAGCCCAATCCGCCGAAGATCCTCATCACCTGCAACGACAATATGGCGCTCGGCGCCTACCGGGCCATTCACGAGATGGGGTTCAGGATTCCCGAGGATATCGCCGTCGCGAGCTTCAATGACATCCCGGTCGCGCAATTTCTCGGGCCGCCGCTTTCCACGGTGAAGATCCCGGCGGAACTGATCGGCGAGACCGCCGTCGACCTGCTACTCGAACGCCTTGCGGGCCGCGAGGTCGCGAAGAAGGTGGTTTTCGGCACGGAAATCGTCTGGCGCGGCAGCACGCCGGCACCGGCCGCGCCAACCATCGAGGCCGTGAATCAGACGCGCGGCGCGCTGATCCGGTAATATTTTCTAAGGCGATTTCGGCGATCGTAACCGTCGGGAGTGCGAGCTCTGCATCATACCGCACGAGCCATGCGATGACGGCTTCGGATGGGATCTTGCGCAGCGTTTCCGAAATGACGTTGGCGTCTACGAAAATCAAAGGTCAGGGCCCGGATGAGCCTTGCGGCCCTCTCTGATCACCCCTTCGAGGTCGATGTCCGTGCCGCAGCTCTCGAACAAGCGCGCATAGAAAGCACTCGCAGGCTCCCGACCGGCTTCTCTGGTTTCATATAACTCAAGAGCACGCTCGACAATGTCGGCAATGGAGCGGTTCTCTCGCCGTGCAAGTCGGCGCGCCAGATCACGCGCTTTTGCACTTCGGACCGAAAGCGTCGGGGCGCCCATGCTCGAAACTCCTTTGTCCCTGATATAGGAGACATGTGAGATGCCAGCAAGACAGCTGGTGACAGCTGGACTGCCAGAAGGGCCGTGGCAGCCACTCGGTAAAACGGAGTAAAAATTTACTGAAAATAATTTGCGTCCACTCGAGTTTTAAGAAATACTCCCGCCGGGACAGAGAGGACTGTCTCGGGGAACACGATTTCGGGAGGAAACAATGGACAATCAGGCGCGTGCCTATCTGCCGCGTATCGCCGGTCTGGCTCTCGCGGGCGCAAGCCTCTTGGGGGTTGCCTCGGCGCAGGCCAAGGAAATCACCATCTGGTGCTGGGACCCGAACTTCAATGTCGCGATCATGAAGGAAGCGGGCGCCCGCTATACGAAAACCCATCCGGACGTCACCTTCAACATCGTCGACTTCGCCAAGCTCGACGTCGAGCAGAAGCTTCAGACCGGGCTTTCATCCGGAACCGCCGACGCGCTCCCTGACATCGTGCTCATCGAGGATTACGGCGCGCAGAAATACCTTCAATCCTTCCCGGGCGCCTTCGCGCCTCTGTCCGGTACCGTC